>JBMDWQ010000015.1:0-52350 GCA_048594675.1 Microbacterium sp. | reverse complement strand
CGCTCGATCGGATCGTCGCTCGGGGCCCAGAGCCGGGCTGTGCGGATCTCCGCGAGTCGTTCGGGAGGGATCACCTCGTCCACGAACGCTGTGTCCTGATCCGGTGCGAACAGGCCCTGGTCGTTGCGTCTGCGCAGCAAGACGGTGTCGTCGCTCACGCTCACCACACTACTGAGCACCGGACGCGGGACTTCCCGCGCGATTCGACGAGGAGGGTCAGGACGCGATGCCCGCGTAGTCGAGCAGGCTCAACCGATCACGCTCCATGAGGAAGGTGTGCGCGGAGCCGTTGGCGAGGCGCTCGCCGGACGCGGGGAAGGCGCCGCCGGTGGCGTGACGGATGAGCTCGCGGATGAGCGCACCGTGCGAAACGACGACGAGCGACGGGGCGAGCGGGAAGGTGTCGCGGCGGGCGTCGCGGATCGCGGCGCGCAGGCCCGCGAGGGCACGCACCCGCACGTCGGCCCAGGCCTCCGCGCCGGGGACGACCGCGTCTTCCCACGCGCCCCACCTCTCGCGGAACTGCTCGATTCCGACGCCCTCGGCCTCGCCATAGCCCCGCTCGCGCAGGGCGGGGTACGCGCGTGGCGCGGTCGCTCCGAGGACATCCGCGATGATGCTCGCCGTCTCCCGCGCGCGGGAGAGGTCGCTGGAGGCGACCACGAGTGGTGCGTCGAGGTCGAGCCGCGACCGCAGGCTCTCGGCCGCCTCACGTGCCTGCTGCCGGCCGGTGTCGTTGAGGGGGATGTCGGTCGAGCCCTGGATCAGCCGTCGGGCGTTCCAGTCGGTCTCTCCGTGCCGGACGAGGGTCAGCGTGGTCACCCTTCGAGCCTAACCTCGACGCGCGGGGCGGGAGCGCCTGGTCAGCCGGTGAGCGCAGCGGACAACGCCTGCAGCACTTCGGTCGTGCCGGCATCGATCTTCACGGTCGCGGCGCTGTCGGCGCGGGTCTGGCCCCGGTTGACGATGACGATCGGGATCCGGCGACGACGGGCGCGTTCGACCAGTCGCACTCCGGAGTTGACCACGAGCGAGGAGCCTGCGACCAGCAGTGCATCGCTCCCGCGGAGGAGCTGCTCCGCCTCGCGGAACTTCTCCAGAGGGACGAACTCGCCGAAGAACACGACATCGGGCTTGAGCATCCCGCCGCACACGGTGCACGCCGGCACGCGGAATCCCTCCGTGCTCTCGGGAAGGACGTCGCCGTCGGGCCCCAGAGCAACGCGCTCGGGCACAGTGATCCAGGGGTTGTCCGCTTCGACACGCGCGGCGAGGTCGCGCCGGTCGAAGACCTGTCCGCAGTGCGTGCAGAAGACGCGGCGCATCGTGCCGTGAAGCTCGACGACCCGGTGGCTTCCCGCACGAAGGTGAAGGCCGTCGACGTTCTGCGTCACGACACCGCTGACCGCTCCCGTGCGCTCCATCTCGGCCAGCGCGGTGTGACCGGCGTTAGGGGCGGCGGCGGCGAAGGCACGCCAGCCGAGATGGCTTCCCACCCAGTACCGCCGACGGGCCTCGTCGTTCGCGAGGAACTGCTGTGCCGTCATCGGCGTGCGTACCGGCGCTCCCTTGCCGCGATAGTCGGGGATGCCGGAGTCCGTCGACACACCGGCCCCGGTGAGGACGGCCACACGACGTCCCGCGAGGGCCTCGACAGCGCGATCGATGTCCGCAGACGTCGCCGCGTCGTCGTGCACCACCGTAGTCATCGCGCTCGCCTTCTCCCCAGGTCGTCGACTGCACTCTACGCCGTCCGGTTTTCGGTTGTGTTTCGTCGGCCCGCACGCGCGCGTCGGTCGAGAGAGGTCATCCCGTGACACAGTGGAGGCGTGTCGATCCCCGCGTCCGAGCCGACCACGCCGCCTCCCTCCATCACCATTGACGACGCTGCCGACCCGCGGCTCTCGGACTATCGCGACCTGACCGACGTGGCGCTCCGCCGCGTGCGCGAGCCGCAGGAGGGGCTGTACATCGCCGAGTCCGCCAAGGTCATCGCGCGCGCTCTTGCCGCCGGGCACCACCCGCGTTCCGTGCTGGTGCAGGAGAAGTGGCTCGCCGACATCGGGGGTCTCCTGACGGCGGCCGGCGTCGCCGATGTGCCCGTGTATGTCGTGTCCGACCGGGTCGCGGAACAGGTGACGGGATACGCCGTCCATCGCGGCGCCCTCGCCGCCATGCACCGCCCCGCGCTCCGCTCCGTCGCCGAGGTGGTCGCGGGCGCGCGGACCGTGCTGGTGCTGGAGGACATCGTCGACCACACCAACGTCGGCGCCGCGTTCCGGGGTGCCGCGGGCCTCGGTGCCGATGCCGTGCTCGTGACACCCCGGTGCGCCGACCCGCTCTATCGGCGCAGCATCCGGGTGAGCATGGGAACGGTCTTCCAAATCCCGTGGACACGATTGCCGGAGTGGCCGGAGGCGCGCGAGCAATTGCACACGGCGGGGCTGCACATCGCGGCATTGGCCCTCGCCGAAGAGGCGGTGGCCCTCGACGCCTTCGCGGCCGGCCGTCCGCAGGGGGTGGCCCTCGTCCTCGGCACCGAAGGTGACGGCCTGTCGCGCCGCGCCCTGGACGCCGCCGACACCGTCGTGACGATCCCGATGGCCGGCGGCGTCGACTCGCTCAACGTTGCCGCGGCTTCCGCGGTCGCCCTGTGGGCGTTGCGCTGATCCCCGAGACCGCCGCCGAGACCGCCGCCGCTTCGTCTAGGCGGGACTGCCCGGTCGCGCGTCGCGGTCGGGCCCCGGCGCGACCGTCTCGATCGGCAGCGGCTCGGGTCGCTTCGCGGTGATGTGATCGCCCGACGACTGGTGACGCACGCGCCGGAGCACCCACGGCACGAGGTGCTGCCGCGCCCACACGATGTCGTTCGCCCGCGCCTCACGCCACGTCAAGGAGGGGAGGGGGTCGGGCTGCATGGGCTGGAGATCGTTGGGGACGTTGAGGGTGCGCAGCACCATCCGCGCCATCTCGTGGTGCCCCAGCGCGTTCAGGTGCAGCCGGTCGTCGTCGAAGAACCGCATGTCCTGCACTTCTTTCAACGCCCACTGGTCTGCGACGACGCAGTCGTAGCGCTCGGCGATGGCCCGGATGTTCTCGTTGTAGATCGCCACACGCCCCCGGATCCCCCGGAAGACGGGCGTGAAGTTGGTGTCGATACCCGTGAAGACGACGAGCGTCGCGCCGCGCGACGACAGCCGGACGACCGCGTCCTCGAACAGCGCGGCCACGGCATCGGGGTCGCCTCCCGGGCGGATCACGTCGTTGCCTCCGGCCGAGAACGTGATGAGGTCGGGATTGAGAGCGATCGCCGGCTCCACCTGGTCGGCGACGATCTGGCCGATGAGCTTGCCGCGCACCGCGAGGTTGGCGTAGGCGAAATCCTCGACCTGTGAGCCGAGCACCTCGGCGACACGGTCGGCCCAGCCCCGGTGCGCGCCCGGCGTGCCCGGGATGGGGTCGCCGATCCCCTCCGTGAACGAGTCGCCGAGCGACACCATGCGCCGCCACGGATGGGGCGAGTCGTTCGGGACGTAGGGGGAGCGGTGATCGTCGGGTGTCGGTTCGTTGTTGCGCATCTGTTCCTCGACTCGTGGTCGTTTCGAGGCTACCCCTCGCGCCCAGCGTTTAGGGTGGTCACTCGTGACGGCGGACGAGCAGGCGGGGAACGAGGGGTCCCACTTCGGGAGCTTCGCCGCTGAGCACCTCTCACCAGCCTTCCCGCAGCGAGCACCCTGGGGGACGGCGCAGAACCTCCGTGCGTGGCAGGCGGAGGCGCTCGAAGCCTACTTCGACGCCGACGGACCAGACGGGGTCGGCAAAGGCCCGCGCGACTTCCTCGCCGCCGCCACCCCCGGCGCCGGAAAGACGACCTTCGCCCTCCGGCTCGCCTCCGAGCTCCTGCGACGCGGTGTCGTGGATCGCATCGTGGTCGTCGCTCCGACCGAACACCTCAAGACGCAGTGGGCGGACGCGGCCGCCCGGGTGTCCATCCGTCTCGACCCCCGCTTCAGCAACCGCCACCATGCCCCGGCGCGCCACTACCACGGTGTGGCGGTGACCTACGCGCAGGTCGCCGTGAAGGCCTCCGTCCATCAGCGCCTCACGATGGACGCCCGCACGCTCGTGATCCTCGACGAGGTCCACCACGGCGGCGACGCGCTCAGCTGGGGCGACGCCCTCCGTGAGGCGTACGGACGGGCCACGCGCCGACTCCTGCTGTCGGGAACGCCCTTCCGCAGCGACACCGCGCCGATCCCCTTCGTCGAGTACCACCCCAACGAGAAGGGCATCCGGCTCTCCCGCACCGATTACAGCTACGGGTACGGGAGGGCGCTCGCCGACGGCGTCGTGCGTCCCGTGCTCTTCCTCGTCTACGCCGGGAAGATGCGCTGGCGGACGCGGGCCGGCGACGAGCTGGAAGCCCATCTGGGCCAGGACAACACGAAGGACGTCACGTCGCAGGCGTGGCGAACCGCCCTCGATCCCGAAGGCGACTGGATCCCCGCCGTGCTGCAGTCGGCCGATCGGCGGCTGTCGGAGGTGCGCCAGGAGGTGCCCGACGCCGGCGGGCTCGTGATCGCGACGGATCAGACCGCCGCTCGTGCCTACGCCGCGATCCTCCGCGACATCACCGGGGAAGCTCCGACCGTCGTGCTCTCCGACGACAAGGCCGCCTCGGGGCGGATCGAGACCTTCTCGCAGTCGACCACGCGCTGGATGGTCGCGGTGCGGATGGTGTCCGAGGGCGTGGACGTTCCTCGGCTGTCGGTCGGGGTCTATGCCACGAGCGCGTCCACGCCGCTCTTCTTCGCGCAGGCGATCGGGCGATTCGTGCGCGCTCGTCGCCGCGGGGAGACCGCCTCGGTCTTCCTTCCGCACGTGCCACCCCTCCTCAACCTCGCCGGTGAGATGGAACGGGAGCGCGATCATGCGCTCGACCGCGAGAGCGACGGGGAGGACGGCCTCGACGACGATCTCCTCGAGTCGGCCGAGCGGGAGGACAGCGCCTCCGACGCCCTGACCGAGGAGTTCACCTACCAAGCGCTCGGATCCGTCGCCCACTTCGACCGGGTGCTCTACGACGGCAAGGAGTTCGGTCAGCTGGCGGTGCCCGGCACGCCCGAGGAAGAGGAGTTCCTGGGCCTGCCGGGGCTCCTGGAGCCGGAGCACGTCCACGAACTGCTGATGCAACGTCAGGCGCGCCAGTCGCGTCACCGGCGCGCGCGGGAACGATCGGCCGGCGCGACCGAGACCGCCGAGGTGGAGGACTCCCTCCCCGCCCCCCTGCACCGGACCCTCCGCGAGCAGCGCCAGCTCCTCAACAGCCTCGTCGGGCTCTACGCACGTCAGAGCGGGGAACCGCATGGCGCCGTTCACGCCGAACTGCGCCGGATCTGCGGCGGGCCGGAAGTTGCCCGAGCGACCGTCGCACAGTTGCAGGCGCGCATCGACGTGCTCCGTTCCCGCGTGCGCTCCTGAGCTGCACTCTCCTCCTCGGGAGGGGAGGAGTCGCTTCCTACGGCTGCCCGAAATGCTGGCAGTTCCGCCGAACGCGACTGTCGGCGCCTCGGGCCTGGATACCGTGGATCGTCCCCCTCGCCGACCTGGAGAAGCAGTGAACGCCGCACCCCTCACCGAGCCGTCCGCTCGAGACCGTCGCCGCTGGGCGCAGTACCTCGCCGACGAGCGGGCCGAGGCACAGGTCTACCGGGAGCTCGCCGGCAGGCGGTCGGGGGAGGAGCGAGAGATCCTGCTCGCTCTTGCCGAGGCGGAGGGGCGTCACGAGGAGCACTGGCAGGAGCTACTGGGCGGCGAGCCCGATCGCTTGCCACGAGCCAGCACACGGTCGCGGGCGCTGGGATGGATGGCCGGGAAGTTCGGCTCCATCTTCGTCCTCGCGCTGGCGCAGAACGCCGAAGCGCGCTCGCCGTACGACACCGAACCGTTCGCCACGCCGCGCATGGTGGCCGACGAGAAGATCCACGGGGAGGTCGTCCGCGGCCTTGCCGCCCGCGGGCGGCGCCGGTTGTCGGGCACCTTCCGCGCGGCGGTGTTCGGGGCCAACGACGGCCTCGTCTCCAACCTCGCTCTGGTCATGGGCATCGGAGCGACCGGTGTCGCCCCCCAGTTCGTTCTCTTCAGCGGTATCGCCGGCCTTCTCGCGGGCGCGCTGTCGATGGGGGCGGGGGAGTACGTCTCGGTCCGGTCGCAGCGTGAGCTGCTCGATGCGACAGAGCCCAACACCTATGGCCACGATGTGCTCGCCGATCTCGACCTGGACGCGAACGAGCTGGCACTCGTCTATCGCACTCGCGGCATGGACCCCGACGAGGCCCTCGAGCACGCCCGTTCCGTCGTCGACGCGGCCCAGCGTTCGGACGGCTCGGCCCCCTTCATCCGGCCGCGCGAGGCCGCGGGCGAGCACGAAGTGGTCGGCAGTGCTCTGGGTGCCGCGGGATCGAGCTTCCTCTTCTTCGCCTCGGGGGCCATCATCCCCGTCCTCCCGTGGCTGTTCGGCCTGTCGGGCTTGTCCGCCGTGCTGCTGGCGTTGGGCCTGGTCGGGCTCGCCCTCGTCGCCACGGGAGCAACCGTCGGTCTGCTCTCGGGTGCGCCGCCGCTACGGCGGGGTCTGCGCCAGCTCGCGATCGGTTTCGGAGCGGCCGCGATCACGTATCTTCTCGGTCTCCTGTTCGGGGTGTCGGCCGCCTAGCCGATTCGTCGGGCCCCGCCGAACGTGCTAGGCTCGGTCCTCGGTTGGTGACAACCACACACCCATGCGCGGGTGGCGGAATAGGTAGACGCGCTAGCTTGAGGTGCTAGTGCCCTTTATCGGGCGTGGGGGTTCAAGTCCCCCCTCGCGCACAGAACGAAATGGCCCCTCACCAGGGATTTTAGCTTCCTGGTGAGGGGCCACTTCTTCGTCATGAGGCGAGATATGGGGCAAGCGTGCTTGTTCGCCCCATCGCGGGGTTCAGGTGCCGGCGAGGCGGCCGGCGAACTGGTCGACGGCGTTCTTCTGCATCGTCGGGGTGACGTGGTTGTAGATGTTCATTGTCGTCGTGATGGTGGAGTGTCCGAGGTGTTCCTGCACGACCTTGGGCGGTCGCGTAGGGTGGCATGCGCGAATCGAACGCCGCCACAGCATTCCTGCTGCTCGCTCCCCGCCTTCACCGGAACGGTTCGAACGGCGCAACGCCGTTGCGCCAGTTCGCGCTCCGCCTTCCCGCTTGCGCCGTTCAGACCGTTTAGGCCGTTCAGGCACGCTCTGGCGTGCCGGGCGACGAAGCGGTAGCCGACACAAGGGGAAGGAGCCTCACGACATGTCGGCAATGGTCTTGTCTGAGTCCCCGATGGCGGTACGCTGGTCGTAAAGGCCCGGTCGGGTGCCTGCGTAGCCGAAGGAGCGCCCGATGATTCTGCCCCGCATCGTGAGCCTCTTCTCAGGTGCTGGGGGACTTGATCTCGGCTTCCATCTGGAAGGCTATGAGATCGCCTTTGCGGTTGATCGGATGTCGGCCGCGGTGCAGACGCATAAGCGCAACTTCCCGGCGACCATGTCCGTTGCGGCGGACATCACGATCCGGAACGAGGCATCCGGCAGACTCGCCATCTTGGACGAGATCGCGAAGACACTGAAGGATGGCGAGGCCATCGGAATCATCGGAGGGCCTCCGTGTCAGGGATTCTCGCGCGCGAACCCGAACTCTCACGCTGATGACCCTCGCAATCAGATGCCAACCTTCTACCTCGAAATCGTTGAGGCGCTGCAAACGCGCTACGACGTGCAGTTCGTGCTCTTCGAGAACGTCATGGGCATCCGCGATGCGAAGCACTCGGTGACCTTCCGCGGCATCCTGGCTCGGTTCAAGGAATTGGAACTCACGGCGGGTGTCGCCGACCACTCGGCCCTCGACTACGGCGTGCCCCAGACACGGAACCGCGTGATCATCTCAGGGTTCAAGAGTGAAGCAGCCGCTAGAGCCTTCAAGCCGAAGAAGATCTCTCGCGAGGAAGTCGACTTAACGGTGCACGGCGCAATTGGTCACCTGCCTCAGCCAGCGTTCTTCTCGCGAACCCTCTCGGCCGACGACATCCCGACACATCCGAATCATTGGACAATGACTCCCCGGTCCAAGCGATTCAAGGGCGAGACCGCTGGCCCCCCGCCCACTAGGAGCTTCCGACGCCTGTCGTGGGACAAGCCAAGTCCCACGGTGGCCTACGGACATCGCGAGAT
Organism: Microbacterium sp.; assembly: GCA_048594675.1. Lineage (GTDB taxonomy): Bacteria > Actinomycetota > Actinomycetes > Actinomycetales > Microbacteriaceae > Microbacterium. The sequence continues at coordinate 44,111 of JBMDWQ010000015.1, read as the reverse complement.
TCATGTTCATCCTGACGGAGCGCGTCGGCTCAGCATTTATGAGGCGATGCTCCTGCAGGGGTTCCCGGCGTCCTTCGTCCTAGAAGGAACTCTCTCGCAGCAGGTGGAGCAGGTCTCAAACGCTGTGCCGCCGCCTGTGGCACGTTCGCTTGCCGCGGCTGCCGCCGTTGCGTTGGCCATGGTGTCTAGCGTCGATCAGGAGGCTGCGGCGTAGCCCGTTCGCTCGTCGCATGTCGGTAATCGTCCCTACAGTGGAGAGCGACGAGCGGGGGAAAGCTATGAGCGAGGCGGGCAGTCGGTCAGGACCGAACGTGCTCCTCAGCCTTGCGGAAAACCCCGAGTCCGAGCCGGTGCAGTCAGCTTGGATCGGCCCGATTCTCGCGCTCGGAACGCGGCTTGCCCGGAAGGCTGATGATTTCAGCGGTCGGCAGTTGATCATTGCAGTTTCGGTTCCGAGTCGCGAGTACGCAGCGGCACTCGTCGGCACGGGATGGACGCTTGGGAGGGCGCCCGTACAGACAACGATTGACCCGCTGACTGTGCTTCGAGGAGCGTTGCCACGGGCGCACTACCGTGCGGTGAATGCAACGCATGTCATCTCAGGCCCGTTCCAGGGGCTCGATGAGACCCGATGCCCGGCACGGGTGACCTTAGCGGGTCACTGGGCTGTTGACCGTATGGAGGGCGTTGCGCCCGTGGCGGAGGGTGATCCGGCGGAGAAGATGCCGCGACCGATGATCGGAAGCATCGGTCGTATGACGGGAGTCGACCGCGACTGGGTGCGTCGTCTCGTGGCACCGGCCGCGGACCTCGCAATCGTGGGAACGAAGAGCTGGATCAGTGACGATCTCGAAGCCGTCCTGGCGCGGGGTGATGATCCTGACGGCGACGCGCTGGCAACACTACTTCTCCCAAGGACTGAGAAGTCAGCAACTTGGTTCTCGCGCATCTATTCGTCTTCGGGCTTTGCTGACCAGCTTCCGCTTCCCGATGACGTATCCCTCACGATTCTGGACGGCCAGGGTGCAATCGGATATCTCAATGACGTCCTAAGCCCGACAGTCGTGTGCGTCTTCGATCGATCCGTTGCTGACGAGAGTGCAGCGGAACAGGTCGTGCAGCTCAGAAACTCGCGCGGAGAGCCGATTGCGTTGTCGACACAGCTCGGTTGGGCTCCTCCTGCCGGTGTCGAGGCACTCGGATTCACGGTGGCACTATGACGTCGCGGATCATCGGACTCGATCAGCGATACGCGGCCTCGGCTTCGCTGGTGCGAGATGGCGTCGAGATCATTGCTGTTCGGGACGAACTCGGTGCAAGGTTCGATTCGGCCACCCGCGGCCTGTTTCGACTGATCCAGCGGGATGGGCCCGGCGTCTGGGATCATCTCGCGGGCGCCGCGAAAGCACTGCGCTGGCGCCTCATCACCGACCCGATGCCGATAGAGCGCAATGCTCAGCTCACGGCTGCCGCGGGCGAGGTGGGTCGTCAGGCTCGGCGGCTGATCGGAGCCGTCGACGAAGATGCGCTCCTGCGAGAGATCGCTGACGCCGCCGCTGCACTCTGCATCCGCGACCCACTCGTAGGCGCCGTACTGCTTGAGTCGCTGACTGAGGTCGGAGTGAACTCGGCAATTGTCGTGGCTGCGAGCAGTCGATCGCGAGAAGCCCTGGGCGAATGGCTCGGCTCGCTTGGGGCACGAGTTCTCACGCTCGGCGATCTTGAGCGCGCCGATGTTTCCGAGGACATCGCCTATTTCGTGGGTCCCCCGCGATTCTTCAAGCCGACGGCGGTCACTGCGCCCCGCACGCTGGAGGTGACGTTTATCCTCCCGGCGTGGTTCGGCGATCGAAACGTCCCAAGGTCGTCGATCGCACAGTACGCCGAAGGCGGTATCCAGGTCGCCGCGCGCATCGTCGAGGTTGGCGATGCATTGACCGCGTCGCCGGAGCCTGGGATGTCGGAGACCGAGCCGATCCCGGAGGAATACCTCCTTCCGCAGCCGGTCTGGGGGAGCCGGGTGAGTGAGGACCGTGCGCCGAACGCGGACGAGGTGGAAGCGCGGAAGATCCTTCTTTCGGGGAATCGCGCAATCTGGCTTGATGACGATGGTGAGCGCATCCGCGCGCTTGATCCAACACAGCCGCCTGGCGAGCGCGTCGGCTATTCCGAGGTGTCCGCGGTCGCTCCGGGCACGTATCTGCTTCTGCGTGAAGGTGAGGCTGAGCGCGAGTCCCTCCGTGCGCGAGCATTTACGCGAATCGGCCCTCGCGCGTCAGCAATCCAGGAATCGCAGGCGTCCTGGAAGTCTGCACTGATTGAGCGACTCAGGGCGAGAGGCATCCGCGACTCGGAATACGCCTTGCGTGCACTCGGGGTTCGCGCGGCCGGCCAGGTCCGCGCCTGGGCATCGCCTCACGTGATCCGTCCGCAGAGTGATGGCGATTTCGAGTGGCTCCTCGGGTGGCTGGGGCTACCGGTACAGCCGTACTTCGGGCACGCCTCATTGCTGAGACATGAGGTGCATCGAGCCACCCGGGAGCTGCGTGACCGGCTGGAAGCAGCGGCGGATGCTGCGGACCTTCACCAGCTCAAGCGCGTTGGTCATATGACTCTCGACATTGCTGAGCCAGGCTTTCGGGGCATGTTCGTCACCCGCGTCCTTGCGATCGCGCCATTTACGGAACTGGTCGCCCGCTACGACGCTCGCGTGCCCTTTGCCGACGAGGGTGCTCAATGGCTCGAATGATTCCGGCCTACTGCACCGAGTCCGCGCCTCCAGGCGAGAAGGCCGTCTTTGCGGCACTGCGGGATGCAGCTGGGACTGAACACTGGACTGTGCTGCACTCGCTTGGGATCGCGCAGCATGAGCGACAGGTCGAAGGTGAGGCGGACTTCGTCGTCGTCGCGCCTGATGCCGGTCTGCTGGTGATCGAGGTGAAGTCGCACCTGTCCGTCGCGCGTAGCTCCGATGGCACCTGGCGCCTCGGTCAGGACCCTCCGACCGTGCGAGGACCTTTTCAACAGGCGCAGGAGGCGATGCACAGCATCCGGGACTACCTCCTGAGCAAACGGGTCGAGCTGCGGGATGTCCCGGTCCTACACGCGGTGTGGTTCACGGGAGTGCGTGCGCGAGCGACGCTGCCCGACTCACCTGAGTGGCACTCGTGGCAGGTGCTCGATTCGAGCGAGCTCCCGACCACAGCTCAAGCGGTTAAACGAGTGATGAGAGAGGGAGCGCAGCACCTCGCCTCGATGATCAAGTACTTCGGGTTTGGTGGATATGGCCCGGACCGGGCCACCGCTGAACGGATCGTGGCTACGCTTCGCCCGCGATTCGAGGTTGTGATGACTGCTGGGGACCGCCGACAAGCGCGAGAGGGTCAGCTCGCACAGTTCGTCGAGGAGCAGTACCGCGCACTGGACTCAGCCGCCGACAACAGAGGCGTCTTGTTTACGGGTCCCGCCGGCACAGGCAAGACCTTCCTCGCCGCTGAGTCGGCTCAGCGGGAGGTCGCTCAGGGGCGAGCAGGTCGACTTCTGTGCTTCAACCGCCTACTTGGGCGTAGCCTCCGCGAGAAGCTCATGGATGTCGTGGGGCTCCGCGTGGGCACATTGCACCAGGAGATGCTGCGACTCGCCGGCATGAGCGGCCCACCGGCAGACGCCGATAGCGACTTCTGGGAGCGAGTGCTGCCCGAGAAAGCCCTTAAGGGCCTTGCTGAGCGGAGTGCCGAGGAGGTCGGGGACTTCCTCATCGTCGATGAGATTCAGGACATCGCGACTGGCACCTACCTCGACTTGCTCGATCTGCTCGTCAAGGGCGGCCTGCGCGACGGTCGCGTTCTCATGTTCGGTGACTTTGAACGCCAGGCGATTTATGGCAGCGAGGGGGGACGCGAGGTACTTCGCGCCCGATCGCCGCATCTGGCGTCGTTCCGGCTGTCCGAGAACTGTCGGAACCTGCCCCGCATCGGATATCAGGTGAATCTCCTCGGTCACTTGGCGCCGGGATTCAGAGAGTTCCGCCGAACCGACGACGGTATCGATCCGACGATCATCAAGTACGTCCGCGGCGAGGACCAGGGCGCCATATTGCGGAAGGTCGTAGGCGATCTGCGTGACGAAGGCTTCGATCTGACAGAGATCGTCGTGCTCAGCCCGCTTGGCGATAGTTCTGTCGCTGCGAGCACATCCGAGCCCTGGCTTCGTCAAGTGCTGAGTCCCGCAGACGGTTCGAAGCCGATCAAGGGGCGGCTCCGCTACGGCACCGTCCAGTCGTTCAAGGGACTCGACGCGCCGGCCGTCATCGTCACTGACCTTGATGACTCGGGTGGGCCGCACTTCGATGCCCTCGTCTACGTCGGGCTGACACGCGCGACGGATCGCCTGACCGCCCTGGTAGAAACGAAGACGCTACGGCGACTGATTGGAGGTGAGGCATGAGCGGAATCGAAGCCCGTGAGACCGTTGAGGCGGCCCTACGGCGCGAGCTCTTCGGGCCTCTCGACGGTGATCCCGTGCGGGGACAACCGCTGACGATCAACGCTGGAGTCGTGCATTTCGAGACGACGGAGGCATCCCGGGGCCAGTTCCACGATGTGGACAGCGGCCAGGAGATTCTCACGAGCGGCACCCCGCTCAAGCGCTACGGCGTCGGAGTCTTGTTCGCGGGCGCTACCGTCGGCGGCTCGCCGGTGGAAAGCGCCGTCGAGGAGGTTTCCGACGCCCTCGACGGAGTCACCGGTGTTGCGCTCTCCGAAGACGACCTGATTGGGCCGCCTGTCGAGATTCAGGGCCACGTCCGTCACGATATCGCTGACTCGGATGACTTCGATCTCACGGATGCCAACACGTTCAAGCCGTCGGCGATGGCCGTCTCGTTTGAGACTCGCATAGCTGACTCGGGAACCCTCACCGTTCAGGTAGTCGGCGCGAGATACGAGAAGCTGACCGTCCACATCCCAGGTGTCGCCAAACCAGTCGATTGGTGGGTCAGACGCCCCTTCGAGGCAGTCGGCACGATCTCGGGTCGTACGGTTCTGCGGGAAACGAATCGGCTCAAAGTTGTTGACGTCGTGCTCCTGAGCGGCGAGGGTGTTGTCCCTCTTGCGGTGCGAGTGTTCAGTCGTCCGGTCCCCGGGGCTGACGACCCGGCTCTCAGGATCGTGACCCTCGCAGTCGTCAACGATGCCCCTGGTTCCGGCCCGTCTGCGGCGGTCTTTCAGGTTGGCTTCAAGGTGTCGACTGTCGGCGACGCTGACATCGTCCCCTATCCGGAGGTTGAGCTGCCCGACCGGGACGAGGAGGAGCGATCACTTGACCTCCTCTACCGGAACCAGCGCACCTATGCGATCGGGCATGGCTGTGCAGCCGAGTGGGGGGCAGTCAACGCCGATGGAGTTGTGCCGTTCGTGCAGGCCGCGGCTCTGCCTGCATATGAGGTCGTCAGCCTCTCACCGAACGTGTACCTGTCTGACGACAACGGGAATCCTGCCTTCGATGCCGATGGCAAGCGGCAGCCGGTGGCTGTCAGTATGGCAGCCCTGGCAAGTGGTAGCGAGGACGGCGCCGCCCAAGTGGAACTTGTCCTCGGTCAGTATGAGAAGTGGATCGACCGGCGGGAGGCCGAGATCCCCGAGTTGCTTCCGCGCTATCAGGACGCCGCGAGTGAGCACATGCGTCGAGCACGAGCGGCGCTGACGCGGATGCGAACAGGCTGGAGCCTCGTGGCAGCGAACGATCGAGCTGCGCGAGCGTTTCGCTGGGCAAACGAGGCGATGCTGCTCCAGCAGGTCCGATCCGGATTCGAGCTGCGCGAGGCTAAGCAGAGCGGCGATGGTCGCTGGAGAGTCGAGGGAGCGCACCCCGCACTCACCGTGCCGACTGGCCGGGGATACTGGCGTCCATTCCAGATCGCGTTCCTACTTGCAGTGCTGCCCGAACTCGTAGAGCCAGAACGCCAGACTCGCAGCGACGTCGATCTGATCTTCTTCCCCACTGGTGGTGGCAAGACAGAGGCGTACCTTGGCGCAGCCGCCGTCAGTTTGCTCTCCCGGCGGCTCCGCAACCCCGAGGACGCCGGAACAGACACGCTCATGCGATACACCCTGCGTCTCCTCACGGCGCAGCAGTTCCTCCGTGCTGCATCGCTGGTCTGCGTGCTCGAAGACATTCGGGAGCAAAACTCTGACACCCTCGGCGCTGCTCCCTTTGGAATCGGGATTTGGCTGGGTGGCAGCTCAACGCCGAATACGTGGAAGCAAGCACTTGACAACTTGCGGGCTCTGCGTAGACAGCCTCACGAGCAGAACCTTTTCCTTCTGCTGAGGTGTCCCTGGTGTGGTGCGCAGATGGGCCCGCAGCCTAAGAAGGGCGGCGGACAGGAACCGATCGGGTACGAAGAAGCAGCGGGCAAGGTCGTGCTCCGCTGCATTGACGGCGAGTGCAAGTATTCACGCCGTGCTGGTCTGCCGGTCCATGTTGTCGATGACGATATCTATGAAGCTCGGCCCTCGATTGTCATCGGGACTGTCGACAAGTTCGCGATGATGGCGTGGCGCCCCAGGGCGAGGAATCTCTTCGGGCTTGACACGAGTGGTGCGCGAAAGGTGTCTCCGCCCAGCTTGATCATTCAGGACGAGCTGCACTTGATCTCCGGCCCACTCGGCTCAATGGTCGGAATCTACGAGCCCGTGATCGACGAACTGTGTACCGATCGCCGCGGCGCGTGTCCTGTGCTCCCCAAGATCATTGCCTCCACGGCGACGGTCAGGCGATATGAGGATCAGATCAAGGGGCTTTTCGGCAGGGAGACCGTCGCGCTTTTTCCGCCGCACGGTCTTGAGGAGGGGCGGTCCTTCTTCGCTGAACCCGCGACTTCGGCCGACGGAACCCCGGAATCAGGGCGGCGCTACATCGGTGTGATGAGCGCATCGCTCGGCTCGACACAGACGGTCCAGGTCCGTGTCGCCGCCGCAACGCTCCAGGCCGCGGTGGACATCCCGGAAGAGGACCGGGACGGCTACTGGACCAACCTCAACTTCCTCAACTCGCTCCGGGAACTCGGGAATACCGTCTCGCTCCTCCAGGCTGACATTCCCGACTATCTCACCGGGCTCCGCCGACGGGACGGGATCGTGCCACGGTGGCCTCACCGACAGATGGAACTCACATCGAGGCGGCGGTCAGACGAGATTCCAAAGGCGATCGAACAGCTCCAGGTGAGGTACGCCCCTGGGAAGGAGCGACAAGAGGCTATCGATATCTGTCTCGCCTCGAACATCATCGAGGTAGGTGTGGACATCGATCGGCTCGCGCTGATGACGATCGTCGGGCAACCGAAGACCACGGCGCAGTACATCCAGGTGAGCGGTCGGGTCGGCCGGAAGCCGGAAGTCAGCCCCGGACTGGTCATCACCATCTACGGGGCCGCGAAGCCGCGTGACCGCAGCCACTACGAGCGTTTCCGCACCTACCATCAACAGCTTTACGCGCAGGTGGAGCCGACTTCCGTCACTCCATTTGCTATGCCGGTCCTTCGCCGAGCGCTTCACGCTGCCGCGGTCGCCTATGTTCGGCAGACCGCTCCCGAGACACTCGGACCTGACCCGTTCCCTTCGACTGCCTACGACGAGGCCATTCGCCTGCTGCGTGAGCGAGCAGAAATCGCGGAACCCGACGAGCTCCCGGTCCTCGATCGTTTTGCTCGTGATCGCGCGCGTCAGTGGGGTGGCTGGGAGCGCACCGAGTGGGACGCCAACCCCCGTACTGGTGATCCGCTGCAGGGACTCATGCGGTTCGCGGGAACCCTCCCCGATCTCGATAGGCGCGCGACGATCTGGGATGTGCCGACAAGCATGCGGAACGTCGATGCCGAGTGCCGCCTGGAGATCAGTCAGGCGTACCTGTTCGAGGACACGGCCGCGGAGGAGCCAGCATGAGCACTGGAGCAATGCGCCGAGCGCAGCTAGTGACTCCATTCGGCGTGGGGGCCATGAGCGTGCTTGTGAATGGGACCTCAGTGATCACTGCTGGTCTTGATCACTGGTACGAGGTCGTCGACCAAGGCGCTCTCGCGATGGAGGAGTACCAGGAACACGACTGGCGGCTTGAGTCTCGCCTCAAAGTTTCCGAGTTCCGACTGCCGCCGGACTATAGGCCGTCAGGCCAGGGCAGCGACTTGCGAAACGTCCGACTTACCGTGCCCGTGTTGCGCTTCCCCCGATGGTCGTTCTGCATCTATTGCAAGCGTCTGGAACTCAGCAAGCTCACGATGAAGACGCTCGTGGAGTGCCAGGACAAGGAGCATGCCGACAAGAAGTACAAGCCGAAGATGTCGCAGGTTCCGTTCGTGGCGATCTGCCCCCGAGGGCACCTGGATGACTTTCCCTTTGACAAGTGGGTGCATCGATCGGCCAACCCATCATGTACGGGCACGCTGCGCCTCGTATCACGCGGAGGCGGCGGGCTCGAAGGGCAGGTCATAACCTGCGATAACTGCAAGCAGGAGCGCTCGCTTCGAGGGGTCACCGAGGCCCGATTCGACAAGAACGGCGAGGAGCACACCAATCTCAGCGATCAGCTCGTTTCGCCAGAACAGCCCTATCTCTGCGGTGGGGCTCGGCCCTGGTTAGCGCAGCTTGACGGTGTTTGCGATCAACCGATTCGAGGCGCCCTGCGCGCTGCTGGAAACGTCTACTTCCCCAAGGTGGAGTCCTCGATCTATCTCCCTCGACGTGAGGGAGCCGTCAGCGAGGAGGTCCATCAGCTGCTCCGACACCCTGCTGTCAGCACGACCTTCAACAACGTGTTTCAGTTGGGTCTTGATGAGGTGTCGGGCGGGCAGCTACGGAAGCTGCTGGAGCGAAACGTCCCGCCCGAACTCTTCGCTCCCATTTCGGACGACGAGTTACTGGCGGCATACCAAGATCAGTTCGGCATCGGCGAGAGCAGCGGGGAGGAGCCAGCCGAGACTCCGATCGACGCGGAGAGCCTGACGAGCGACGACATCTGGCGGCATCCGGAATACGTGAAGATTCGCGAGACACCGAAAGATGACTTCCTCGCGGCATCCGACCCGGGTCTTCACGCTGATTTAGCAAGCCACCTCTCTCGCGTGAGGTCGATCGATGTGCTTCGGGAGACGCGCGCGTTGCGGGGGTTTACGCGGGTTCGCGACGGCGAGCTGAAGCTGACGGAGGGTAAGGCGATGCTCAGGCGTGCCAGCTTGACCCCTGCACAGGATTGGCTGCCGGCCTATGTGGTCAAGGGTGAAGGAATCTACTTCGAGCTCGATGGGGCACGCCTTGCAGCCTGGGAGGGGCGGGCGGAGGTCCAGGCACGCGCCCAGCGGATCACCGATCACTACGGATCAGTGGCAAGCCAGCGCGGGTTGCAGGGGCGGACGATTAGCCCAAGGTTCGTGCTGCTGCATACGCTGTCGCATCTCTTGATCAACGAGTTCATCTTCGCCTGCGGCTACAGCTCGGCTTCGCTCCGGGAGCGTCTCTACGTCTCTGACTCGGCCGATCGGAACATGGCCGGCGTACTGATCTACACAGCGGCGGGCGACTCAGAAGGGACGATGGGCGGACTTGTTCGCATGGCACGCCCGGACAACCTGCGGCAAGTTTTTGCCTCTGCACTGGCGGACGCTCACTGGTGCTCGACTGATCCGGTGTGTATGGATGCAGGCGAGAAGGGGCAGGGGCCGGACTCCTGCAACCTTGCGGCGTGTCACGCCTGTGGGCTCCTCCCCGAGACCAGCTGTGAGGAGTTCAATCGGTTCCTCGATCGAGGTCTCGTGATCGGCACTCTGGATGACCCGAACTTGGGCTACTTCTCTGACGCGTTCTCAGACTGAAGCGTTTCTGAAGGGCGATACCTGCTGACGACGAGGACCATCGCCACGCGGGGGTGGTGCTCATGGGGCAAACGATGGGGCACCGAGTACGTTCCTGCGTGTATCGAGGGGTAGGCACATGCTGTCACTACCCCAGAAGACGTTGATTTCATGCGGTTTTCTGGCTCACGGCGTGGGTGCCTGTGCGGGTAGGGGTCAGAGTTCAAGTCCCCGCTCGTGCACAGAACGAAAAAAACCCCCGACCGGGGATTCTCCGGTCGGGGGTTGTCTCGTTCCCGGCCTCGCTCGGGCCTCCGCCCCGCCCGCTCAGGTGGCGCGTTCAGTGGGTTCCGTCGCAGGGAGGCGGCATCGTGCGCCGCCTGAGGGGCCGTGGCAGCCGCGCCGAGCGCGATGCGGCCGCACCGACCCGGTACCGTGGAGCGCATGCCCGAGATTGACGACCTTCCCGAGGTCGCGCGTGTCGCCCGAGACCTGATCCGCTTCGACACCACCAACTGGGGAGAAGGCCGCGCGCGCGGCGAGCGCGAGGCGGCGGAGTATGTCGGCGCATTCCTGGAGTCGCTGGGCCTGCAGCCCGAGTACTACGAACCCGTCGACCGGCGGACGAACCTGAGTGTGCGCATTCCGGGACGGGACCCGTCGCTTCCGGCGCTCGTGCTCCACGGTCACCTGGATGTCGTCCCCGCAGTCGCCGAGGACTGGAGCGTCGACCCGTTCGCGGGCGTGATCCGTGACGGCATGCTGTGGGGGCGCGGGGCCGTGGACATGAAGGACATGGACGCGATGATCCTGACCTCGGTCGCGGACCTCTTGCGCGCCGGCGAGCAGCCCGCCCGCGATCTCGTCGTCACTTTCTTCGCCGACGAGGAGAACGGCGGCGTCGAAGGCTCCGAACTGGTCGTCCGCGATCGGCCGGAGTGGTTCCGCGGGGCCACCGAGGCGATCAGCGAGGTGGGTGGGTACTCGATCCCGGTGGCGGGACAGCGTGCCTACCTCCTGCAGGTGGGGGAGAAGGCGTTGGTCTGGCTTCGGTTGCGGGCGCGGGGCACTGCCGGCCACGGCAGCAGGTTCCACCCCGACAACGCCGTCACCCGTCTCGCCGAGGCCGTCGCCGCGCTCGGCCGCACCTCGTGGCCGATCGCCCTCACAGACACGACCCGCCAGACGATCGACGGGATCGCTGCGCTGTGCGGTGGCGACCCGTCCGATCCCGACGCCGTCGCCGACGCGACCGGTGCCGCCTCGGGTTTCCTGAAGTCGACGCTGCGCACGACGACCAATCCCACGGGGCTCACCGCCGGTTACAAGCACAACGTGATCCCCGATGCGGCCGTCGCGACGATCGACGTGCGCACGCTCCCAGGTCGCGAGGACGAGGTGCTGGCCGAGATCCAGCGGATCGTGGGAGACGACATCGTCGTGGACGTCTCGCACCGCGACATCGGGCTCGAGGTGCCCTTCTCCGGCCCGCTCGCTGAGGCGATGGTCGCCGCCCTCGGTCGCCACGACCCCGGTGTCCCGGTGATCCCGTATCTGATGGGAGGCGGCACCGACAACAAGGCCCTCGCACAACTGGGGATCGCCGGCTACGGATTCGCCCCGCTGCGCCTGCCTGCCGACCTCGACTTCACCGGCATGTTCCATGGCGTCGACGAGCGCGTTCCCCTCGACGCCCTCGTCTTCGGCCAGCGGGTGCTGACCGATCTCATCCGCGACTACTGAGAGGTCACCATGGGCTCTTTCTTCGACGCGATCATCCTGGGCATCGTCCAAGGCTTGACCGAGTTCCTCCCCATCTCCTCCAGCGCGCATCTGCGGATCGTGGGGGAGTTCCTCCCCGCCGCGCAGGATCCCGGCGCCACCTTCACCGCCATCACGCAGATCGGCACCGAGCTGGCCGTCCTGGTCTACTTCTGGAACCGCATCACCCACATCATCGCGCAGTGGTTCCGCTCCCTGTCCGGCCGCGTGCCGCGCAACGACCCCGATGCCCGGATGGGATGGATCGTCATCATCGGGACGTTGCCCATCGGGGTTCTCGGGTTCTTGTTCCAAGACGTCATCCGCGACACGTTCCGAAACCTGTGGCTCGTGGCGATCGTCCTGATCGTCTTCGGCCTCATCCTCGGCATCGCGGATGCGCTCGGCGCACGCAATCGTCGCGAGAAGGACCTCACCTACCCGCACGGCCTCGCGCTCGGATTCGCGCAGGCGCTCGCCCTTATCCCGGGCGTCTCCCGTTCCGGAGCGACCACGACGATGGGGCTCGCGCTGGGATACACGCGTCCCGCAGCGGCGGAGGTCGCCTTCCTCCTCGCCGTTCCCGCGGTGTTCGGCAGCGGCCTCTATGAGCTCTTCCACGCCTTGCGGGAACCGGGGACGCAAGCCTTCACGATGCTGCAGACCGGGGTGGCGACGGTCGTCGCGTTCGCCGTGGGGCTCGCGGTCATCGCCTTCCTGATGCAGTATCTCAAGCGCGGCAGCTTCCTGCCGTTCGTGCTCTACCGGCTCGGCCTGGGCGTCGTGCTGCTGATCCTGCTGGCGACGGGGGTGCTCCAGGCGTACTGAGCCGCACCGACTGCTCAGCGGCGCGGGTCGTCGCGCCCGGAGTGCTCAGCGGCGGGGGTCGTCGCGCCCGGGCTTCGACGGTCCTTCGCCGCCGCGACGCAGGTAGCGTTCGAACTCCTGCGCGATCGCATCACCCGACGCCTCGGGGGAGTCCCAGGTGTCACGCGTCGCCTCGAGCTGCCGGATGTACTCGGTCATCTCTTCGTCGTCCGCCGCGGCTGCATCGATCGAGGCCTCCCACGCGAGCGCCTCTGCCGGGAGCTCACCGCGGGGGATCTCTGCGCCGGTGATGTCGCCGAGACGGTCCAGGAGCGCGAGAGTCGCCTTGGGTGAGGGGGAGTGCCCGGCCACGTACGCCGGAACGCTCGCCCAGAGGGCGACGGTCGGGATGCCCGCATCCTCGGCGGCCGCGGCGACCACGCTGAGGATTCCGACCGGCCCCTCGTACGTGGGTCGCTCCAGACCGAGCGAGGTGCGCAGGTTGTCGTTGTCGCTTCCGGCGAACACGGAGATGGGTCGGGTGTGAGGGACGTCTGACATCATCGACCCGAGCGCCACGATTCCGGTCACGTCTTCGCTCAGGGCGGCGTCGACGATCTCTGCGGCGAAGGCCTGCCACGCGCGTGCGGGCTCCACGCCGGTCAACAGCCAGAGCCGGGGCGCCGCGGCGGTCGACGCCGGCGGTCGCCACAGGGTGGCATCGGGCCAGACGATCTCGCGCGCGCCCTCGGAGGTGAGCCGGACCTGGGGCCGGGTGTACTGATAGTCGAAGTACAGCTCGGGGTCGACGCTGTACGACTCCTCATAGGTTCCGGATGCTCGAAGATGAGCGACCGCGGCCGATGCGGCCTCGCCGGCATCGTTCCAGCCGTCGAAGGCGATCACCAGCACGCGCTGACCGAGACCGTCCACTCCGCTCCTTCCGTCCGGGAGATGTTCCCCCACGATACGCCGCACGGTGGTGACGGGGGTGCGTCGGGGCTGCGGCGCCTCCTGGATACGATGGAACGATGAGTTCCGTCCTCCCCGCCGCCGTTCTCTGGGACATGGACGGGACCCTCGTCGACACCGAGCCGTACTGGATGGCCGCCGAAGGCCCCCTGGTGGAGAGCTTCGGCGGCGAGTGGACGCACGAGAAGTCGCTGGAACTGGTGGGGCTCGGCTTGGACGACGCCGCACGCGTCCTGCAGCGGGCCGGTGTGCGGCTGGCGGTGCCCGAGATCGTCGACCGCCTCACCGACGAGGTTCGTGCTTCGCTCCGTCGCGAGGGCGTTCCGTTCCGCCCCGGTGCGCGCCAGCTCCTGCGCGAACTGCGCGACGCGGGTGTGCGCACGGCGCTCGTGACGATGTCGCTGCGGCGCATGGCGACCGAGATCGTCGAGCTCATCGACTTCGAGGCCTTCGACCTCGTCATCGGGGGCGACGACGTCCCGCGCCCCAAGCCCTTCCCCGATCCGTATCTGCAGGCCTGCGAGGCCCTGGGAGTGGCTCCCGGCCAGTGTGTCGCGATCGAGGACTCGCCCAACGGTGCACGGTCTGCCGTCGCTGCAGGAGTGACGACCATCGGGGTCCCCAACGTCGTCTCACTGGCCGGCTCGGGTGTCGCCGAGATCTGGCCGACCCTGGAGGGCTGCACTCCGCAGGACCTCGCCGATGCCCTCGACCGACGCCACCGGAAGGCCCGCGCGTGAACACCGACCTCCGTCCCCGTGGCCCGTTCCGCTACGGTGACCGCGTCCAGCTGACCGGTCCGAAGGGACGCATGCACACCGTGACCCTGCGCGAAGGCGGGGAACTGCACACGCATCACGGTGTCCTTCCGCACGCGAAGATCGTCGACCTCCCCGACGGATCCGTCGTCAGCAACAGTGCCGGCCACGACTACTTGGCCCTGCGTCCGCTCCTGCGCGACTTCGTGATGTCGATGCCGCGGGGGGCGGCGATCGTCTATCCGAAGGATGCGGCCCAGATCCTCGCCGCTGCCGACATCTTCCCGGGTGCCCGCGTCGTGGAAGCGGGTGTCGGCTCGGGCGCGTTGTCGTTGTGGCTTCTCCGGGCGATCGGCGCCGAGGGTTCACTCACGTCCTACGAGCGGAGGGAGGAGTTCGCCGAGGTCGCCAAGGCGAACGTCGAGACCTTCCTCGGGCACGTGCCGGACAACTGGGACGTCGTGGTCGGCGATCTCGTCGAGCACCTGCCGTCCACGGTCCGGCCGGGATCGGTGGATCGGGTCGTCCTGGACATGCTCGCCCCGTGGGAGTGCATCGATGTGGCCGCCGATTCCCTGGCTCCCGGCGGGGTCGTGCTCTGCTACATCGCGACGGCGACGCAGTTGAGCCGTGTCGCCGAGTATCTCCGCGGCACGGGACTGTTCACCGAGCCCGAGGCCACCGAGACGATGGTGCGGGGCTGGCACGTGGAAGGACTGGCCGTCCGTCCCGACCATCGGATGGTCGCCCACACCGGATTCCTCATCACGGCGCGACGTCTGGCGCCGGGCGCCATCCCGCCCGACGTGCGCAAGCGGGCGGCGAAGAAGCCGAGTTACTCCGACGAGGACGTCGAGATCTGGACTCCGGGCGCCGTCGGGGATCGCGAGATCACCGACAAGAACCTTCGCAAGCGCATGCGGGAAGCCCAGCGGGCGGCGGGCGGTGCCCGGCAGGTGACCGAGAACGCGACGGGTGACGACGTAGACTGATCCGGTGCTGCGTCGGATCTCTGCTGTTGTCGCCGTCCTTGGGCTCTCCGCCTTCGCTGTGGTGGGCTGTTCCTCGTCCACCTCGAACGCGTCCTGCGAGCGTCCGCACGCCGATTCGAGCGCCCTGGGGCTCATCGCCGCGTCCGGAGAGGTCGGGAAGCCGACGCTCTCGGTCAAAGATCCCGTGCACGTCTCCCGCACCTCCTTCGTGGACGAGACGGTGGGCACCGGCACTCAGGTGACCGCCGAGACGCAGGACGTCGCGTTCTCCATCACGCTGGCCAATGGCGCGACGGGAGAGACGCTCGTGGCCACGCCGACGGAGGCGCGTCCCCTCTCGGGCTGGCGTGAGCACTACGCGGGCCTCGCGGACATGATGATGTGCGCCACCGAGGGCTCGCGCATCGTGGGCGCCATGCCCGTCGACGCGGTCTCGCCCGAGGCGGCATCGAGCATGGGGCTGGGCGAGGGCGATTCGATCGCCGTGGTGCTCGACCTCCAGCGCGTCTACCTCGCCGCTGCCGACGGAGCGCCCCAGTACAACGATCGCCCCGGCATGCCGTCGGTGGTGCTCGCCCCCTCGGGTGCCCCCGGCATCATCGTTCCGGATGCTGCGCCGCCGGCCGACCTCGCCGTCGAGGTGCTCAAGCGCGGTGACGGACCCGCCGTGACCGACGCCGACTCCATCCGCGTGCACTACACCGGCGTCACGTGGGCCGATCGGAAGGTGTTCGACTCCACGTGGGAGTCCGGAGCCTCCGCTGTCGTGACGCTTGATGGCGTCGTCCCCGGCTTCGCGAAGGCGCTGGAGGGAGCGACAGTGGGATCGCAGATCCTCATGGTCATCCCGCCGGAGCTCGGTTATGGCGAGAAGGGCAGCGGCGCCATCCCCGGTGGCGCGACTCTCGTGTTCGTCGTCGATGTGCTCGGCGTCGACCAGAAGCCGGCCACATCTCAGTAATCCCCGCGTACGCCACCACCGCCGGTCGCCGTCGGCGGTTCCGCGCGGCGGGCCGCAGACCGGGGTTGCCGGGATCGACCTAGGATGAATCGCGTGGCCACCGAATCGACGCGCATCGCTCCCGAGGAGCGGTTGGTCAACCTCGTCGTCGCCCTCTTGGCCACCGAGCAGGGGCTGACCAAAGACACCATCCTCTCCTCGGTGTCGGGGTACCGCGAACAGGTCGAGGCAGGCGCGAGCAAGGACGCTCTCGAGAAGATGTTCGAGCGTGACAAGGAGAACCTCCGCGGGCTCGGTGTCCCGATCGAGACGATCGGCGACTACTCCGATCCGGATGATCTCCGAGAGGCGCGCTACCGGGTCCCCACGAGCGAGTACGAGCTCCCCGTGGACATCGACTTCACTCCGGCGGAGCTGGCCGTTCTCAATCTGGCCGGAGGCGTGTGGAGCGAGAGCTCCATGTCGGCACAGGCGCGCAGCGGGCTGCGCAAGATCCGCGCACTCGGCAACGACGTCGATGCGCCGATCATCGGCTACTCGCCGCGGATCAACCTGCGAGAGCCCGCCTTCGCTCCTCTGCAGCGCGCGATCGAGCAGGCACGGGTCGTCGAGTTCGACTACGTCAAGGCGGGGGAGGACGCGGCGCGGCGACGTCGGCTTCGCCCCCTGGCCCTCGTCGAGTACGAGGGGCGATGGCACGTCTTCGGGTTCGATCTCGATCAGCAGGCCGAGCGCACCTTCCTCTTGTCGCGGGTGTCCTCGGACGTACGGATCACCAAACGCGAGTTCGATCCCGCGCTGCGAGACGGCGCCGGCGACCGCGCCCTGCGGGGACTGCGGGAGGTGGCCGATCGGCAACGGGCGCTCCTGGAGGTCGACCCCGGCACCGAGGCGGCGCTGCGTCTGACGCGCCGGGGCACCACGGCGGAGCAGGGGATCTGGGTGCCCTACGTCGATGCCGAGGTCTTCGCCGACGAGCTCGCCTCTTACGGTCCCGAGGTGCGTGTGGTGGAACCCGCCGATCTGCGTGCCAAGGTCATACGTCGCCTTCAACGCACCCTCGACCTCCATGGGGGGAGCCCCACGTGAACGCCAAGCCGTTGTTGGCGACCGATCGCGCCGCCCTCATCCTGCAGTTGGTCCCCTACCTGATCGGTAAGGGGGAGGTGTCGCTCGCGGAAGCGGCCGCCGAGTTCGAGGTGACCGAAGCGCAGATGCGCACGATGGTCGAGAAGCTCACCGTCATCGGGCTGCCCGGCGACAGCGGCTTCTGGCAGATGGCGAACGACCTGTTCGACATCGATTGGGATCTCCTGGACCAGCACGGTGTCATCTCCATCACCAACACGGTGGGCCTGGAGCGCACACCGCGGCTGACGGCGAGGGAAGCAGCCGCGCTGCTGGCCGGTCTCCAGCTCGCGGCGAGCCTCCCCGGCGTCGGGGACAGCGGCGTCGTCCAAGGTCTGCTCGCCAAGCTCGCGCGGGGGGCCTCGGGAGTGCCTGCCGAGGTGATCGTCGCCCCCGAGGCCGTCGACGACGTGCGCGTGACGGTCGCCGACGCCGTGCGAGCGGGCGTCGCCGTCACGTTCACCTACAAGGCACCCGACTCCCCGGTCACGACGCGCACGGTCGACCCGGTCAAGGTCCACATCGCGTCCGGGCAGTGGTACCTGCAGGGGTGGTGTCATCTCCGCGAGGCGATGCGGACGTTCCACCTGGATCGTGTGTCCGACGTACGCCTCAGCGACATCCCCATCTCTCACGGGGGCGAGCGCGTGCCGGAGCTGTTCGAACCCAGCGACACCGATGCCGTGGTCGACCTGCGTGTTCGCGCCGCGACGTTGCCCCTGCTTGCCGAGTACCTCGATCCCTCTTCGGTGACGGGGGAGGGTGAGATCCGCAGTGCTCAGATCCGGGTGGCGGACGAGCGCTCGCTCAAGCGGGTGGCCACCCGTCACGGTGGCGACGTCGAGGTCCGCTCGCCCGAGGAGGCGCGTCGAGCCGTGGCAGCGTGGGCCGCGGCGGGGCTCGCGCAGTATCACTGAGTCTCTGCGGGTGCCGGTCGGTTACACTGGCCCTACCTCCATTCCGAACGGGAAGAGATCATCATGGGACCTCATGGGTGGCAGTGGCTGCTGATCCTCGCCGTCGTTCTGCTGTTGTTCGGTGCGGCCAAGTTGCCCGCCCTGGCCAAGAGCCTCGGTCAGTCCGCCCGCGTCTTCAAGGGTGAGATGAAGGCCATGAAGGACGACGACAAGCCGGCCGACACCGCGTCGACAGCAGCGCCGACGGTCGCGACGCCGCTGAGCGAGCCGGCCGCCTCTCGCGCCGACACGGGCGATTCCCCGCGCACGTCCTCCTGACGACGGAGCGTGGTGACCGAGCGGACGACCCGCCCCCGCGTCAAGAAGCCGCGTCCTGATCGACGCGAGAAACGGATGTCCCTCGCGGGGCATCTCGTGGAGTTGCGCAACCGCCTGTTGATCGCGGTCGCCGCCATCGTCGTGGCGATGGTGATCGCCTACTTCCTCACCGACCCCTTCATGGAGTTCATCACGCGCCCCGTGCGCGAGATCGCGATGGCGCGCGGCGAGGAGGCGAAGGTCGAGGTCATGTACACGACCGTGACCGGTGCCTTCGACCTGAAGCTGCGCATGTCCTTCGCCATCGGCATCCTGCTCGCGGCACCGGTGTGGCTGTGGCAGATCTGGGCCTACATCATGCCGGGCCTCAGCCGGAAGGAGATCCGCTACACCGTCGGGTTCCTTCTCGCCGCGATCCCGCTGTTCTTCGCCGGGGCGCTCACGGGCATCCTCGTGATGCCCAACATCGTGAAGCTCATGGCGGAGTTCCTCCCCGAAGGCACATCGGCCTTCTACGAAGCACGCACGTACTACGACTTCGTCCTGAAGCTCATGCTCATCGTCGGGATCGCGTACGTGCTCCCCGTCTTCCTCGTCGCGCTCAACTTCGCCGGGATCATCTCCGGCAAAGCGATTCTCAAGGCCTGGCGGGTGGCGGTCGTGGTGGCCGTCGTCGTCGCCGCGATCGCGACACCCCCCGCAGACGTGGTCTCCACCTTCCTCTTGGCCGGGATCCTCGTGGTGCTCTTCTTCGCCGCGGCGGGCCTGTCGATGCTCTTCGACCGGCGTCGCGCGAAGCGGACCGTCGCGGAGCTGGGTACGGCTGCGTGACCGACCCGGCCGAGAGATTCGCGAGGGCAGAGGCTGCTCGCGCGCATCCGGTGACGACATGGTTCGCCGACACGCAACGGTTCGACCTCGACCCGTTTCAAATCGCCGGGTGCCATGCGCTCGAGGAGGGGCGGAGCGTTCTGGTGGCCGCACCCACGGGCGCGGGCAAGACGATCGTGGGCGAGTTCGCGATTCACCTCGCGATGCGCGCGCCCGGCGACAAGGCCTTCTACACGACGCCCATGAAGGCCCTGTCCAACCAGAAGTTCCGCGAGCTCCAGGAGGTCTACGGCGAGAGCGAAGTGGGACTGCTCACCGGCGACACCAACATCAATGGCAATGCCCGCATCGTCGTGATGACGACCGAGGTGCTCCGCAACATGCTCTATGCGGACTCTTCCGCGCTCCGCGGCTTGCGCTACGTCGTGATGGACGAGGTGCACTACCTCGCCGACCGCTTCCGCGGTGCGGTCTGGGAAGAGGTGATCATCCACCTTCCCCCCGAGGTACGTCTGGTCTCGCTGTCGGCAACGGTCTCCAACGCCGAGGAGTTCGGTGACTGGCTCGACACGGTCCGGGGCGACACGGCGGTCATCGTCTCCGAGACCCGACCGGTGCCGCTCGAGCAGCATGTGCTCGTCCGTGGCGACCTCCTGCCTCTGTTCGACGACCGCGCCGGAGTCGCCACGGCTCAGGTCAATCAGGAGCTCATGCGGATCCGCTCGTTCACCGGATCGCGCTTCGACAACAATCGGCGCGCCCAGCAGATGCGTTCGCAGCCGTCGTACGAGGCGACGCGCCGCAGGCCGCAACGCGGCGGGACCCGCCCCGTGCGTCCCTCGAACGTCCATCGGATCGAACGCTTGGACCGACCGGACGTGGTTCAGCTGCTCGGGCGCGCCAATCTCCTCCCGGCGATCTTCTTCATCTTCAGCCGCGTCGGTTGCGATGCCGCCGTGCAACAGGTGCGACGGTCTGGCCTGCGGCTCACCTCGCGGGAGGAGCGCGACGAGATCCGGCAGATCGTCGACGAGCGCACGCGCACCCTCCACGACGAAGATCTGGCGGTCCTCGGCTTCTGGGAGTGGCGCGACAATCTGGAGCGCGGAGTCGCCGCCCATCACGCCGGCCTCCTCCCGGCCTTCAAGGAGATCGTCGAGGAGCTTTTCCAGCGCAAGCTCGTGAAGGCCGTCTTCGCGACCGAGACGCTCGCGCTCGGCATCAACATGCCGGCCCGGACGGTCGTGCTGGAGAAGCTCGAGAAGTTCAACGGGGAAGCGCGCGTCGCCATCACGGCGGGGGAGTACACCCAGCTGACCGGTCGCGCCGGTCGCCGGGGGATCGACGTCGAGGGGCACGCGGTCATCCAGTGGACGGAAGGACTCGACCCGCAGTCGGTCGCGGCTCTGGCCTCGCGCCGAACCTATCCGCTGAACTCGAGTTTCCGCCCCACCTACAACATGGCCGTGAACCTCATCGACCAGTTCGGGAGGCCCCGCGCGCGCGAGATCCTGGAATCGTCGTTCGCCCAGTTCCAGGCCGACCGAGCCGTGGTCGGACTCGCTCGGCAGGTGAAGGAGGCGGAGCAGTCCCTCGCGGGCTACGAGAAGGCGATGGCCTGCGACCGCGGCGACTTCGTGGAGTACGCGGATCTGCGGCGACGCCTGAGCGAGGCCGAGAAGCTGAACCGTGCCGACCGCACGGCCTCTGCGAAGACGCGTCAGCATCGTCAGAACGAGATCCAGTCGCTGCGCCGTGCGCTCCAGCGCCATCCCTGCCATTCCTGTCCCGACCGCGAGAACCACGCGCGCTGGGGGGAGCGCCACGCCAAGCTCTCGCGTCAGGTGGCCAAGCTCCGCCATCAGATCGAGACGAGGACGGGGACGGTGGCCCGGATCTTCGACCGTGTCGTCGATGTCCTGACCACTCTGGACTACGTGGAGCGGGACGACACGGGCATCACGCGGCTGACCTCGGCGGGCGCGACCATGCGGCGCATCTACGGCGAGCGCGACCTCCTGGTGGCCGAGTCGTTGCGCCGCGGGCTGTGGAACGAGCTGGACGCCCCTTCGCTCGCGGCGCTCGCGTGTTGTCTGGTCTACGAGCCGCGCCGTGACGATGCCAGCGACCCGAGGCTTCCCCGCGGTGCATTCCGCACCGCGCTTCATCGCACACAGGAGCTGTGGGCCGTCCTCGACGACATCGAGCGCGAACACCATCTCCCCGGTTCCGAGGCCTTCTCGACAGGCCTCGCGCAGGCCATGCACTCGTGGGCGCGCGGTGTGGCGCTCGAGCGTGTCCTGGAGGAGGCCGATCTCGCGGCCGGCGACTTCGTGCGCTGGACCAAGCAGACGATCGATCTGCTGGATCAGCTCTCCCTCGTGGCGCAGCCGCCCGTCGCCACCACCGCGCGGGCGGCGCTGGACGGCGTGCGGCGGGGGATCGTCGCCTACTCGACGGTCTGACCGCGTCTACCTTCCATCCACTCGAATAGGCTCGTCACGTGCGCTCCGATCCCCGCCCCCTGCTGCCGCTGTGGGCGGCGGTCCTCGTCGCGATCGCGGGCGGAGCGATCCTCGACCTCGCCTTCCCCGACGTCGGCTGGTGGCCGCTGGCTTTCGTGGGAGTGGGAGCATCGCTCGTGACGCTGATCGGTCGCTCGGCGGGCGGCGCCTTCGTCGTCGGGTTCGCTTTCGCGGCGTCGTTCTACCTGATTCACATCGTGTGGATCACTCGTTATCTGGGTGTCGTCCCGTGGTTCGCCCTGGCCGGTATCGAGACGCTGCTGAGCGCGATCGGGGCCATCGCGATCGCGCTGGCCTATCGTTGGCTGCCGCGTGTCCGCGGTGGCGTGTGGCCTCGCTTGGTGCTGCTTCCCGTCCTGGTGGCTGGGCTCTGGACGGCTCGTGAGCTGTGGCTCGGGGCCTGGCCGTACACGGGCTTTCCCTGGGGCAGGATCGGGATGAGCCAGGCCGAGAGCCCGCTCGCTCACGTCGCGTCCTGGATCGGCGTGACCGGGCTCACCTTCCTGATGGTCTTCGTTGTCGCGGCCGCCGTCGAGATCGTCCGCCTGCGCGCGTGGCGTACACCGGTCAGGATGGCCCCCGCGGCGCTCGTGCTTGCGATGCTCGTCCTCGTTCCCCAGTTCCCCACCTCCGACGCCGGAACGATACGCGTGGGCGCTGTGCAGGGGAATGGGCCTGCGGGCTACTTCGACGAGCGAGAACCCTACGCCGTGCTGCAGTCGCAGCTCGACGCGACGGCGGAGCTCGCGGGGCAAGACCTGGATGTCCTGTTGTGGCCGGAGGGCGGGATCGACGCGGACCCCACGGCGAACGCCTCGGTCGCGCGGGTCTTGGATCGGTTGTCGGGCGAGTTCGATGCGCCTCTCATCGTCAACGCGGCAACGCAGCGCGGCGACCAGACGTTCAACACGTCGATGCTGTGGCGCGTCGGTGAGCGCAACCCTGTCGCCTTCCACGACAAGAGTCACCCGGTGCCGATGGGGGAGTACGTTCCCGACCGGTGGTTCTTCGAGAAGCTCGCCCCCGACCTGATCGGCCTCATCCAGCGGGAGTACACGCCCGGCACCAACCCCCCGTATTTCGACGTGAACGGCGTGGGGGTGGGTCTGGCGATCTGTTTCGACGTCATCTACGACGACGTCATCTGGAGCGGGGCGCGCGACGGCGCCGAGGTGTACATGTTCCAGACGAACAACGCCGACTTCCGTGACACCGACGAGAACCTCCAACAGCTGGCGTTCGCGCGGATGCGTGCGATCGAGACCGGGCGGGCGGTGGTCAACCTCTCGACCGTCGGCACGAGCCAGGTCATCGCCCCCGACGGGTCCACGGTCCAGTCCCTCGCCGCGGGCGTGCCAGGCGCCATGGTCATCGACGTCCCGCTCCGGACTGGCCTGACCCCCGCGGTGATCATCGGCCCCGCTGTTCAAGCGCTTCTCGGATGGGGAAGCGTGCTCGCGTTCGGCGTCGTGGGTGTGCTCGCGATCCGTCGCGCACGGTCGTCCGCACAAGGATGACGCCGGCTCCCTCGGGAACCGGCGTCATCGATGTCGTGTGCGTTACGCGGAGAGGCGTGCCTTCTCCTCGCCGCCGCGACGGGCGCGCAGCAGAGCGAGGCGCTCTTCGAGCAGTTCCTCGAGCTCTGGGATGGTCCGGCGCTCCATCAGCATGTCCCAGTGGGTACGCGGCGTCTTGTCGCCGGAGTGATCCACCTCGACGACCGTGTCTCCCACACGGAGCACGGCCTCGGCGCCGCAGGTGCGGCACTCCCAGACCTCCGGGGCTTCCGCGTCTGCGGCGAAGGTCATGACGGTCTCACGTGAGCACTGCGTGCACACGTAGGTGAAGTTCGCGCGCTCATGGAAAACGACGCCATCCTCGCTCTGTAGGCTGGATGCGCCGATCCGCATGCCGCGCAGGCTGCGATCTGCCATTGTGTGGTCCTCTCGTCCTCGTCAGGTATAACGCCCTGACCTGTGCGCGTCATCCGAACGGGCGCTCTGGCCGCCGCTTTCACAGCCGATGCCCAGAATGCCCGGACGCCCTGGCGCGTCGGCCCTGTGAGTGCCGGAGCGTTGCTCCTCAGGATCGCGATCGGACGACGGCCAGCGCCCGGTCCGCGCGGTCGGTCACCAGGCCGTCGACGCCGAGATCGAGAAGGTCCGCCATGCGCTCGGCGTCGTTGATCGTCCACACGTGCACCTCGACTCCGGCATCGTGGACAGCGTCGACGAAGCGCCGACGGACGATGGGCAGGGAGCCTTGCCGGAGAGGGACTTGCACGGCGTCGACGCCGTGCAGGGCGCGACGGACGAGCCGAGGCGAGCGAGAGGCGACGGCCGCGAGGGTGCGCGCGATGACGCTGCTCCCCGCGGATGTCGCGGGTCGGCCGCCCCGGGCGCGCGCCGCCTCGAGGGCCACACATCGACGGCGGTCGGAGAAACTCGTCAGCAGTACCCTGTCGGAGTGCCGTGCGACATCGCGGCCGACCTGCTCGGCGGCGTCGGCTGCCTTGACGTCGAGGTTGAATCGGAGCGTGGGGAAGCCGTCGAGCGCTTGCGCGAGGGTGACGAGACCACCGCGCGTGGACATCAGCTCTTCGAGTTCCCGCACCGTCACGTCTCGAACGCGCCGCGGGTCACCGGGGACCCGCCGGAGGTCGGGGTCGTGCAGGAGGACGACGACGTCGTCGGCGGTCAGGTGACAGTCGGACTCGACATACTCGGCGCCGACGGCGTGAGCCCCGGCCAGCGCGGCCAGCGAGTTCTCGACGACCCCCTCGGCGTCATCGGGCACGAAGCCGCGGTGCGCCAGGACGCGCGGACGATCGGGGAGGAACCAGGGATGCGTCACGCGGCGATCAGGCGGACGGGGTCGCGCTGGCTGCAGGGGCGGCCGGTGGCTCGCTCGATCCGTCGCCTGCGCCTGTCGGCGCGGCCGGCGGGATCTTCGCGGCGAAGCCGGAACTGAGTCCCCTGAGCGCTTCGGTGAACTCGCTCGGGATGATCCAGAGCTTGCTCGATGCGCTGTCGCTGATCTTCGGGAGCGTCTGCAGGTACTGGTACGCGAGGAGCTTGTCGTCCGGCTGACCGGCGTGGATCGCGTGGAAGACGGACGTGATCGCGGCTGCTTCACCCTCAGCACGCAGGATCGCCGCCTGCTTGTCGCCCTCCGCGCGGAGGATCTCGGCCTGGCGTCGCCCCTCGGCCTCGAGGATCTGCGACTGCTTCGACCCTTCGGCCGTCAGGATCGCTGCACGGCGGTCCCGTTCGGCGCGCATCTGCTTCTCCATCGAGTCTTGGATGGAGTGGGGCGGATCGATCGCCTTGAGCTCCACGCGCGAGACACGGATGCCCCACTTGCCGGTGGCCTCGTCGAGGACGACGCGCAGCTGGCCGTTGATCTCGTCGCGACTTGTGAGCGCCTCTTCCAGGTTCAGCCCGCCGACGACGTTACGGAGAGTCGTCGTGGTCAGCTGCTCCACCGCGCCCAGATAGTTCGCGATCTCATACGTCGCGGCGCGTGCGTCGGTGACCTGGAAGTAGACCACCGTGTCGATGGAGACCACGAGGTTGTCCTCGGTGATCACGGGCTGCGGCGGGAAGGAGACGACCTGCTCGCGCATGTCGACGAGGGGCCGGAGCCGGTCGATGAACGGCACGAGCAGGTTCAGACCGGGGGAGAGGGTGCGCTGGTAGCGGCCCAGACGCTCGACGACGCCGGCGTAGGCCTGCGGGATGATCCGGATCGATCGGAAGACGACGACGATCACGAAGATCGCGACGACGACCAGGAGGACGATGATGAAGATCTGTCCGATGAATGCGCCGAGGTCGATGGGCATCAGTCCGCGCTCCTCTCTCCGGGGATGGGGTCTGTGGGTAGGGGTGGGGCTTCTGCGGGAGCGACCTCGACCGTCGCGCCGCGCACCGCGGTGACGATCACGCGTGAGCCGACGTCGAGCCCGGGGTCGGGCCCCACCAGCCGCGCGGTCCACGTCTCGCCGTTGTCGAGCTTGACCGATCCGGCGGCGTCGGTGAAGGGGGCGAGGACGCGCGCGCCCAGACCGTACAGGGCGTCGACGTTGGTGGGATGCGGCTGACTGCTTCGATGGAGGGCGCGCAAGAGGAGGGGGCGGATCGTGAAGAGGAGGAGCGCTGCGACGGCGGCTGCAGCGAGAACCTGCGCCCACCACGGGCCGCCGAGGAGGTTGACGCCGAGTCCGCCGATGAGCGTGCCCCCGGCCAACATGAGGAACGTGAACTCCAGCGTCAGCAGTTCGATGATGACGAACAGCAGCGCGAGCACGAGCCAGACGATCCAGAGGTATTGGGTGAGGTCAGGCAACACCGTTGCCTCCTTCCGCGAGCGCTCTCTCGAACCCTAACACCCCGGTGCGACGCAGGGACGGGAACGGGCGGTTGATAGGCTGAACGCCATGTCTCAGCCCATTCCCGCCGGCGCTCTTGCCGGTCGCACCGCGCTCGTGACCGGCTCCTCTCGGGGGATCGGGGCCGACACGGTGCGCTACTTCGCCCAGGCCGGCGCGAACGTCGTCATCAACTTCCGAAACAAGGCGCCTCGCGCCGAGAAGTTGGCGGCGGAGTTGCGCGATCTCGGGGTCGAGGTGCTCGTCGTCGGCGCAGACCTCACCGAATCCGACTCGGTTGCGGAGATGTTCGCCGCTGTGAAGGATCGGTTTGGCTCGCTCGACATCCTCGTGCTCAACGCCTCGGGTGGCATGGAAGGCGGCATGGCCGAGGACTACGCCATGACGCTCAACCGCGACGCGCAGCTCGGCGTCCTCGACGCCGCCCTCCCCCTCCTCGACGACGGTTCCCGCGTGGTGTTCGTGACCAGTCACCAGGCCCACTTCATCCGCACCACTCCGACCATGCCGGAGTACGAGGTCGTCGCACTGTCCAAGAGAGCCGGTGAAGACGCCCTGCGTGAGCGGATCCCGGCCCTTGCGGAACGGGGCATCGGGTTCGTCGTCGTCTCCGGCGACATGATCGAGGGAACGATCACCGCCACGCTTCTCGAGCGGGCCAATCCGGGAGCGATCGAATCGCGCCGCGAATCGGCGGGCAAGCTCTACAACGTCTCCGAGTTCGCCGAGCAGGTCGCTCTTGCCGCCGTCGAGCCCATCCCCGCCGACAACACCCGACTGATCGGTGATGTGAGCTCGTTCGGGGGCCAGTGACGTTTCCCGCAAATGCGATGCGGTGGCCCGGAGGACGATGTTCCTCCGGGCCACCGCATCGTGTGAGGGACTACTTGCCGAAGGTGAACGCGCGCACGAGGTTGAGCACGCCCATCGCGATGAGCATGATCCCCAGAAGCCACCAGAGCACGACGGCTGCCCACAGGGGCGACAGCAGGAGGTAGACGCCGGCGATCACGCTGACGATCGCGAAGAGGATCGTCCATGCCTTCGACTTGGCATCGCCCAGCGTCGAGAGTGAGACGACGCCCTCCACGATCCACGCGATCCCGATGAAGACCGACACGAAGACGGCGAGCCAGACGGTGGTGGCGGCCAGGTTCGCGAACGCGATGATGCCCGACGCGATGAAGAGCAGGCCGAGGACGATGTGTCCGACGCGTACCCACCCGCCCTTGGTCTTGCTGAAGATCCCGAGTCCGGCATAGACGAGCCCGGTGGCGATGACGTAGATGGCGAGGATCCCTGTGACCACGGCGGCGGTCTGACCCGGCCAGACGAGGATCAGGATCCCGGCGATCAAAGTGAGGACGCCGGCAAGGCCCAGCGTGACCCGGATGCCGGTCACGGCGTCCTTCTCGAATGAGGTAGCGGTAGACATGGCAGCGCCTTTCTGAGAAATCCCTGTGAGGGAACGCTCCCAGCGTAGTCCTCAGGCCGCGCCGGGGGGAGTGGTGCGTCGGAACGTGACGCGGGTCGCCCTACAGCAGCCAGGTGATGAGGAGGAGGACCGGAACGCATCCGAGCGTCGTCACGAAGACGGTGTCGCGGGCGATCGGCTCGCCGATATCGAAGCGCTGCGCGTAGTTGAAGACGTTCTGCGCGGTGGGCAACGCCGCCAACACGGTCACGATGAGCACATCGGCGGGGGAGAGGTGGAGCACGTGCGCGGCGACCGCCCAGGCGACCACGGGCATCACCGCCAGCTTGAGGACGCTCGCGACGAGCACGTCGCGACGCCGCCCGGGTACCCCGAGAACACGCTGCCCGTGCAGGGAGATGCCGTAAGAGATCAGCAGCACGGGGACGCACGCATTCGCGATCAGCAGCAACGGCTCGATCGCGACCGGCGGAAGCGTGATCCCCGAGACGGACACGAGCATGCCGAGCACCGATCCGACCACAATCGGGTTGGTCGCGGTTCTGCGAAGGATCGCCCCGGGACGTCGCTGGCCGGTGGAGACGGCCTCGAAGATCGCCATGCTGATCGGGGTGAAGACCACGAGCTGCATGAGGATGACCGGCGCGGGGTAGGCCGCGCTGCCCAGGAGGTACAGCGAAAGCGGAATGCCGATGTTGTTCGAGTTCACCTGACCCGACGACAGGGCGCCGATGAGCGTCTCACCGACGCTCCGTCGCCACCAGAGGCGCGCGATGAGCGCGTAGATCGCGAACACGGCGACCGCGGCGATCGCCGAGACCGGCAGGAGGGCCGAGAAGAGGGTATGGACGTCGGCCTGCGCGAGGACGACGAACAAGAGGAAAGGCGACAGGACGAAGAACGTGAGTCTGCCCAGCACGTGACGCGCGTGGGGTCCGAGGAGGTCGATCCGTCCGAGCAGCCAGCCGAGAGCGATCGCGAGACCCACGACGACGAAGCCGGTCAGTGCGTCCCACATGGTTTGAGCCTAGGCCCGGCCGCGCGTCACCTCGCGCCCACGGTGGGAGGAGCAGACCGGGCTCATGGACCTCATCGCCGTCTTTCCTCCGTTCGGGCTGCGCGTGGAAGCGGGGCCCGTGGTCCTCACGCCCATCACCGACGGTGTGCTTCCCGCCCTGATCGATCTCGCCGCCCGCGGAGTCCACGACCCAGCCGTCATGCCGTTCCACTTTCCGTGGACCGATGCTCCCGCCGACGAGCTTCCCCATCAGCTGGCGCAGTATCACTGGGGCACGCGTGCCCGGTGGTCGCCCTCGGCGTGGTCGCTCGAGTTCGCTGTGGAGTATGAGGGCGTTGTGGTCGGGACACAAGGATTCTCCACGCGGGAGTACCTCACGACACGGACGGGTGAGACCGGATCATGGCTCGGACGCGAACACCACGGCCATGGCATCGGAACCCGGATGCGTCAGGCGATCTGCGCGTTCGTGTTCGACCAGCTCGACGCTGTCGAGGTGACCTCTGGCGCGTTCGTGGACAACGCCGCGTCGCTCGCGGTGAGTCGGAAGGTCGGTTATCGCGACGACGGACGGCAGCGTCTCGCGCGACGTGGTGAGGCTGCGGTATCACGACGGCTCGTGCTGACCGCCGAGGATCTCGTGCGCGGCGAGCCGATCCAGGTCAGCGGAGTCGCAGAGTTCCGCCGCTTCATCGGTCTGGATGCGGCGTGACGCCCGTAGAGTGCAATAGCCGATAATGCACATTATGTCAGTTCAAGTCTGACAAGCGCCTCGTCTTGGGTCGGTACCCGTGACCACGTACATCCCCTCGCTCCGTAGGAGTCACCGCGGGCTGGCGTCCGCGAGCCTAGAATTCTCGTGACGTGTTGGAGGGTTGGACGAACATGCCGTTTTCCGCGCTGTTGATGATGACGGTGGTTCTCTCCATCATGACTCCGTTGACGATAATCGCGATCCTGTGGCCCGCCGCGATGGCCCGGATGAACGCCGCCGCCCTTCGGACTCTTCCTGTCGCGGCCACGCGGCGATCTCGGGAACAAGCGGCATCGAACTCCACGCCGGCGATGATGCGCTTCGTAGGCATCGCTGGGCTGGGAATCCTGCTTGTCATCGGTGCCGCTGTTACGCGGACCGTTCTCGACAGGGGCATCGACGGCGTCGATGCCCGGGCTCCGGCGTGGATGCTCTGGCCGATCTACGCTCTCGGCCTCGGGCAGGCGGTCTTCGGCATCATTCTGGCTATCCGTTCCCGGCCGATCTTCGAACGACTTCGGCGCGCGTTCGAAGAAGACGGCGCAGCACTTCGTCGCTGGATGATCGTCCTGCTCGGCGGCGCGGGGCTCGTCCTCGCGGCCACAACGCTGTACATCGCGGTGATACTGAGTTGACGGGCTCTCCGCGCCTCCGGCTGACCGGCGCGCTCCTCAAGGCCTGTTCGATAGTGTCGAGGAGTGACCTCGCGCGCCATCTACGTGGAGATCGAGATCTCCGCTCCGATTGAAGAGGTGTGGAGACGGACGCAGGACGCGGCGCAGCATTCGCGATGGGACCTTCGCTTCTCCCGCATCACTCCGGCGGAGCCCGATGCCTCGGGTGTCCAGTCGTTCACGTACGAGCGACGCGTTCCGTTTCACACGGTCGAGGGTGTCGGCGTGAGCATCGGCGAGCGATCCCGTCCTGACGGCAGCCGGACCTCGGCGCTGAAGTTCTTCACGCGCGACCGGATCTCCCCGATCCGTGCGGGTCGCGGCTACTGGCGCTACGTGCCGTCGGCTGATGGAGGCACACGGTTCATCACGGGCTACGACTACACGCCCGGGTGGGGGCACTGGGTCGACGTGGTGGCTCGGCCGGTCCTCGGCTGGGCCACGGCGTGGAGTTTCGATCGGCTGAGGATCTGGATCGAGCGCGGGAACGAACCGGAGGACTGGCCGCTGCGCAGCGTGTTCTGGTTCTGGAACCCGCGGCGTCCGCGCGCGGCACGGTGCCGCCGCTCCCCCGCGGGCGGCTCCCGACGGGGGGATCACCTGCGCGATGCGCCCGCGACGCTGGCCTCGCTCCCCTCCCCTGAGGCGGCGCGATGACGTCGATCTTCGAACGCGTGATGGGCGAGGAATTCAGTCGTCTCCACCCCCAGCTCCAGCGACGCTTCGGCGTGGGCCTCGATCGCGGCGAGGCCTGCATCGGGCGCGGCGTCATGACGCGGATCCGGCGAGGACCGTGGTGGACGGTGCCATTTCTCCAGATCGGGCGACTCCGCAACATCCTGATCCCCGACACCGGAACCGACGTCCCTTTCGTCATCGAGAACTACCCGTATCTCGACCCGTATGGCCGAGAGACCGTGACCTTTGTCCGCGAGTACACGATCGGTGCCCGACGGCGGCGTTTCGATGCCACGATGGTGCACGATGCGGGCCGCATCGTCGACTACCTGGGAACCCATCAGCACCTCGCGGTGGATCTGGATCTCGCCGTCGACGACGACGGGGCACTCGTGTTGACCTCGCACGCGCAGAGGTTCTACGAAGGGCCGGTCGCCTTCGCGTTCCCCCTCGTCTTCAGCGGCCGCGCGCGCTTGCGCGAGTGGTTCGACGATGCCGAAGGGCGGTTCCAGGTGGACCTGGAAGTGCACAACGAGCGATTCGGGTTCCTCTTCGGCTACCGCGGGTCGTTCACCTGTGAGTGGACGCCCGCATCGCACGTTCCGACGCGTCTACTCCCCCGCCGTCACGAGCGACGCACCTAGAGCGTCGCGGACGACCCGATCGGTGCGGGCGGGTAACGTGGAGGTGTGACCGTCTCCCCTGCCCCGCGCGTCGCCGGGGCGCGGGCCTGGCTCATCTGGACCGTCGGAGTGGCGGCATATGTCCTGGCGATCACCAACCGCACCTCGCTCGCGGCGGTCGGTGTGGACGCCGCTGAGCGCTTCCAGGCCGATGCGGCGACGCTGTCGCTGTTCGCCGTGGTCCAGCTCGCGATGTACGGCGGCATGCAGATCCCCGTCGGAGTGTTGTTGGACCGCTACGGCGCACGTCCGATCATGACGGTGGGAATGATCCTCATGGCTGCCGGGCAGCTGACGATGGCCCTCTCCCCCAGTGTCGGCGTCGCGATCCTTGCCCGGGTTCTGCTCGGCGCCGGCGACGCCGCGGTGTTCCCGGGCGTTCTGCGGCTCATCGCCCTGTGGTTCCCGGCGCAGCGCGCGCCGCTCATGGTGCAGCTCACCGGCATCGTCGGTCAGGGTGGGCAGCTCCTCGCCCTCGTTCCTTTGGCGGCCTTCCTCCACGCCACGTCGTGGACCATCGCGTTCGGGAGCATCGCCGGTCTCGGGGTGCTCTTCGCCGTGCTCGTCTTCGCCCTCATCCGCAATCGTCCCGCCGCTCTCGCCGCCGACGTCAGCGTCAACACCGACACCGGGGCGATCCGGGTCGTGACCTCGTCAGTGGACACCGGCGTGGGAATCCGCGCGGCCTGGGCACACCCCGGCACGCGGTTGGCGTTCTGGTCGCACTTCACGACGCCGTTCGCCGGTTCGGCCTTCATTCTCCTCTGGGGCATGCCGTTCCTCACGGCCGGCGAGGGATTGTCGCGCACGGCCGCTGGCGCGGTGATCTCCACCTATGTCATCGTCGGTATGGCACTGGGGCCGGTCATGGGTGAGCTTTCCCGCCGCGTGCCGCACCTCCGCTCGCGTGTCCTGGTGCTGCCCGCCATCGCCGTGCAGCTCATCGCGTGGGTGGCCGTGATCGCGTGGCCGGGTGCCGCGCCGCACTGGCTTCTGTACGCGCTCGCGATTGCACTCGCGATGGGTGGCCCGGCATCGATGATCGCATTCGATCACGCCCGCACCCATAATCCCGCGCACCGGCTCAGCACGGCCACCGGTCTCACGAACGCCGGGGGCTTTCTGGCGGCGCTGATCGCCGTCTTCGCGATCGGTCTGGCTTTGGACCTCCAGGGGGCCGGCACTCCGGCGACCTACTCGATGGATGCGTTCCGCCTGGCCTTCCTGACGCAGATCCCGTTGTGGGTCATCGGAGCGGTCTTCATCGTCATCGAGCGATCCCGGACGCGTGCGCACATCGGATGGACCAAGCCACCGCGCAAGCGCTGACACGGGAGAGGGCGACCGCGGTAAGGCGGTCGCCCACTCCTCACCCCCGCGCTCAGACGGTGGAGTCTCCTGACGTGCTGGTCTCGGTGCGAGTCACGCGCTCTCCGACCGCCGGATCGACGGTGCGGGTGACGGACTCGGTCGAACGACGACGCGCCAGCAGGATGATGCCGATCACGAAGATGACCGCTCCCGCGCCCATCAGGATGTAGCCGATCATGTCGAGGTCGACGTACTGCACGTCCACATCGACGGCGAACACGAGGATCGCTCCGATCACGAACAGGGCGATTCCGGCACCGATGCTCATAACGCACTCCAATCACGAAGGTGGTGCGACCATCGTGACGGCGTCGTGGGCGCGCTGTCTGCTCCCTTGACAGCGTCGCCGTGGCTGTGATTAGCCCGGGGGAATCTCGATCCACTCCGGGAACTTGGGCTCGCGACCGTCTCCCGACGACGTGCCCGTCAGGCGTCGTCGCATCCAGGGCCCGAGGTGCTCGCGGAAGTACTCGCTACGCCGCAACCGCGCTGCGTCGTGCCACTCCGGGAGAGCCCACCAGGTCTCCGGCGGCCGTTCCCCCACCGCCTCCAACACACGTGCCGCGACGCGGTGGTGGCCGCGGGCGTTCATGTGGAGGCGGTCTTCCGACCAGTACGACGGACCTGACAGTTCTTTGTCCGGCCAGTTGAGCGCACGGATCACGTCGTCGCGGTGGGCGACGCGGTCGAGCACGGCGGCCGACATCAGGTCGCCCCGACGCTGGATCACTCGCCCCAGCGGCAGTCCCGCGGCGGGGTTCGCACCCGAGAGGAGGATGAGCGTGACCCCTTCCTCGTCGCAGCGCCGCAGCACGTGGCTGAAGGCGTCGGCGATGTGTGCGATGGAGGTGCGGGGGCGCAGCATGTCATTGCCGCCGCCGTTGAACGAGAGATGCGTGGGGCGCAGCGCCAGAGCCCGCTCCAGTTGCTCACGGACGATGGGCCACACGAGCTTCCCGCGGATCGCGAGGTTGGCGTAGGCGATCGGCTCCCCGCGCGAGGCCGCCCAGCCTTGCGCGGCGAGGTCGGCCCAGCCGCGGACGTAGCCCTCGGGATGGCTCGCGTCGCCGGGCAGCTCATCCCCGACACCCTCGGTGAAGGAGTCGCCGATGGCGACGAACCGTACCGAGGACATGACGCTCAGCCTACGCGGTGTCTCGACTCTCGAAGCCTCGGCACCGCGCGACCCCGGCGGTTCAGGCGTCGGCGCCGTCGAGGATCTCTCGCACCCGCGGCACCACGTGCGTGCCGTAGAGCTCGATCGAACGCATCAGCCGATCGTGCGACAGGGTGCCGTTGGAGAACTTGAGGTCGAAGCGATCCGCTCCAAGCGTCTGCAGGGTCGTGGCGATCTTCTGGGCCACCCGTTCCGGAGAGCCCGCGTACACGGCGCCTTCCGGTCCGACGTCGTGCTGGAACTGGAGGCGGCTGTACGGCGGCCAGCCGCGCTCCGCGCCGATGGCGTTGCGGTTCGCCTCCATCGCGGGGTACAACTCCTCCCATGCCTGCTCGTCGGTGTCGGCCACGTGGCCGGGTGAGTGGATGCCCACGGGGCGCCGATCATGACCGAACTCGGCCAGCGAATGGTGGAAGAGGTCGACGAACGGTCGGAATCGTGCCGCAGACCCACCGATGATCGCCAGCATGAGTCCATAGCCGTACTTCGCCGTCCGGACGACCGACTCGGGAGATCCACCGACCCCCACCCAGGCGGTGAGTCCGTTCTCGGTCTTCGGGAAGACGTCGGCTTCGGACAGTGCGGCACGCGTCGTTCCCTGCCACGTCACCGGCTTCTCATTCAGCAACTGAGCGAACAGCTCGAGCTTCTCTTCGAACAGCACTTCGTAGTCGCGAAGGTCGTATCCGAACAGCGGGAAGGACTCGATGAACGAACCGCGGCCGAGGATCACCTCGGCGCGGCCGCGAGAGACGGCGTCCAGAGTCGAGAACCGTTCGAACACCCGGACCGGGTCGTCACTGGAGAGCACGGTGACCGCCGTCCCCAGATGGATCCGCTCGGTGCGTGCCGCAGCAGCCGCCAAGACGATCTCGGGGCTGGAGATGGCGAACTCCTGCCGGTGGTGCTCCCCCACCCCGAAGAAGTCGAGGCCCACTTCGTCGGCGAGGACGGCCTGGTCCACGGTGTCGCGGATCGCCTGAGCGTCGCTCACCCGCTCCCCCGTCGCGCCGTCGATCGTGACATCGCCGAAGGTGTCGAGCCCGAACTGTGGGTGTGTCATCGCGACCTCCTGTGAGGATCCCCGACCGGTCCGAGGACTCCGACCGAGTGTTTCTATTCGTGCGAATGTAACCGAGGGAAGGGGTGCGGTATTCCGGGCGCCCCTCCCCTCTCGGTGTCGAGGTCAGGCGCCCAGGAGGGCCATCCGCAGCGTGTCGAGACCGACGCCTCCCAGGCGCAGCGCGCGCATGTGGAAGCGCTTGATGTCGAAGCTCGCGCCCTCGCGCTCGGCCACGTCATCACGGATCTGCTCCCAGATGCGCTGACCGACCTTGTACGACGGTGCCTGGCCCGGCCAGCCGAGATAGCGGTTGACCTCGAACTGGATGAACTCGTCAGACATGTTGACGTTGCGACGCATGAAGTCGAGCGCATAGCCGGCGTCCCAGGTGCCCGTGCCGTCGAGGCGCGGCTTCTCGAGGTGCACGCCGATGTCGAGCACCACGCGGGCGGCGCGCATCCGCTGGCCGTCGAGCATGCCGAGCCGGTCCGCCGGGTCGTCGAGGTAGCCGAGCTGCTCCATCAGTCGTTCGGCATAGAGAGCCCATCCCTCGGCGTGGCCGCTGGATCCCGCGAGAAGGCGCCGCCACGAGTTCAGCTCGGCGCGGTTGTACACGGCCTGCGCGATCTGGAGGTGGTGCCCCGGAACGCCCTCGTGGTAGACCGTCGTCAGCTCGCGCCAGGTGTCGAACGAGTTCACTCCCTCCGGCACCGACCACCACATGCGTCCGGGCCGGGAGAAGTCGTCAGTGGGCCCGGTGTAGTAGATCCCGCCCTCGTTCGTCGGCGCGATCATGCACTCCAGGCGCCGAATCGGCTCGGGGATGTCGAAGTGCGTCTTGCCGAGTTCGGCGACCGCGCGGTCGCGCGGCTCCAGCATCCAGCGCTGCAGCGCGTCGGTGCCGTGGAGCTTTCGGTTCTCGTCCGCCTCGAGGAACGCGACGGCCTCCTCCACCGATGCTCCGGCCTTGATCTCCCGGGCGATCGACTCCTGTTCGGCGACCATGCGGGCAAGCTCCTCGATCCCCCATTCGTACGTCTCGTCGAGGTCGATCACGGCGCCCAGGAAGCGGCGGGAGTGGAGCGCGTACAGCTCGCGTCCCACGGCGTCGTTGTCGTTCGCAGCTGGTGCCAGCTCGCTGGAGAAGAACGCGGCGAGGCCGTCGTACGAGACGCGTGCGGCATTGGCGTTGTCCGTGAGGTCGCGGGCCAAGGAGGCGGGGAGGTTCCCTTCCTCGGGTGCGGCCTCACCGGCGAACGTGGCGAAGAAGCCGTTGTCGGCGGTGTACCGCGCGATCTGGGTGATCACCTCGGTCACCTGGCGACGTGCAGGGACCACGCCTTCGGCGATGCCGGCGCGGAGGGTCTCGATGTACCCGTCGATCGCCGCCGGGACCGCCTTCAGCCGCGCCGAGATGACCGACCAGTCCTCGACCGTGGCCGTCGGCATCAGGTCGAAGGTGCTGCGGATGTCCTGTGCCGGGGAGGCGATGACGTTGAGGTCGCGGAGGTGACTGCGGGCCTCGTGGAGATCGATGTCGAGCTGGAGGTCGCCGGCGAGGTCCGCCTTCGTGACGACATCGACCTCGTCGGACGGCTCCGCCGCCTGCAGCGCAGCCAGGGTCGCTCGTGCCGCCTCGTAGGCCCGCTCATGGCCTTCGGGAGAGAAATCGTCGAGTCGATCGTTGTACTCGAACCGGCCGATGTAGGTCGCCAGACCCGGTGACAGTTCGGCTGCGGTGTCGACCCAGGCGTCTGCGATCGCGTCGATCTGGGTGGGAGTGCGCTGTGCGTCAGTCATCCTTCGAGCCTAGTCCCGAGCCCCTTCTCGTCGGGAGCGCACGGCGCCCTCATCAGGCCGTCGACAGCGTCAGTGGCCGGCGGCATCCCAGTTGGCGCCGCGGCCGATCTGCACGTCGAGCGGCACCGTGAGCTCCGCCGCATCGCCCATGCGTTCGCGGACGATCCGCTCTACCTCGTCTCCCTCTCCTGCGGCGACCTCGATGACGAGCTCGTCGTGGATCTGCAGGAGCACGCGAGACTTCATCTCCGCCTGGCGGAGCTCCTGATGGATCCGGAACAGCGCGATCTTCATGATGTCGGCGGCGCTCCCCTGGATCGGGGCATTCAGCGCCGCGCGCTCGGCGTTCTCCCGCAGCACGCGGTTCGGGCTCCCCAGGTCGGGGAACGGGCGGCGGCGGCCGAAGATCGTCTCGGTGTACCCATCGATCCGGGCTTGCGCCACCGACGAGCGGAGGTAGTCGCGCACTGCCCCGAACCGCGCGAAGTACTCGGTCATCAGCTGCTTGGCCT
Source organism: Microbacterium sp. (assembly GCA_048594675.1). Taxonomy (GTDB): domain Bacteria; phylum Actinomycetota; class Actinomycetes; order Actinomycetales; family Microbacteriaceae; genus Microbacterium. Next base: position 6,742 of record JBMDWQ010000015.1, on the reverse strand, counting down.
CCGCCTGCTCGATGCGCAGCTGCTTGGAGAGTCCGAATGCGCTGAGGCCGTAGACCAGCCCATAGGACATCGCCTTGACCTTCGTCCGCATGGCGGGAGTGACGTCGGCGGGATCGACCCCGAAGACCCGAGCGCCCACGAAGCGGTGCAGATCCTCACCGGAGTTGAATGCCTCGATCAGCCCGGGATCGCCGGACAGGTGCGCCATGATGCGCATCTCGATCTGCGAATAGTCCGCCGTCAGCAGTGTCTCGTACGCGGTGCCCACCTCGAAGGCCGCGCGGATACGGCGCGATTCCTCGGTGCGGATCGGAATGTTCTGGAGGTTCGGGTCGGTGCTCGAGAGCCGCCCGGTCTGACTGCCTGTCTGGAGATAGGTCGTATGGACACGGCCGTCGGCACCGATCGCGGCATCCAGCGACTCGATGATCTGCCGCATCTTGGTGGCTTCGCGATGCTGGAGCAGGAGATCCAGGAAGGGATGCGGGTGCGACTCCTGCAGGTCGGCGAGCACCGCGGCATCGGTGGAGTACCCGGTCTTCGTCTTACGGGTCTTGGGGAGCTGCAGCTGCTCGAAGAGGACCTCTTGCAGCTGCTTGGGCGAGCCGAGGTTGACCTCGCGGTCGATTTCGGCGAACGCCCGTTGCGCCACGTCGTCGGCTCGCACGGCGAGGTCGGAGGAGAACGCGGACAGGAGCTCATGCGAGACCGCGACGCCGGCCAGTTCCATGTCGGACAACGCGTCGAGGGTGGGGAGCTCGATATCGGTCAGCACCGTGTGCACCGATTCGGGGAGTTCGGGACGCAGCGCCGCCACCACTCGCAGCGCATACCAGGACAGTTGGCCAGGCGTCGCCCCCTCGGTCTCGGGGATTAGCTGGGTCGGATCGGCCTCGGGGAGCTTCTCGTCGAGGTAGCGCTCCACGAGGTCGGACAGAGACTTGTCGGGGAAGCTCGGGCGCAGCAGCCAGCCCGCCAGGATCGGGTCGAACACGAGCCCGCCCATCCGCACCCCGGCTCGCCGCAGTGCTTTGACCTGGGGTTTCGCGTCGGTGAGGATCTTGGGCGCGGCGCTCTCGAGCCACGGGGTGATCGCTTCGGCGAGCTCGTCCGACCACGACGCCTCGATGGCCTCGTCGAGCGTCGCAAGACCGATCCGGTCGGGAAGGCCGCCGACGGTCGTCAGCGTCACTCCGATGCCCTGCACACCCGCGTCGTCGACCGCATCGGTCGTGTGCGCCGCAATCCACGCGGCCACGCCCAGCGCGTCGGGTTGGCTCGGCGCCGGAGCGCTGACCGAGGGCGTGTCGTGCGTCGGGGTGCCCGCTTCTCCTGCCGCCTCGAAGACTCGGGGCAGGAGGGTACGGAACTCGAGACGGGCGAAGATGTCACGCACGGCTTGCGCGTCCAGCGGCTTCACGACGAGGTCTTCGGGGGTGACGCCGAGTTCGACGTCGCGCAGGAGGGTGTTCAGGCGGCGGTTACGCCGGACGTCGTCGAGATGCTCGCGCAGGTTACCCCCGACGACGCCCTTGATCTCGTCGGCGCGTGCGAGGAGATCGTCCAGAGAGCCGAACTGGGTCAGCCATTTGACCGCCGTCTTCTCCCCTACCTTGGGGACGCCGGGAAGATTGTCGCTGGTCTCTCCGACGAGCGCGGCGATGTCGGGGTAGTTGGCTGCCGGGAGACCGTACTTCTCGACGACGGCCTCGGGGGTGTAGCGCTTGAGCTGCGAGACGCCTTGCACGCTGGGGTACAACAGCGTGACGTCGTCGGTGACGAGCTGGATCGTGTCGCGGTCGCCCGAGCACACGAGCACATCGAAGCCCTCGGCGGCGCCCTGGGTGGCAAGAGTCGCCAGGATGTCGTCGGCCTCGACTCCCTCTTTGGTCAGCACCGTCACGTTCATCGCGGCGAGGCATTCCTGGAGCAGCGGAATCTGGCCCTTGAACTCCGCGGGTGACTCGGAGCGGTTCGCCTTGTACTCCGCATACTCGTCGGTGCGGAACGAATGACGAGACGTGTCGAACGCCACGGCCAGATGCGTCGGCTTCTCGGCCTTCAAGAGGTTCACGAACATGGACAGGAAGCCGTAGATGCCGTTGGTGTGCTGGCCGTCCTTGGTGGAGAAGTTGTCGACCGGCAGAGCGAAGAACGCCCGATAGGCCAGCGAATGGCCGTCGACGACGAGAAGGGTAGGCTTTGCGGAGTCCGTCACCCTGCAAGCCTAGACGGGGGCAAGGACACCACGAACGGTCCACTTCGAAGGTGAGCGATGACGTCCGATTCCACTTCCACCGACCTCTCCGGGCTCGACTGGGCCACGCAGCGAGGGATGGGGGCCCTCGCCGAGAAGATGGGGATGGAGTTCCTCGAGTTCTCCACCGAGCGATGCGTGGCGACACTCCCCGTGGAGGGCAACACCCAGCCGGTGGGACTCATGCACGGCGGCGCGTACGTCGTGCTGGGCGAATCGCTCGGCTCGATGGCCGCGAATCTCCACGCCGGTCCCGGACGGCTCGCCGTGGGTGTGGACATCAACGCCACGCACACGCGTTCGGCGACCAGCGGCGTCGTCACGGGCGTCTGCACACCTGTGCACTTGGGGCGCAGCATCACGGTTCACGAGATCGTCGTGACCGACGACCAGGGGCGCCGGTGTTCCACGATCCGGATCACCAACATGATCCGGGACCTCCCCGCCTGACGCCGCCGCCCGCGGCATCCGGTGAGTGGCCGTCAGCCCTTTTTCGGCGAGAGCTGCTCGATGATCGCCTTCGCGACGTCTTGCATCGTGAGGCGACGATCCATCGACGCCTTCTGGATCCAGCGGAAGGCCTCCGGCTCGCTCAGACCCATCTTCTCGTTGAGAAGACCCTTGGCGCGATCGACGAGCTTGCGGGTCTCGAAGCGCTCGACCATGTCGGCGACCTCGGCCTCCAGCGTGATGATCTGTTCGTGACGTGCCAGAGCGATCTCGATCGCGGGGAGCAGGTCGTTGGGAGTGAACGGCTTGACGACGTAGGCCAGCGCGCCGGCCTCGCTCGCGCGCTCCACGAGCTCCTTCTGGCTGAAAGCGGTCAGCAGGACGACGGGGGCGATGTGGGCCTTGCTCAGCTTCTCGGCGGCGCTGATGCCGTCGAGCACGGGCATCTTGACGTCCATGATCACCAGGTCGGGGCGAAGCTCGGTCGCCAGCTGCACGGCGGTCTCGCCGTCTCCTGCCTCCCCGACGACATCGAAGCCGTTGTCGCGGAGGATCTCGACGATGTCGAGGCGGATCAGCGACTCGTCCTCGGCGACGACGACGCGTCGCGGAGCGGAGGACGAGGCGGCGGTGGTCTGTTCCTGCTCTGTCACTCGTCCATCCTAGAGCCACGTCGCCGCTCCGATGGCCAGGAGCACGCGCCGGACTGCGGTATCGTCGTGAGACGTGCGCCGGTGTGGCGGAATGGCAGACGCGACCGACTCAAACTCGGTTGCCCGAAAGGGCGTGTGGGTTCGACTCCCACCACCGGCACGACAACGACGGAGGGCGGGAACCGCATGGTTCCCGCCCTCCGTCGTTCCGGTGTGACCCGTTACTTCTCCGCCTGGTAGATCGGCGCGTTGCCGTGCACGGCATCGCCGATCTTGTGCACGCGGATGTCGTTGGTCGAGCCGATGATTCCGGGAGGCGATCCGGAGATCACGACGACCTTGTCGCCTTCCGAGGCGAGCTTGTTGCCGAGGAAGAACTCGTCCACCTGCAGGAACATGAGGTCGGTGTGAGCGACGTGCTCGACGAGGGTCGACTGCACCCCCCACGTGAGGGCCATACGACGCCGGATCGCGGGATCGACGGCGAAGGCCATCATCGGGATGCCCGGGCGCAGTCGCGACATACGACGCGCGGTGTCCCCCGACTCGGTGAAGATGCAGATGAACTTGGCCTCGACGAACTCGGCGACCTCGTTGGCGGCGAGGGTGATGATGCCGCCCTGCGTGCGGGGCTTGGCCGAGAAGGGGCGGATCCGTTCGAGCCCGTGCTCCTCGGTCGAGGCCACGATGCGGGCCATCGTCTCCACGACGACGATCGGGTACTTCCCGACGCTCGTCTCGCCCGACAGCATCACGGCGTCGGCACCGTCGAGGACGGCGTTGGCGACGTCGCTCGTCTCGGCGCGCGTGGGCACCGGGTTCTCGATCATCGACTCGAGCATCTGCGTGGCGACGATGACCGGCTTGGCCATGCGGCGGCAGAGCTCCACCGCCCGCTTCTGGACGATCGGCACCGCCTCCAGGGGGAGCTCGACACCCAGGTCGCCGCGGGCGACCATGATGCCGTCGAACGCGTCGATGATCTCCTCGAGATTGTCGACGGCCTGCGGCTTCTCGATCTTGGCGATGACGGGGACCTTGCGTCCCTCTTCCGCCATGATCTCGTGGACACGGGTGACGTCGGCAGCGTTGCGCACGAACGACAGCGCGATGATGTCGGCTCCGGCCTTCAGCCCCCAGCGGAGGTCCGCCTCGTCTTTCTCCGACAGGGCGGGAACACTCACGGCGACGCCCGGCAGGTTGATGCCCTTGTTGTTGGAGACAGGGCCGGCGACGATCACCTTGGTCGTGACGACGGGACCGTCGACGCTCTCGACCTGGACGCGCACCTTGCCGTCGTCGATCAGCAGGAAGTCACCCGGCTTGACGTCTCCGGGGAGGCCCTTGAAGGTCGTGGAGACCAGTTCCTTGGTCCCGGGGACATCCTCGGCGGTGATCTTGAAGATGTCGCCGACCGCGAGCTCGTGCGGACCGTCGGTGAACTTGCCGAGTCGGATCTTGGGCCCCTGGAGGTCCACGAGGATCGCGACGGCTCGACCCGAGTCCTCGGCGGCCTTCCGGACGTTCGCGAAACGCACTTCGTGCTCCGCGTACGATCCGTGGCTCAGGTTCATTCGGGTCACGTCGACACCGGCGTCGATGATCGCTCGGATCATCTCGTACGACTCGGTGGCGGGTCCCAGGGTTGCGACGATTTTCGCGCGTCTCACTGACTGACTCTCCGGTCTGTGTTCGATTTTCGGGGGTGGTTCCAGCCTACGCGGGCTGGAGGCCGATCGCGATGTCGTGAGGACGCACCGGCGACGGCAGGTTCGTCCGCCCCATCAGGTACTCGTCCACGGAGGCGGCCGCCGCGCGGCCCTCGGCGATCGCCCACACGATGAGCGATTGACCGCGGCCGGCGTCGCCCGCGACGAAGACGCCCGGGGTGGTCGACTGGTAGTCGTCGCCGCGCTCGACGTTGCCGCGGCCCGAGAACACGGTACCGAGCTGGTCCTCCAGCGCGCTGCGCTCCGGGCCGGTGAAACCCATCGCGATGAGGACGAGGTCGGCAGGGATCTCCCGCTCGGTGCCGCTCTTGGGCACGCGGCGTCCGTCCGGCGTGTACTCGGTCTCTGCGATGCGCAGAGCGCGCACCTCGCCCGCGGCGTTCCCGAGGAACTCGACGGTCGAGGCGAGATAGGTCCGCTCTCCGCCTTCCTCGTGTGCCGACTGGACCTCGAAGATCGTCGGCATCATCGGCCAGGGCTGGTGGTCGGGACGCTCCGCGGGCGGCTGCTTGCCGATCGCGAGGTTCGTGACGCTGAGTGCTCCCTGACGATGGGCGGTGCCGATGCAGTCGGCGCCGGTGTCGCCGCCGCCGATCACGATCACGTGCTTGCCCTCGGCGTGGATCTGGTGGGGCACCTGGTCCCCCGCGACCGCCTTGTTCGACTCGATCAGGTACTCCATGGCGAAGTGGACGCCGTCGAGGTCGCGCCCGGGGATCGACAGGTCGCGCGGCACGGTCGAGCCGGTCGCGACGATGACCGCGTCATACCGGGCACGGAGCTCGTCCCACGAAATGTCCTTGCCGATCTCGACGCCCGCGCGGAAGCGCGTGCCTTCGTCCTGCATCTGGCGCAGCCGCGACTCCAGATGACGCTTCTCCATTTTGAAGTCCGGAATGCCGTATCGCAGGAGCCCCCCGATGCGGTCGTCGCGCTCGTAGACCGCGACGGTGTGACCGGCCCGCGTGAGCTGCTGCGCAGCGGCGAGCCCGGCAGGCCCCGACCCCACGACGGCAACGGTCTTGCCGGTCAGGCGTCCCGGCGGCTCCGGCTCCACCCAGCCGTTCGCGAACGCGTCGTCGATCGTCGAGACCTCGATCTGCTTGATCGTGACCGCGGGCTGATTGATGCCCAGCACGCAGGAGCTCTCACACGGTGCGGGGCACAGTCGTCCGGTGAACTCGGGGAAGTTGTTGGTCGCGTGCAGCCGCTCGATCGCGGCGCGCCCCTCCCCCCGCCACATCAGGTCGTTCCACTCCGGGATGAGGTTGCCCAGCGGACACCCCTTGTGACAGAACGGGATGCCGCAGTCCATGCAGCGTCCGGCCTGGCGCCGGAGAACGGCGGAGTCGCCCGGTTCGTACACCTCTTTCCAGTCCATGATGCGGACGGGAACCGGGCGGCGCGCGGGCAGCTCGCGTTCGGTGGTCTTCAGGAAGCCTTTGGGATCAGCCACCGGTCACCTCCAGGATGCGGGTCCAGACGACGTCGCCGTCGGGGTCGAGCCCTTCGGCGGCCGCCTCCTGGCGGGTCTGCAGGACCGCAGCGTAATCGCGCGGCAGGACTCGGACGAAGTGGGTCAGCTCGTCCTCGAAGTCATCCAGGAGTGCCGCGGCCAGAGTCGACCCGGTCTCCTCGACGTGCTGCTCGAG
>JBMDWQ010000149.1:0-3571 GCA_048594675.1 Microbacterium sp. | reverse complement strand
GGCGCCGTGACATACGACCGCCTGTACAGTCCTGCCGCGTTCGTCACCCGCTACCTGGACCTCCTCTCCCAGGGTCGCGCGACCGATGCTCTCGCCGTTCCGGGTGTGCGCGTCGATGCCGCCCAGTTCGAGAAGGCCGGTCTTCCCACCGACGCCGCCGATGCCCTCCTGCGACGAGACGCGTTGGCCCCGATCACCGACATCGAAGTCCTGAGCACCAGCGAGAAGAACGGGATCACCTCGGTCACCGTCAGCTACCAGGCCGGACCGCACGCCGGAGAGACCACGTTCGCGGTCGAGCGTGCAGGCACGATCGGCATCGCCCCCTCCTGGCGGTTCGCGACGAGCCCGTTGGCCGTGATCGATCTGACCGTGCGGGGCGCCATGCAGTTCGAGGTCAACGGCTTCGAGATCGACAAGCGCCAGGTCTCGCCCGACGGCAACGACGCCGATCCGCTCGATCCGGTGTCCCTGCTCGTGTTCTCCCCCGGGCTCTACTCCATCTCCGTCGACACCGCCCTGTCGGCGAGCCCCGGCGTCGCGGTGCTCTCGGACAAGCCCCGCGCCGAGATCCCCGTGGACGTCCAGACGCAGGCGACCGACAAGTTCGTCGAAGTCGTGCAGGAGAAGGTGGAGGACTTCCTGGACGAGTGCGCGACGCAGCGCGTGCTGCAGCCGACGGGGTGCCCGTTCGGGCTCACGGTGCGCAACCGCATCGTCGGAGAGCCGACGTGGTCGATTGCGGACCAGCCCACGGTGACCCTGGAACCGGACGGTGCCGACTGGCGGATCCGACGCACGCAGGCCGTCGCGCACATCAAGGTGGACATCCAGTCGATCTTCGACGGGTCGATCCGCTCCCTCGACGAAGACATCCCGTTCTTCATCGACGGGGACATCACGATCCTTCCCGACGGCAGCGCCTCCATCAACGTGGCCTCCGCCGACTGACGCGACGCGCCCGCCTACCGCGTGACGAGGTGACGGGGCGGGCCTTCGATGCGGGCGACGGCGATCTTGACCTCGACGAGCTCGTGCTCCACCCGATCGAGCCGCTGACCGAGCTCGTGCTCCACCCGGTCGATCCGCTGACCCAGTCCGCTCTCCACCCGGTCGATCCGCGCGTCCATCCGGCTCACGAGCCAGCCGAACGCGGTGACGAAGCCGAGGAGGAGCGTCGCCGCGCTGATGACGATCGCGAGGGTGTCGACGGACACGTTCGGGGTCCTCCTTCGGTCGTCGTTCATGAGTGGTCGTTCGCGGACGAGCCGCCGGGATCTCGCCCCGTTCGCGGACGAGCCTAGGCGACCGCTCGGAAGGTGAGCCACAAGCCGGGTCGATCTGGGGAGAATCCGCCGCCGGGAGCCGCGGGGAGGCGTGGATCAGCGCCGCGCGTCGCGCGCGGCGAGGGCGGCGAGGCGCGCGTTGTAGGCCTCGAGCTCGGCGTCGCCGCTCCGGTCGGCCTGCCGGTCGGACCGTCGCTGCGCACGCTCGTCGGAACGGCTCCACTGGACCGCGACGACGATCGCGAGGATCAGCGTCGGGATCTCGCCGATCGACCAGGCGATTCCTCCGCCGGTGTACTGATCCACGAGAGGCGGATCGCCCCACGTCCGGCCCATCGAACCGAACCACTCCGCCACGAACAGTCCCGACGACATCATGATGGCGATGCCGAAGAACGCGTGCATCGCCATGACGCCGATGAGCGTCAGAAGGCGGAACGCGTGGGGCAGACGGTAGGGGACCGGATCGATGCCCACGAGCGACTGGACGAAGAGGTAGCCGGAGATGAGGAAGTGGGCGACCATCCACTCGTGCCCGAGGTGGTCGTAGAGCGACCAGCGGAAGAGCTCGCTGTAGTAGAAGGCCCAGAGCGACCCGATGAACATGGCCGCCGCGAAGAGGGGGTGGGTCACCACGCGGGCGAACGGCGTGTGGACGGCCCACAGGATCCACTCCCGACCGCCGCGCGTGCCGTCGTCGCGCTTGCGGATCGCGCGCGCGGCCAGCGTCACGGGCGCGCCGAACACCAGACACATCGGGATGGCCATCGACAGCAGCATGTGGCCGACCATGTGCATGCTGAAGAGGTAGTCCTGGTAGGCGTTGATCGGCCCACAGGTCACCCAGAACAGCAGCACGAGACCGAGCACCCACAGCACCGTGCGATGGATCGGCCAGCGGTCGCCACGACGCCGGAGGCGCCAGACGCCGGCGAGGTAGAAGAACAGTCCGAATCCGGCCGCGAACGCCCAGAGCGCGTCGACATCCCAGGTCGTGACCCAGCGCTCGGGGGTCAGTTCGGGGGGAAGCGGGGCGCCGGTGAGCCACTCGGCGGGCGTACGCACTTCGGGAAGGCCCGTGTCGACGGCCGGCGGGGTGCGGGACAGGGCGACGGCAGCCCCGCTCGCGATCCCCATGAAGGCCAGTTCCAGCGCGATCAGGGCCCAGAAGGTCCGGGACACCGCAGCCTGCGAGATGCGCGAGATGAGACGGCCGCGGTACCAGGCGCCGAGGAGTCCGATCGCGATCAGCGCGACGACTTTGACGAGAAGGAGGGTGCCGTAGGGGGTCGCCAGCTGCGCGAACCCGATTCCCCCCGCCACCGCGCGGGCCGTCCCGGCGAGGGCGACGACGAAGAAGGCCGCGAGGGCGATGCTGGAGTACCGCTGGAGGATCCGTGGGATGTCCCCGCGTTCCATGACGGGTCGCACCACGACGAGCAGGACGAGGCCGCCCAACCAGACTGCCGCGCCGATGATGTGGAGGGCCAGGGCCATCACCGCGGCGTTGTGATTGGCGTCGTCTCCCGAATGCCCCTGTGTGGCCATGGGGACGAGAGCTGCCAGGGCCACGAGGGCGATGAGGAGTGTGGTCGTCCAGCCGCGGACCGCGAAGGTCAGGACGGTGAGGACCGCTCCCGCGATCGTCGTGATCGTCCAGGCGCGCCCCGGCTCGGTGCCGATCAGGTATTGGCCGAGCTGCTGGCCGAACTGGGCGTCAGGGCTCGGCGTCGCGTTGTAGATGTTGACGAAGGTGAGGAACGTCGTGACGGCGGAGCTGACCGTGAAGACGGCCGCGGAAACCGAGGCGGTGTCCAGCGCCACGTCGAAGGGCCGCTCCCCCGCGCGCAGAGCGAACAGCGCCAGCACGAGAGACCCCGCCATGCCCGCCGCCGAGAGATTGACGAGGAGCTTGGCCGCCGGCAGCCCCCACCGGACGAACGGGCCGGGGTCGAGCAGGAGGAGCGGGGCGGCGCCACCACCCAGCAGCAACCCGAGCAGAAGTGTCACCACCGCCGCCGCGACGAGGATCACCGGCCCGGCGAGTCGAAGCGCGCGGGAGTTCACTCCTCCAGCCTACGGCGGACCCGCTGCCGGGAACGACGAAGGGGGACACCTCTCGGCATCCCCCTTCGTGCGGTGTCGTCTTACTTGACGGCAGCCTTGAGCTTCGAGCCCGCGGTGACCTTGACGCGCTTGCCCGCGGGGATCTTGATCTCCGCACCCGTCTGCGGGTTGCGGCCGGTGCGAGCCGAGGTCTCGACCTGCTCGAACGCGATCCAGCC
>JBMDWQ010000148.1:0-22901 GCA_048594675.1 Microbacterium sp. | reverse complement strand
GGCGCCCGGTAGGCTCGGTGCGGTGACGACGGGCTCTTCTTCCACGACATATCTCCTCGCCGGCGGGGGCACCGCGGGTCACGTCAACCCTCTCTTGGCCGTCGCCGACGGCCTCCGGGCTCGGTCCGCCGACGACGTCGTCCTGGTTCTCGGCACGCGGGAGGGTCTGGAGTCTCGACTCGTTCCCCAGCGCGGGTACGAGCTGCTGATCGTCGACAAGGTGCCCTTCCCCCGCCGGCCCGACCTCGCAGCGGCGCGGTTCCCGGTTCGTTTCTCCCGCGCGGTGAGGCAGGTCCGTCGGTACATCCGTGAGCGCCACGTGGATGTGGTGGTGGGGTTCGGCGGGTACGCGTCCGCTCCGGCCTACGTCGCCGCGCGTCGTGAACGCGTGCCGTTCGTCGTTCACGAGGCCAACGCCAAGCCGGGTCTGGCGAACGTGCTCGGAGCGCGGCGAGCCGCCGCGACCGGAGTGGTCTTCGAGGGCACCCCGCTGGCGCGCGCACGTGTCGTGGGGATGCCCTTGCGTCGCGAGATCGTTGACCTCGATCGCGGCGGGCGGCGCGCGGAGGCGGGAGAACACTTCGGCCTCGATCCGGCCCGCCCCACCCTCCTGGTGTTCGGGGGGTCACTGGGCGCCCGCCGACTCAACGCGGCGATGGACGGCGCCTGGTCGGCGATCGTCGACGCGGGCTGGCAGGTCCTCCACGCGGCGGGGGAGCGCGACGAGATCGTCGATCCGGGCGATGCGCGGTATCGCGTGGTGCCCTACATCGATCGGATGGATCTGGCGTTCGCCCTCGCCGACGTCGTGCTCTCCCGGGCGGGGGCGGCCACGGTCAGTGAGATCAGTGCGTTGTCTCTCCCCGCGGTCTACGTCCCCTACGCCGTCGGCAACGGGGAGCAGGCGCTCAACGCCGCCGCCGCCGTGCGCGCCGGCGCGGCGCGGGTGATCCCCGATGGCGAGCTGACCGCGGCGAGAGTGCGCTCCGAGCTGGTTCCGCTCCTCGGCGATGCGGAAGCCCTCTCGCGTATGACCACCGCCAGCGCCGCGGTCGGAACCCGCGAGGGCACCGAGAACGTCATCGCCCTCATCGATCAGGCTCTCGCGCGCTGACGGGAGCCGGGCCCCCGTGCGGGCCGGCGTGCCAGCGCGCCGCGCCGCCGTCTGCCGACGAGCGCGACCTAGACTTGACGGGCCATGATTCGACCCGACTTGAGCCTCCCGATCCCCGACACCATCACCGCTGCGCACTTCATCGGCATCGGGGGGTCAGGGATGTCCGGCCTGGCGGGGATGTTCCTGGACCGGGGCATCCGTGTGTCGGGCTCCGACCGCGCGGACAGCGCCGCGCTGCAGGCGCTCGCGGCGCGCGGTGCCGAGGTGTTCGTGGGACACGACGCGGCGCACCTGCCCGACGATGTCGATGCCGTCGTCCATACCGGCGCCATCTGGCCGGAGAACCCTGAGTTCGTTCTCGCGAAGCAGCGGGGGCTTCCCGTGATCCACCGCTCTCAGGCTCTGTACTGGCTGATCGGTGGACGCCGGCTCGTCTCGGTCGCCGGTGCGCACGGCAAGACCACATCCACGGGAATGATCGTCACGGCCCTCCGTGCCCTCGGGACCGCGCCGACGTTCGTCAACGGCGGCGTGATCGCCGACCTGGGAGTCTCCAGCGGCACCGGCTCCGATGAGCTCTTCGTGATCGAGGCCGACGAGTCCGACGGGACGTTCCTCCTGTACGACACCTCGGTCGCTCTCATCACCAACGTCGACCCCGATCATCTGGACCATTGGGGGAGCGGCGACGCGTTCTTCGACGGCTTCGTGCGCTTCGCCGACGCGGCACGAGAAGCGGTCGTGATCTCCGCCGACGATGCGGGGGCGCGACGGGTCGCCCGTGAGCTCACTCACTCCCGCGTGGTCAGTTTCGGTGCCTCAGCAGAGGCCGACGTCCGGATCGCCGCGGTGACCACCGACGGGCCCGTCTCCTTCACCGTGCTCCACGGCGACGAGAGCGCGCAGGTCCAGTTGGCCGTTCCGGGAGCCCACAACGCGATCAACGCGGCGGGGGCGATCGCCGTGCTCCTCACTCTCGGACACGGGCTCGAGGCCGCCGCGCGCGCCGTCGAGTCGTTCGGTGGCACCGTGCGCCGGTTCGAGCTCCACGGCGTCGAACGCGGCGTGAGCGTCTACGACGACTATGCGCACCATCCGACCGAGGTGGCCGCCGCGCTCGAAGCGGCGCGCACCGTCGTCGGGTCCGGACGCATCATCGCCCTCCACCAGCCACACACCTACTCCCGTACACAGCAGATGTACCGGGAGTTCGCGGAGGTGCTCGAGTCGTTTGCCGATCACACCGTGGTCCTCGACGTCTACGGCGCCCGCGAAGACCCCGTCCCGGGTGTGACGGGGGAACTGGTCTCCGAGGCGTTCGCTGACTCTTCCAAGGTCAGGTACGTCGCCGACTGGCAGGACGCGGCCGACTACACGGCGTCGGTGGCGCGTGAGGGCGATTACGTCGTCACGCTCGGGTGTGGGAATGTCTACCTGATCATCCCCCAGGTGTTGCAGGCATTGCAGTCGACCCGACCCTCGCCGGGCGAGCAGGACTGACACGTGCGCCGGCCGACGCCGCTACCCCCGCCCGAGCGGGAGTCACGCCCTCGCGATGTCGATCTGGATGTCCGAAGCCTCACTCCTCCCGCGGCCGCGCCCGCTGACCGATACCCGTCGGACGCCGACGAGAGTGACGGGTTCGCCTCCGAGGACGAGCTCGCAGAGGTCGTCCCGTTCGCGCCGCCGGGGGAGGAAGGAGACTCTGCCGCCGACCCGCCGCTCGGTGTGCGTGATGTCTGGGCGGCTGCGCGTGCACGTCGACGGGCCCTGCGTGCGGAGGTCCGCCGCTTCACGGCTCGGCAGCGTCATCGTCGGATGGCGTGGATCGTGTCGGTGTCGGCGGTCCTGCTCCTGGTCGCGGTGTCGGTCGGGGCCGCGTACAGTCCCCTGTTCGCGGTGGAACGCGTCAAGGTCGTCGGCGCCTCGCAACTGGACGCCGGCGCCGTGGAGAGGGCGTTGGCGAGTCAGATCGGCAGGCCGCTCGCGCTCGTCGATTCCGGTGAGGTGAAGGCGGCGCTCGTCTCGTTCCCTCTCGTGGAGACCTACACGCTCGAGGCCCGGCCGCCGCACGAACTCGTGGTGCGCATCGTCGAGCGTCTGCCGATCGGCTCGATCAAGTCCGCCGCCGGTTACACGCTCGTCGATGCCGCAGGCGTCGCGTTGTCCACGACGCCTGACCGCCCGAAGGATCATCCGACGATCAGCGTTCCCGGCGGCGTCACCTCGGCTGCTTTCGAGGCGGTGGGCACGGTATTCCGGTCGCTCCCCGAGGACGTACGGAGCCAGGTCACGGCTCTCACGGCGACGACCCCCAACGACGTGACGCTGACCCTCGGCGCCACCGACACCGACGTCGTGTGGGGCAACGCGAGCGAGTCCGCTCTCAAGGCGTTGACTCTCGAACGGATCATGATCGAGAGGCCGCCCTCCGAGGTGTCGCTCTACGACGTGTCCTCACCGCGCGCCGTCGTGGTGCGCTGACGCTGCACCGCGAGTTTTCTCGTCGCGATTCGCGACACGCCCGCCGCCTCGCGGTAGGTGCCCCTTCTCACGCATACCTTCAATTCAAGAAATACATACTCGGCAATTCTTTAAACCTCTGGTTGAGGTTGAAGGTTGAGTACCGTGGTGGCGAGAGCCGTTCGCCCCGTGTGCGACCAGGATGCGCCGAGACAGAGGTTCGGGACGATACGGAGGCCGGCATGAGCCAGAACCAGAACTACCTCGCCGTGATCAAGGTCGTCGGTGTGGGCGGTGGCGGCGTGAACGCCGTCAACCGGATGATTGAGCTCGGCCTGCGAGGCGTCGAGTTCATCGCGGTGAACACCGATGCGCAAGCGCTCCTGATGAGCGACGCCGACGTCAAGCTCGACGTGGGCCGTGAGCTCACCCGCGGGCTCGGCGCGGGAGCCGACCCGGAGGTCGGGCGCCGCGCGGCGGAGGATCACGCGGAGGAGATCGAGGAAGCGCTCGCAGGCGCCGACATGGTCTTCGTCACCGCCGGCGAGGGCGGTGGAACCGGAACCGGGGGTGCGCCCGTCGTCGCGCGGATCGCCAAGTCGATCGGTGCGCTGACGATCGGTGTGGTCACCAAGCCCTTCTCCTTCGAGGGACGCCGGCGCCAGAGTCAGGCAGAGGCGGGCGACGCCAAGCTGAAGGAAGAGGTCGACACGCTCATCGTCGTCCCCAACGACCGCCTCCTGGAGATCAGCGACCGCGGCATCTCGATGATCGAGGCGTTCGCCACGGCCGACCAAGTGCTGCTGGCCGGTGTCCAGGGCATCACCGACCTCATCACCACGCCGGGTCTCATCAACCTCGACTTCGCCGACGTCAAGTCGGTCATGCAGGGGGCCGGGTCCGCGCTCATGGGTATCGGATCGGCGCGGGGCGCAGATCGGGCCATCAAGGCAGCCGAGCTGGCGGTCGAGTCGCCGCTCCTCGAAGCGTCGATCGAAGGCGCCCACGGCGTCCTCTTGTCCATCCAGGGTGGCTCCAACCTCGGCATCTTCGAGATCAACGATGCGGCGCAACTGGTCAAGGAGGCCGCGCACCCCGAGGCGAACATCATCTTCGGAACGGTCATCGACGACACGCTGGGTGATGAGGTGCGCGTCACCGTCATCGCGGCCGGCTTCGACGGCGGTGAGCCGCAGGCGCGTATCGAACCGATGTCGGTCGAGCGGGCGACCCCCGTGATCCCGGCTGTCCCCGCCGACGAAGCGGCGCGAGAGGTTCCCGTCCTCGAGGAGAAGCAGTCGGTCAGCGTGACGGCCTCGACGTCCAACGACTCCGTGTACGGCGACGATGACCTCGACGTACCCGACTTCCTGAAGTAAGTGGAGCTCGCCGAACGCCTCGCCGCCCTCGACGCCCGCATTGCCGAGGCGGCGAGGGCGGTCGGGCGCGACCCTCGTGAGCTTACGAGGGTCGTCGTGACCAAGTTCCACCCGGCCGAGCTCATCGCGGCGTTGCGGACTCTCGGAGTGCGTGACGTCGGCGAGAGCCGCCAGCAGGAGCTCTCGCAGAAGCGGGCGGTGCTTCCCGAGATGACCGACCTCACGTGGCACTTCGTGGGGCAGGTCCAGACGAAGAAGGCGCGCGCGGTGCGCGCGGCGGCCGATGTCGTCCACTCCGTCGACCGCACTCGGCTGGCCGACGCGCTGCACGCCGCCGACCCGGAGGCGCCGTCGCCACTCGGTGTCTTCGTGCAGGTGAACCTCACCGACGACTCCGCTCGCGGCGGTGTCGTCCCCGGCGACGCTGCCGAGCTCGCGGAGCACATCGCCGGGAACTGCCCGTCACTCGCGTTGCTGGGGGTCATGGCGGTCGCGCCGCTGGAGGAGTCTCCGGCGCGCGCGTTCGAACGCTTGGCGGAGGTGTCCGCTCGCGTTCGCGCCGTCGTGCCGGCGGCGTCGGCGATCTCGGCGGGAATGTCCGGAGACTTCACCGAGGCGATCGCCGCGGGTGCGACACACCTGCGGATCGGCTCGGCAATCACGGGACCGCGCCCGGTGCGCGGTTAACCTCGAAACAGACGAGCAAACGGAGGATGCGATGTCGAACCCGCTCAAGAAGACCATGGTGTACCTGGGCCTCGCCGACGAGGAAGAGGTCTATGACGAGCCGGCTGCGGCAACGCCCGCGCCGCGGCGAGACAAGCCCGTCGAGAAGACCGCTCCGGTGACTCCGATCCACCGCCCCGCGGTCGTTCGACAGCCGGCCGCCGGCACCGTCAGCGAGATCCTCACCGTGCATCCCAAGCAGTACCGTGACGCTCAGGGCATTGCGGAGGCCTTCCGGGACGGCGTGCCGGTCATCATCAATCTCTCGCAGATGAGCGACGCCGACGCTCGGCGGCTCGTCGACTTCGCCAGCGGTCTGTCGCTGGGGCTCTTCGGGCGCATCGAGCGCGTCACCAGCAAGGTCTTCCTCCTCTCACCCGAGAACATCGCGGTGTCCGGTGAGGGAGCGGTGGCTCAGGCCGATCCCGAATCGGCGCCCTTCGTCCCGTAGTCGTGGAGGTCGTCCGCCTCGTCGCCGGCATCGCCAACACGCTGCTGGTCATCTACATCCTCACGCTCCTCGCGCGCGTCATCTTCGAGTACATTCCCCTGTTCAGCCGGGAATGGCGCCCGAGGGGATTCGTGCTCGTCCTCGCCGAGATCGTGTATACCGTGACCGATCCGCCCGTGAAGTT
Organism: Microbacterium sp.; assembly: GCA_048594675.1. Lineage (GTDB taxonomy): Bacteria > Actinomycetota > Actinomycetes > Actinomycetales > Microbacteriaceae > Microbacterium. The sequence continues at coordinate 16,581 of JBMDWQ010000148.1, read as the reverse complement.
CTTCCGTAGACTCGTGCCGCCACTGCGGCTGGGCCCCGTGGCCCTCGACCTCGGATTCCCCCTCACGATGCTCTGCTGCTTCGTGTTGCTGTCGATCACCGGGGTGCTCATGCGTGCGTGAGCGCTCACCCGGCCTTCCTCGCACCGTGGAAGGTCCCGGACTATGCTGTTCGGGTACGGCTCGCCGACCGCGGGTCGCCCGCATACGGCCCCGTCGTGAAGCTTTGAAAGAGGAAACACTATGGCTCTGACTCCTGAAGACGTCGTCACCAAGCAGTTCCAGCACGTCCGTTTCAAGGAGGGGTTCGACCCCGACGAGGTGGACGACTTCCTCGATGAGATCGTCGTCGAATGGCGCAAGACGATCGCCGAGAACGAGGAGCTGAAGGCCAAGCTCGCCGCCTACGAGTCGGGCGCAGCGCCGACGCAGGCCGCTCCCGTCGCGGAGGAGGCGCCCGTCGTCGAGGAGGTGCCCGCTCCGGCCCCTGCCCCCGTGGCCGAGACTCCCGCAGCGGAGTCCGCTCCGGCGGCGGCCTCTGCCGGCATCATCGAGCTCGCTCAGCGTCTGCACGACGAGCACGTCGCCGAGGGCCAGGCTCAGCGCGACAAGCTCATCTCGGAGGCTCAGGCCCAGGCTGCGGCGATCGTCGCCGAGGCCGAGGCCAAGGGCCGCGACGAGATGGCGCGCCTGGAGAGCGAGCGCACGACGCTCGAGACGCGCATCAGCGAGCTCCGTCAGTTCGAGCGGGACTACCGCTCGCAGCTCCGTGGCTTTATCGAGGAGAAGCTACGCGATCTCGACGTGGCCGGCTCGTCCTCGGGTGCGACGCCTGTCTCGTCCGCTGGTCACTAGGCCGCGCCTTTGACGGTCCCCGATCTCCGACCCTCCCGGGGTCGTGCTGCGGCGGCCGGCATCACCATCGCTCTTCTCGCGGTGCTGGTGCTGGCCGCCGATCAGTTGTCCAAGAACACCGCGCTGCGCGACCTTCCATACCAAGAACCCGTGCGGGTGTGGGGAGACTTCCTGCAGTTCTACCTCACCCGTAACCCCGGAGCGGCCTTCTCCCTCGGTGAGGAGGTCACGTGGGTCTTCACGATCGTGCTGGCGGCCGCCGCCGTGGCGATCGTGGTGCTCGCCGTCACACGCGTTCGCTCGCGCTGGTGGTCCGTCGTATTGGGACTTCTCCTCGGCGGCATCCTCGGCAACCTCACCGACAGGATCGTACGAGAGCCCGGATTCCCCGTCGGGCACGTCATCGACTTCATCCACACTCCCTGGATGATGCCCGCGATCTACAACGTGGCCGACATGTTCATCGTGACGATGATGATCGGCGTCGCCGTTCTCGTTCTCGTCGGACTGCGACTGGACGGCACCCGTGAGGTGCGTACCAGGCACGCCACGGACGACGACGACGTCGTCGCCGGTGAGTCGGTCGACGCCGGCAGTGATCGGGACTGACGTGCCTGCACGATCGCTGCCGGTTCCCGACGGCCTCGACGGCTCGCGCGTCGACGCCGCGCTGGCCAAGATGCTCGGATTCTCGCGCACCTTCGCGGCCGACGTCGCCGAGCAAGGCGGCGTCGTGATGGATGGCCACGCGGTGGGTAAGTCCGACCGGCTCCGTGCGGGTTCGTGGCTCGAGGTGGAATGGACCGAGCGTCGGGATCCCGTCGTCGTCCCCACCGCGGTGCCCGACCTCGGCATCGCGTACGACGATGACGACATCGTCGTCGTGGACAAGCCCGCGGGAGTTGCCGCACATCCCTCGGTCGGATGGGAGGGACCGACGGTGCTGGGCGCCCTGTCGGCGGCGGGCTTCCGGATCGCGACGACCGGCGCCGCGGAGCGACAGGGGATCGTCCATCGCCTTGACGTCGGCACGAGCGGGCTCATGGTCGTCGCCAAGAGCGAGACCGCGTACACGGCGCTCAAGCGGGCGTTCAAGGAGCGCGAGGTGGACAAGATCTACCACGCCGTCGTTCAGGGTCACCCCGATCCGCTGGCCGGCACGATCGACGCTCCGATCGGGCGGCATCCGTCGCACTCTTGGAAGTTCGCGGTCGTCCCCGATGGCAAGGAGTCGGTGACCCACTACGAGACGCTGGAAGCCTTCCCCGGGGCCTCGCTCCTGGAGATCCACCTCGAGACCGGGCGCACGCACCAGATCCGGGTGCACATGGCGGCGCACCGGCACCCGTGTGTCGGTGACCCGCTCTACGGCTCGGACCCGACGCTGTCGGCGCGACTCGGACTCACTCGCCAGTGGCTGCACGCGCGAGAGCTCTCGTTCCACCACCCCGCAACGGGGGAGTGGGTGTCGTTCGTCTCCGACTACCCCGCGGATCTCGCCCATGCTTTGGAGACCCTGCGCGGAGACTGACTCGCGACGACCCAGCCCGCGATGTCGGTGGTCCGCGGGAGGATGCCGACATGGACGAATGCGGCGAGGCGACAGGTGGCGCTGTCGACGTCTCGGCAGCGCTGGGCGGGAGTATCGTTGTTCGGCCGGCAGAATGCTTCGACGACATCGCCACGCTGGTCGGTCCGAAGAAGCCCACCTCCAACGTCTGCTGGTGTCTGAGCTATCGGATCCCGAACAAGGAGAATCGGCAGCTACGGGGTGCCGCGCGCGGCGACCGAGTTCGGGAGCTTCTCAGGGAGGGCCCGCCGGGAGTCCTCGCGTACGTGGCCGACGAGGTCGTCGGATGGGCCGCCGTGCATCCGCGAGCCGACACGAGCTTCGCGACGAACCGCCGCATCCCACACGTCGATGACCTCGATGTGTGGAGTGTGTGGTGCATCCGCGTGCGGCCCGGGTGGCGAGGGAAGGGCATTTCTCACGATCTCCTCGCGGGAGCTGTCGATTACGCCCGTGCCCAGGGTGCGCCGGCGATCGAGGGTTATCCGGTCGACAACCACGGGAGCAGGGTCGACCTCACGATGGCGTACGTCGGCACGCGCGGCCTCTTCGAGAAGGCCGGCTTTCAGGCCGTGGCAGAGACGACCTCGGTGCTGAACGGCTTTCCGCGCGTGGTCATGCGTCTTTCGCTGACCTAACGAGGTCGTCGACAGACGAGAATGCCCGACCGATCACCGGTCAACGGCCGCCGTGGAACGAAGCGGGATCGTCTTCGGCGAGCGCCAGGGCGATCTTGCGTACGTGCTGCTGGTCGACCTCGACCAACTCGCCGAGCCCATACCATCCGACGTCGGTCAGCTCTCCATCGGCGGGATGAGGCTCACCCGACACCCAGTCGCATCGGAACACGAGGTCTAGGTAGTCCACGTGGTCGCCGTTGGCGTAGGTGACGCGGGGCAGCTGCTGGACAAGGGCGAGTCGCGTCGCCCGGACGTCGACGCCGGCCTCCTCGCGGCATTCGCGCACGGCGGTGTCGGCGGGCTCTTCGCCAGGCTCGACGATCCCGGAGACGCACTGCCAGGCGCCGTTGTCGGCACGGCGGCCGAGGAGCACCTTCTCATCCTTGAATACCACCGCGGTGACGCCGACGAGCGGCAAGGGAGCGTGACCGACCTTCTCGCGAAGGGACAGGACGAAGTCGGGGGTGGTCATGGACAACAGCGTAGGCCGGGGCGGCGCTCGCCAACCTTCACCGTCAACTCGAAGGTAAGGCGAGCTCGACGGCCAGCGTGCCCGATCGGCCGCGTTGTCGGACGCTCTTCGTAGACTCGGTACGTGGCATCCGACTCCTTCGTTCACCTGCACGTTCACAGCGAGTACTCGATGCTCGACGGGGCCGCGCGTATCGGATCGATGGTCCAAGAGGCCGTGCGGCTGGGAATGCCGGCCATCGCCGTCACCGACCATGGCAACACCTTCGCGGCCTTCGAGTTCTACCGCGCCGCCAAGGACGCCGGCATCAAGCCCATCATCGGGATCGAGGCGTATGTCACGCCCGGCACCCACCGCAGCGACAAGTCGCGAGTGCGGTGGGGCGGTCCGGACCAAAGCGACGACGACGTGTCGGGGTCGGGCGCGTACACGCACATGACCCTGTTGTCGGAGTCCACGACGGGGATGCACAACCTCTTCCGGCTGAGCTCGAAGGCGTCGATCGAGGGGTACTACTTCAAGCCCCGCATGGACCGTGAGCTCCTGCAGACCTACAGCGAAGGACTGATCGCCACGACGGGATGCCCCTCGGGCGAGATTCAGACGCGGCTGCGTCTCGGTCAGTACGACGCCGCGCGAGCCGCGGCTGCGGAGTTCCAAGACATCTTCGGCAAGGACAACTACTTCGCCGAGATCATGGACCACGGGCTGTCGATCGAGCGTCGCGTGATGAGTGACCTGCTCCGCATCTCGAAGGACCTCTCCATCCCCCTCGTCGCCACCAACGACCTCCACTACACGCACCAGCACGACGCGACCAGTCATGCGGCCCTGTTGTGCGTGCAGTCGGGCTCGACACTCGACGACCCCAAGCGCTTCAAGTTCGACGGCGATGGTTACTACGTGAAGTCGCCCGCGGAGATGCGTCAGGTCTTCCGCGACCACCCCGAGGCGTGCGACTCCACTCTGCTGATCGCCGAACGCTGCGAGGTCGAGTTCAACACCTCCGCGAACTACATGCCGCGCTATCCGGTTCCCGAGGGCGAGACCGAGGAGAGCTGGTTCATCAAGGAGGTCGAGAAGGGCCTCGAGTACCGGTACCCCGCGGGGATCCCCGACGAGGTGCGCAAACAGGCGGAGTACGAGACCAGTGTCATCGTGCAGATGGGGTTCCCGGGCTACTTCCTCGTGGTCGCCGACTTCATCAACTGGGCCAAGGACCACGGCATCCGCGTCGGCCCCGGGCGTGGTTCGGGGGCCGGTTCCATGGCGGCGTACGCCATGCGGATCACCGACCTCGACCCGCTCCAGCACGGGCTGATCTTCGAGCGCTTCCTCAACCCCGACCGCGTCTCCATGCCCGACTTCGACGTCGACTTCGACGACCGTCGCCGTGGCGAGGTCATCCAGTATGTGACCGAGAAGTACGGCGACGAGCGCGTCGCGCAGATCGTCACCTACGGCACGATCAAGGCGAAGCAGGCACTCAAAGACGCCGGTCGTGTCCTGGGATTCCCCTTCAGCATGGGGGAGAAGCTCACCAAGGCGATGCCTCCGGCGGTCATGGGCAAGGACATGCCCCTGGGGGGGATGTTCGATCCTCAGCACCCGCGCTACAAAGAGGCCAGCGAGTTCCGTGCGGTCATCGAAACCGACCCCGAGGCCAAGACCGTCTTCGACACCGCGGTCGGGCTGGAGAACCTCAAGCGGCAGTGGGGCGTCCACGCCGCCGGCGTGATCATGTCGAGCGAGCCGCTCATCGACATCATCCCCATCATGAAGCGGGAGCAGGACGGCCAGATCGTCACGCAGTTCGACTACCCGTCATGTGAAGCGCTGGGCCTCATCAAGATGGACTTCCTGGGGCTGCGCAACCTCACGATCATCGATGACGCCCTCGACAACATCAGAGCCAACCGTGGCGAGGAGCTGGTCCTCGAAGACCTCACGCTGGATGACAAGGCCTCCTACGACCTCCTCGCCCGCGGCGACACGCTGGGCGTGTTCCAGCTCGACGGCGGGCCGATGCGATCGCTCCTGCGACTGATGAGGCCCGACAACTTCGAGGACATCTCCGCCGTCATCGCGCTGTACCGCCCGGGACCCATGGGGGCCAACTCCCACACCAACTACGCCCTCCGCAAGAACGGCCTCCAGGAGATCACGCCCATCCACAAGGAGTTCGAGGAGTCGCTCGCTGACATCCTCGACACCAGCTACGGGCTCATCATCTATCAGGAGCAGGTGATGGCGATCGCGCAACGGGTCGCCGGCTTCAGCCTGGGACAGGCAGACATCCTCCGTCGCGCGATGGGCAAGAAGAAGAAGTCGGAGCTCGACAAACAGTTCGAGGGCTTCCAGGCCGGAATGCGAGCCAACGGCTACTCGGCCGAAGCCGTGGGCAAGCTGTGGGAGATCCTGCTGCCGTTCTCGGATTACGCCTTCAACAAAGCGCACTCCGCGGCGTACGGTCTCGTCTCCTACTGGACCGCATACCTCAAAGCGCATTATCCGGCGGAGTACATGGCTGCGCTCCTGACGAGCGTCGGCGATTCCAAGGACAAGATGGCGGTCTACCTCAACGAGTGCCGCCGCATGGGGATCCGGGTGCTGCCGCCCGACGTCAGTGAGTCGATCCGCTTCTTCGCCGCCGTCGGCGAGGACATCCGTTTCGGCCTGGGCGCGGTTCGAAACGTCGGCGCCAACGTCGTCGACGGTATCGTCGCGGCGCGCGCCGACGCGCCCTACACCAGCTTCCACGACTTCCTCGCCCGGGTTCCCCCTCACGTCACGAACAAACGCACCGTGGAGTCGCTCATCAAGGCCGGCGCTTTCGATTCGCTGGGCGCGACCCGCCGTGCGCTCATCGAGATCCACGAAGACGCGACCGAGCAGGCCGTGCTCGACAAGCGCCGAGAGGCCAACGGCGAGGTCGGCTTCGACTTCGACAGCCTGTGGGGCGACGACGAGCCGCAGCAGGTCCAGAAGGTGCCGGAGCGTCCCGAATGGACGAAGAAGGACAAGCTCGCCTTCGAGCGCGAGATGCTCGGGCTCTACGTATCCGACCACCCCTTGGCGGGTCTGGAGATCCCGCTGGCGAAGCACGCCAGCACCTCGATCCACGACCTCCTGTCATCGGACGACGTCAACGACGGAGACCAGGTGACGGTGGCGGGTCTGGTGACCAGCGTGCAGCACCGCGTCGCGAAGCAGAGCGGCAATCCGTACGGCATGATCACCGTCGAGGACTTCGACGGTGAGGTCACCGTGATGTTCATGGGCAAGACCTATACCGAGTTCCAGTCGCTGCTGCAGTCCGATGCGATCCTGGTCGTGCGTGGTCGCGTGTCGCGCCGCGACGACGGCTTGAATCTCCACGGACAGTCGGCCTTCGTCCCCGACCTCGGCGCGGTCGACGAGTCTGGACCGTTGATCCTGATGATGCCGGAGCACCGGGCGACCGAGACGACGATCTCCCAGTTGGCGGAGGTCCTCGGGCGCCACCCCGGCACCACGGAGGTCACGCTCAAGCTGCACAAGGGGAGCACGGCAAAGGTGTTCGAAGTGCCGCACCCCGTCTCGGTGACGGTGGACCTCTACGGCGAGCTCAAGGGTCTCCTCGGCCCGCAGTGCCTCGGCTGAGCAGCACACCCCGAGTAGGATCTCCTGGACCGAACAGTCGACCCCCGAGAGGACCATGTCGTGAGCGACGAGCACACCTCCCCCCGACCCGAAGACGAAGCCGGCGACCGGATCGACGAGCCCGTCGCGTCCGACCCGGATCAGGATCTCGCCGGCGACGCCACGTCGACGAGCGCGGATTCGGGGTCAGAGCCGGTCTACGGAGTCGGACCCTTCTCCCTGCGGGAGGTCGTCCTGCTGGGTGTCTGGGCACTCGCGTTCATCGTCTCGTTCTTCTCCGTGTGGGTCGACACCGGCCTGTCCTCGGTCGCGCTGCCGTTCGGCTCGGTCTGGAGCTCGGGGATCGACTGGATCCTGACGATCGGCGTGCCCACGGTCGCCGTCTTCCTCATCGTCCTGCGTCGCTTCTCGCCGGAGGGCATACGTCGAGTCGGGTCGCTGGCGGTCGATCAGTTCGCCTCTGTTGCCTTCTCGGTCTCGGCCGTCGTGTGGCTGGGCATCCTGTGGACCAACATCACGCGAGGTATCCAGACCGGTGTCTGGTTGAGCAGCTGGGTCGTCTGGGTCGAGTTCTTCCTGATGACGGCGGGGGTCTTCCTGACCGTTCTGGCCCCGTTCATCCGCCCCTTCGACGAGGATTTCCACCACCGGCCCGAAGTGCCTGCCCACCGCAACGCTCGGCCCGTCCGCGCAGTCGTCCCGCGGCCCGCGCAGCCGCGAACCGTGTCTCCGGTGGTCGCAGATGCCGCGGGCGCAGAGTCGCACGGGTCGCACGACGCGTTCGCGCCCCAGACAGACACGGGCTCGGTCGAGACCGCTCCACCGGCCAGCCAGGCGTTCTGGGCCCTTGCCCCTGAGGAGCGCGAGGTCGTGGACGAAGACGGACTCCCGATTTTCAGCGTCGGCCCCACCGCGTGGGCGCTGGTGATCGAAGACCGCGGATCGAGCTTCGTGATCCGGCACGAAGACGGGCGCGTGGGAATCCTCACCGACGTGTCGGGTGTGACGCGCGGCTGACGCCCGCGGGCGCGCCCTGTCTCGTCGCGCCGCTACGCTGGAACGATGCTCCGCACGATCGATCTGCGCGGTCGCGTTCTCACGCCGACCGACCTGAGTGCCGCCGTTCCTCGCGCCGCTGCGGCGCGGGACGAGGCCTTCGCCACGGCCGCCCGTATTGTCGAGGATGTGGCCGGACGCGGTGAGGCGGCGCTGCGCGAGCAGGCCGAGCGTTTCGATGGCGTCACCGGGCACGATATCCGGGTGCCGCAGGCGCACCTCGATGAGGCGCTGGCAGACCTCGACCTCGACGTGCGACGCGCACTCGAGGAAGCGATCTCTCGCGTCCGCCGAGCCTCGGAGGCGCAGGTGCCGCCACCGGTTGTCACCGAGATCGCGCCCGGCGCGCGCGTGGAACAGCGCTGGCGCCCCGTCCAGCGCGTCGGGGTGTACGTGCCGGGTGGCAAGGCGGTCTACCCGTCCAGCGTCGTCATGAACGTCGTTCCCGCCCACGTCGCGGGCGTCGCCGAGGTCGCGCTCGCCTCCCCGCCGCAGCGGGATCACGGTGGTCGCGTGCACCCGGTCATCCTTGCCGCCGCACGGTTGCTCGAGGTGACCGAGGTCTACGCCATGGGAGGCGCAGGCGCGATCGGTGCCTACGCCTACGGTGTCGATGGCATCGGACTCGCGCCGGTGGATGTGATCTCCGGGCCGGGCAACAACTTCGTCGCACTCGCCAAGCGCGTCGTGGCCGGTCGCGTCGGCACCGACTCGGAGGCGGGGGCCACCGAGATCCTCATCGTCGCTGATGACAGCGCTCAGCCGCGGTGGGTCGCCGCCGACCTCGTCAGCCAGGCTGAGCACGATGAGCAGGCCGCGGCCGTGCTCGTGACCGCATCGGAAGAACTGGCTCGCGCCGTCGCCGTCGAGGTGGAGGTGTTGGCGACGAACGCCGAGCACCGAGAGCGTGTCATCCAGGCACTCGTCGGTCCGCAGTCGGCGATCGTTCTCGTCGACGACCTCGCCGCTGCGACCGCCTTCAGCAACGCGTACGCCCCCGAGCACCTCGAACTGCACCTGAGTGACCCTCGTGTCGATGACTTCGTCAACGCCGGTGCGGTCTTCGTCGGCGATCACTCGCCGGTCAGCCTCGGCGACTATCTGGCCGGGAGCAATCACGTGCTCCCGACGGGAGGACAGGCGCGCTATGCCTCGGGTCTCTCGGCCTCCACCTTCCTCCGTCCCCAGCAGGTCATCGCGTACGACCGCGAGGCGCTTTCACAGGTGCGGCACGACATCGTCGCGCTGTCGACCGCGGAGGCACTGCCGGCGCACGGTGCCGCTGTCACGACGCGCTTCGACGCGGCGGGCGCGCCGTAGGCTGAACTCATGCATTGCCCGTTCTGTCGTCATCCCGATTCCCGCGTGATCGACTCCCGAACGAGCGACGATGGCCTGAGCATTCGCCGACGTCGCCAGTGCCCGGAGTGCGGAGGCCGCTTCTCGACCATCGAGACCGCGAGCCTCAACGTCATCAAGCGTTCCGGTGTGATCGAGCCGTTCAGTCGCGAGAAGGTGATGTCGGGGGTTCGCAAAGCCTGCCAAGGTCGCCCGGTCACCGACTCGGATCTCGCGGTGCTCGCCCAAGCGGTCGAGGAGGCGGTCCGACAGACCGGCTCGTCGCAGATCGACACGAACGAGATCGGCCTGGCCATCCTCGGGCCTCTGCGCGAACTCGACGAGGTCGCCTACCTCCGATTCGCGAGCGTCTATCAGGCGTTCGACTCGCTCGAGGACTTCGAATCGTCGATCGCGCAACTCCGCGCGGACCACGTGCGTGGACGGTCGCCTCAGGAGTGAGCATCAGTCGTTTGTCCCGGCGCTGGTCTGTCCGTTCGCCGCGGCCGCGACCCCTAGGCTGAGAGCCGATGTATCCCTTCATCTTCCGTACCGTCTTCGCTCACATGGATCCCGAGAGGGCTCACCACCTCGTCATGCCGGTGATCCGCGCTTTCGGGGTGTGGCCGGTCGCTCCGGTCGTGCGCGCGATCACGCGTCCCGATCCCGCTCTTCAGACCCATGCGCTGGGATTGACCTTCGACTCGCCGTTCGGCGTCGCCGCAGGGTTCGACAAGAACGCGGTGGCGGTGACCGGGTTGCGTGCGTTGGGCTTCGGACACGTCGAGATCGGCACGATCACGGCCATCGCGCAGGAAGGGAACCCTCGTCCGCGGCTGTTCCGCTTGATCCCCGACCGGGCGCTCATCAACAGGATGGGGTTCAACAACGACGGGGCCGCCGCCGTCGCCGTGCGGCTCGAACGGCTCCGCCGCCGCCGGAGGCGTCCCGTGATCGGCGTCAACATCGGCAAGAGTCGAGTCGTCGACGTCGACGCCGCGACCGCTGACTACGTCGCCAGCACCGCCCTCGTGGCCGCTCTCGCCGACTACCTGGTCGTCAACGTCTCCTCTCCGAACACGCCGGGACTGCGGGGGCTCCAGGCCGTCGAGACGCTGCGGCCCTTGCTGTCGGCTGTGCGTGATGCCGCGGGCACCACGCCGCTGCTCGTGAAGATCGCTCCGGATCTCTCCGACGACGAGGTCGGGTCGATCGCCCGGCTCGCGGCGGAGTTGGGGCTGGCCGGACTGATCGCGACGAACACGACCATTTCGCGTGACGGACTGGAGACCGATCAAGCCGTCGTCGAGCGCGCCGGCGCCGGCGGGCTGTCCGGCCCCCCGCTTCGGGCGCGTGCCCTCGAGGTGCTGGGGCGGGTGCGGTCGGTCGTCCCCGAGGACTTCTGCATCATCGCTGCGGGAGGAGTGGAGACGGCCAGCGACGTGCAGGAGCGTCTCGACGCCGGTGCAGATCTCGTTCAGGGCTACACCGGTTTCATCTACCGCGGTCCGCTGTGGGCGCGTCAGATCAACCGCGGACTCCGCCGCAGAGGCAGCAACGCGGGCAAGCGATAAGGGCGGCCGATACCGCCCGCCGCGTCAGGCCGGTCGCTCTCCGCGGCGGACCTGAGGCTTCGGCAGGCGCATGAAGCGCATCTGGATCGTGCGCATCGCCGCGTACCAGCCCAGGCCCTTCTCGCGTCGGTCGCCCCACTTCTGCGTGCCGAGCTTCTTCACGCGGGTTCCGGTGATGATCATGTCGCCGATGACGAAGAGGATGAACACCCACAGCCCGATGAACCCGTAGTAGACGATCGCCGGGTTGGGGATGAGGCTCAGCAGGATCACGACGATCATCAGCGGCATCACGAGCTCTCCGATGTGCCAGCCGGCGTCGACGAAGTCGCGAACGAATCGGCGCTGCGGCCCCTTGTCGCGGACAGGCAGGTAGCGCTCGTCTCCGTTGGCCATTCCGATCCTGGCCTTCTCGCGCTGGGCGGCGAGCTCGGACTTCGCTCGGGCGCGCGCCTCTTTCGTGTCGGCGACGAGAGGGCGCTTGCGTGCGGCCTCCCGCTCGGCCCGCGTCGGGGTCGGGCGGTTCTTGCCGGGCCCTGCGGGAGCGCTGGGCTCGGTGTCGGGCGTGGGAGCGGCGGGAGTCTTGGCCACGGGAGCAACCTCGGTTCGGTGGAGAGTGTGCCTTCTAAGATTACCCGTATGACCTCCGAACTCTCCCGGCGTGAGCGCGTGCGCTCCGCTGCCGACGCCGTCGTCCCCTCTGCCCTCGCCGATTTGGGTGCACTCGTGCGGATCCCGTCGGTCGCCTTCCCGGGGTTCGAGCGGGCCGAGGTCGAGCGTTCGGCCGAGGCCGTCAAGACGCTCGTCGAGGGAATCGGCATCTTCGACACGGTGGAGGTGAAGACCGCGCGGGTGGCAGCGACGGGCGAGGAAGGGATGCCCGCCGTCCTCGCCACGCGACGTGCGCGCAACGGCCGTCCGACGATCCTCCTGTACGCCCACCACGACGTTCAGCCGGTCGGCGACGAAGAGCTCTGGGAGTCCCCGGCCTTCGAGCCGACGGTGCGCAACGGCCGCATCTACGGTCGAGGGGCCGCCGACGACAAGGCCGGTGTCATGGCGCACGTCGGCGCACTCCGCGCCTTCGTCGATGCGATGGGAACGGACTTCGACCTCGGCATCAATCTCTTCATCGAGGGGGAGGAGGAGGCCGGCTCCGGGTCGTTCGCACAATTCCTGGCCGACAACGCCGACGCCCTCCGCGCCGACGTGATCGTCGTCGCAGACTCCGGCAACTGGGATGCCGTCACACCTGCCGTGACCGTGTCGTTGCGCGGGAACGCGCGATTCCGGATGCACGTGAAGACCCTGGACCACGCATCGCACTCCGGAATGTTCGGGGGAGCGGTGCCCGACGCGATGCTCGCCACCGTCAAGCTCCTCGCCACGATCTGGGATGACGACGGCGCCGTCGCCATCGAGGGCCTTCACGAGCGCGATGCGGACACGCCCGAATACGACGAGGCCACGCTGCGCGACGAGGCCGGCATCCCCGACGGCGTGCGCCCGATCGGACGGGGGACGATCCTCAGCCGTATCTGGAACAAGCCGTCCGTCACGGTCACCGGCATCGATTTCCCCTCCGTCCGCAACGCCTCCAACACGCTCACCCCGGAGTTGTCGGTCGTGATCAGCGTGCGTGTCGCTCCGGGGCAGCGCGCGGAGGACGCGTTCGCGGCCGTGCAGGCGCACCTCACGCAGAACGCGCCGTTCGGCGCCGAGGTCTCCTTCCACGACGTCGACCTCGGTGATGCCTTCCTCGTCGACACGAGCGGATGGGCGCTCGCGCAGGCTCGCGAGGCCCTCGCCGAGGGGTACGGCGTCTCCCCGGTCGACATCGGCGTCGGAGGTTCCATCCCCTTCATCGCGGATCTCGTGCGGGAGTTTCCCGGTGCGCAGATCCTGGTCACCGGGGTCGAGGACCCGCACGCCCGCGCACACAGTCCCAACGAGTCACTCCACATCGACACGTTCCGCCACGCGCTCGTGTCCGAAGCGCTCCTCCTGGAGGGGCTCGAGTCGACCACGCTCTGAGAGAGACGCCCCACGAGGCGATCGGCGTCGCTCGGGCCTCGCGGGGAACGGGCCGCGTAGAATCGAGTCATCCCGCCGTCCCGGCCTCTCAAAGGCACTGACGGCCCGACCATCGGGAGAGCCATGACCGACATCGCCACGACCACCGCATCCGACACGGCCCCCGCGCACGGTGTCGCGCTGACCGACGCCGCGGCGGCGAAGGTCAAGAACCTGCTGCACCAGGAGAACCGCGACGATCTGCGTCTTCGCGTCGCCGTCCAGCCGGGCGGATGCTCCGGACTCATCTACCAGCTCTACTTCGACGAGCGCTTCCTCGACGGCGACAAAGCGGTCGATTTCGACGGCGTCGAGGTCATCGTCGACGACATGTCCGTGCCCTATCTGGAGGGCGCGACCATCGACTTCAAGGACACGATCTCGGAGCAGGGCTTCACGATCGACAACCCCAACGCGGCGGGCAGCTGCGCGTGCGGCGACAGCTTCCACTGATCGCGCGCGGCGCCCCCTCCGAGAGTCGGGACATCCTGGGCGGATGGCCTGAATCGCGTGGGAGGTTGCCCTAGACTGGCTGATGTTCGACCTTCATGACCCCGAAAGGTGCACCGTGCGCGTCAAACGTCGCCTCCGCTGGGCCGCAATCCCGCTGGGAGTCGCTTCGGCGATCGCCCTCGCGGCCTGCACGCCGACCGAGCTGAACGGGTACCTCCCCGGCTTCACCGACGACGGAACCCAGGCGACGAACCACACGCAGATGGTCTCGGGCCTGTGGGTCAACTCGTGGATCGTGCTCCTGGTCGTCGGTGTCATCACGTGGGCCCTCATGGCCTTCGCCGCGATCGCCTACCGCCGGCGCCGGGGTCAGTCGGGTCTTCCCGTGCAGATGCGCTACAACATGCCGATCGAGATCTTCTACACGATCGTGCCGCTGATCCTCGTCGTGGGTTTCTTCGCCTTCACCGCCCGCGACCAGGCGATCCTCGAGGATCAGTACGAGAACCCCGACGCCTGCATCACCGCGATCGGAAAGCAGTGGGCGTGGGACTTCCAGTACACGGGGAGCGACTGCGAAGACGCGTCCGACGCGGTCTGGACCATGGGTGTTCAGGCGCAGACCAACGAGAAGGGCGACGTCACCAGCGAGCTGCCGACCCTGTACCTTCCGGTGGACAAGGAAGTGAAGCTCAAGCTCGTCTCGCGCGATGTCATCCACTCCTTCTGGATCATCGACTTCCTCTACAAGAAGGACATGTACATCGGCAAGGACAACTACTGGTCCTTCACGCCGACCCGCGTTGGCGAGTACGACGGCAAGTGCGCAGAGCTCTGCGGCCAGTACCACTCGATGATGCTGTTCAAGGTCAAGGTCGTCGAGCAGGCCGAGTACGACGCGTATCTGGCATCGCTGCGTGAGGCCGGGCAGACGGGCGACATCAACGACGCCTACGACCGCCTCCAGAACCTTCCCGGCACGAGCGGGAACTCCGAGTCCGAGGGAGACCACTGATGGCGACGACGCTTCCGCCCCAGGGTGAGACGCTCAGCCCTCCGACCACCTTGCCCCCGCGTCAGGCGGCTCTGTTGAGCTCGTCCCGGGTCGAGCAGAAGGGCAACGTGATCGTCAAGTGGATCACGTCGACCGACCACAAGACGATCGGGTACATGTACCTGATCGCCTCCGTGCTGTTCTTCCTGCTCGGTGGCGTGATGGCCCTGATCATCCGCGCAGAGCTCTTCGAGCCGGGCATGCAGGTCATCCCGACCAAGGAGCAGTACAACCAGCTGTTCACGATGCACGGCACGATCATGCTGCTGATGTTCGCGACGCCGCTGTTCGCCGGCTTCGCCAACGCGATCCTGCCGCTCCAGCTCGGAGCGCCCGATGTCGCCTTCCCGCGGCTGAACGCGTTCGCGCTGTGGCTGTTCATCTTCGGATCCCTGATCGCGATCGCCGGCTTCCTGACACCTCAGGGCGCGGCCGCGTTCGGATGGTTCGCCTACCAGCCGCTGGCCAATGCCAGCTTCTCGCCGGGCGCCGGCGGGAACCTGTGGATGCTCGGCCTCGGAATGAGCGGTTTCGGAACCATCCTCGGTGCCGTGAACTTCATCACGACGATCATCACGATGCGTGCACCCGGAATGACGATGTGGCGTCTGCCGATCTTCTCGTGGAACACGCTCGTCACGAGCATCCTCATCCTGATGGCGTTCCCTGTGCTCGCCGCGGCGATCTTCGCTGCTGCCGCCGATCGCGTGCTCGGCGCCCACATCTACGACCCCGCCAACGGGGGAGTGCTCCTGTGGCAGCACCTCTTCTGGTTCTTCGGTCACCCCGAGGTCTACATCATCGCGCTGCCGTTCTTCGGCATCGTCTCTGAGATCCTGCCGGTGTTCAGCCGCAAGCCGATCTTCGGGTACAAGACGCTGGTGTATGCGACGATCGCGATCGCCGCGCTCTCGGTCTCCGTGTGGGCACACCACATGTACGTCACCGGCGCCGTGCTGTTGCCGTTCTTCGCCTTCATGACGATGCTGATCGCGGTACCGACCGGCGTGAAGATCTTCAACTGGATCGGCACGATGTGGCGCGGCTCCGTGACGTTCGAGACGCCCATGGTGTTCACGCTCGGGTTCCTCGTGTCGTTCGTCTTCGGTGGTCTGACCGGCGTCATCCTGGCCTCGCCACCGCTGACCTTCCACACCTCGGACTCGTACTTCGTCGTCGCCCACTTCCACTACGTCGTCTTCGGCACCGTGGTGTTCGCGATGTTCGCCGGCTTCTACTTCTGGTGGCCCAAGTGGACCGGACGGATGCTCAATGAGCGCCTCGGCATGGTGCACTTCTGGATGCTGTTCATCGGCTTCCACATGACCTTCCTGATCCAGCACTGGCTCGGTGTCGACGGCATGGTCCGTCGTTACGCCGACTACTCCGCAGCGGATGGATGGACCCTGGGTAACCAGATCTCCACCGTGGGAGCGATGATCCTCGGCGCCTCGATGATTCCGTTCTTCCTCAACGTGTGGCTCACCGCACGCAAGGCCCCGAAGGTGACAGTGAACGACCCGTGGGGCTACGGCGGCTCGCTGGAGTGGGCGACGAGCTGCCCGCCGCCGCGGCACAACTTCACCTCGATCCCGCGTATTCGGAGCGAGCGCCCGGCGTTCGACCTCAATCATCCCGAGGCAGGACTGCCGGTCGGCGTCGGCCCCGCGAAGGATGCGCCCGATGCCCCGGTCGTCGACCTTGCTGAGGGAGAGGTGAAGTAAGTGAAGACCAACGTCAACCTCTGGTGGATCCTCGGGGTCTTCTTCCTCCTGATCACGGCGGTCTACACCGGCTGGAACATCATCGAGCACTC
>JBMDWQ010000147.1:0-5623 GCA_048594675.1 Microbacterium sp. | reverse complement strand
GGGAACCACTGGCTCTCGGGAAGCCCCAGCTCCGCGGCCGACACTCCGCGTCGCGCTCGCTCCGCCAGGCGGTCCATCAGCCGTGCCGCTGCGCCGGCGCGATCCTTCCACCATCCGTCGGGTACGGAACCGACCACGTTGGCCGCGTCGACGACGATCACCGGTCGCACGTCGAGGAGCGCGCGGAGCGTTCGCCACGACGCCGCGAACCCCGGATGCAACGGATACGACTCAATCTCATCGACCGACACCCAGGCGAGCTCCCGGCTCTCGGGGTCGCTGATCACCGGCTCGAACGGCGTGACGACGTCGGCCACGACCGTGCTGTACGTCCAGATCCCGACATCGAACACGCTGATCAGTCGCGCCGCAACCGCCTCGGCGGGAACGCCGGCCTCCTCCGCCGACTCACGGAGCGCACCGTCGCACGCCGACTCGCCCTCGTGGCGCGCGCCGCCGGGAAGCGCCCACGTGTCGCCGTGGTGACTCCACGCCACGCGGTGCTGCAGCAGCACGCCGCGCTGCGGGTCGAGGGCGAGGAGCCCCGCCGCCCCGTAGCGCCCCCAGTAGCGGGTGCCGTCGCCTGCGACGACCCACGCGTCGCCCGAGTCGCGCGGCCCGTGCGGGCGCCGCGGCTCGCCGGGCTCGGGAGGAACGATCGTCACCCGACCAGCCTGGCACACCCCGCCCTCCCCCGACCCCAGGGTCGCCACCTGCTCGGCGCCGCCCCGCAGACGGAGAGCCCTCCTCGCCGAACGAAGATCGCGACACGCCATATCTGCGCTACCGTTCCCGCCGCACCACTACATATTGTGGTCAGACCACCTCAGCGACCCTGGTTGCTGCTCGTCTTCTCAGAGAGGAAATCCATGGCTTCCCCGCGCGCCATCACCGTCGCCGACACGATCGACGAGTACCTGTCCCGAGCCGATTGGCGGGTCAACGCCAACGCGAACCAGGGCTACTCGCTCGGCGGAATGATCCTCAACTCCGCCGGAAAGCTCATCGCCAACTACTGGCTCGACGAGGTGTACGCCCCCGAGGCAGGTCAGGCGCACCGCGACGGCGACCTCCACATCCACGACCTCGACGTGTTCGCGGGATACTGCGCCGGCTGGTCGCTGCGGATGGTGCTGGAACAGGGGTTCAACGGCGTGACGGGCAAGATCTCCTCCCGCCCACCGAAGCACTTCTCCAGCGCCCTGGGTCAGCTCGTCAACTTCCTCGGCACGCTGCAGAACGAATGGGCCGGCGCGCAGGCGTTCAGCTCCTTCGACACCTACCTCGCCCCCTACGTCCGCATCGACGCTCTCTCGTACGACGACGTGCGCCAAGCGATGCAGGAGTTCATCTTCAACCTCAACGTGCCCTCACGCTGGGGCACGCAGACCCCCTTCACCAACCTCACCTTCGACTGGGTGTGCCCCGACGACCTCGCCACCCAGCGTCCGCTCGTCGGCGGCGCGGTGCAGGACTTCACCTACGGCGACCTGTCGGAGGAGATGGGGATCATCAACCGCGCGTTCATCGAGGTGATGACCGAAGGCGACTCCGACGGGCGCGCGTTCACCTTCCCGATCCCCACCTACAACATCACGCGCGACTTCGACTGGGAGGGCCCGCACGTAGAGGCCCTGTTCGCGATGACGGCGAAGTACGGGCTCCCCTACTTCCAGAACTTCGTCAACTCCGACCTCGACCCCCACATGATCCGCTCCATGTGCTGCCGGCTGCAGCTCGACCTCACCGAACTCCTCAAGCGCGGCAACGGCCTGTTCGGCTCGGCGGAGCAGACGGGCTCCATCGGCGTCGTCACGATCAACTGCGCGCGACTCGGGTTCGTGCACTCCGGCGACGAAGACGCCGCCCTGGCGCGCCTCGACGAACTGCTGGAGATCGCCCGCGACAGCCTGGTGGCCAAGCGCGCCGTGATCGGAGAGCACCTCGAGGGCGGGCTCTTCCCCTATACCCAGCGCTACCTCGGCACCCTCGACAACCACTTCTCCACGATCGGCGTCAACGGCATCAACGAGTACGTGCGGAACCTCACCCGCGACGCCGACGACATCACGACCGAGGCCGGCGCCGCGCTCGCCATGCGCCTCCTCGACCACGTGCGGGAACGCATGGTGGAGTTCCAGGAGTCGACCGGGCACATGTTCAACCTGGAGGCCACCCCCGCCGAAGGGACGACCTACCGGTTCGCGAAGGAAGACGTCGCGCGCTTCGGTGCCGAGGGCATCCGCCACGCGGGCACCGACGACAAGCCCTACTACACCAACTCGTCGCAGCTTCCCGTGGGCTACACCGCCGACCCGTTCCTCGCGATGGCGATGCAGGAGCCGCTGCAGCAGAAGTACACCGGCGGCACGGTGCTCCACCTCTACCTCGGCGAGGCGATGACCTCGGCCGCGGCGTGCCGCGAGTTCGTCCGACGGTCGCTGGAGAACTTCCGCCTCCCCTACATCACGATCACCCCGACGTTCTCGATCTGCCCCCGCCACGGCTACCGCTCCGGCGAGCACCCCACGTGCCCCGACTGCGGCGCCGAGTGCGAAGTGTGGACGCGCGTCATGGGTTACTTCCGGCCGATCGCCTCCTTCAACATCGGCAAGAAGGGCGAAGCTGAAGAGCGGCGGTACTTCCAGGCGCCGCCATCGGTCGAGGAGGAACGATGGAAGAGCTCGCACCGTACGATCTGAGGGTCGCCGGCATCACGCCGTTCTCGACGGTGGACTGGCCCGACATGCTCGTGGCCACCGTGTTCCTCCAGGGCTGCCCCTGGGACTGCTTCTACTGCCACAACCCCGCCCTCATCGACCCGCGCGGCGAGACGGTCTTCAGCTGGAGCGACGTCACCGATCTGCTGTGCGACCGGATCGGACTGCTCGACGGCGTGGTGTTCAGCGGCGGCGAGCCCACCATGCAGCGCGGGCTGATTCCCGCGCTGCAGGTGGTGCGCGCCCTGGGCTTCAAGGTGGGCCTCCACACCGGCGGCGCCTACCCGTCGCTGCTGGCGAAGGCGCTGCCGTTCGTGGACTGGGTGGGGCTGGACATCAAGGCCGAGCGCGCCGACTATGCGAAGGTCACCGGACGCGGCCCGAGCGGCGATCACGCCTGGCGGTCGCTGGAGCTCGTGCTCGCGCACAACCTCTTGCGCTCGGGCACGCGGCATCCGCTGGAGTACGAGGTGCGGACCACGGTCCATCCCGCCGCGATCGACGACGAGGGGCTGATCGACCTCGGCTGCCGCCTCGCCGACGCCGGCGTGGAGTGCTGGGCCGTGCAGCGGTTCCGCGAGCCGGGAACGCGCACCCCGCTTCCGCGTGTCGCGGCCGAGGCGACGCCGCTCCACCTCGACCGGCTCCCCGCCGACCGGTTCGCGTCGTTCGAGATCCGCTGACCGCGCCGATCAGCGCTGGCGGCGCTCCCGCACGCGCATGTTCGTGACGATGGGCGTGCCCTCGAAGCCGAAGATCTCGCGGAGGCGTCGCTGGATGAACCGGCGGTAGCCCGGGTCGAGGAATCCGGTCGTGAACAGCACGAAGGTCGGCGGCCGCGTCGAGGCCTGCGTGCCGAACAGGATGCGCGGCTGCTTGCCGCCCCGGAGCGGGTGCGGGTGCTCGGCGACGAGCTCGGCGAGGAAGGCGTTGAACTTGCCGGTGGGGATGCGCTGGTCCCACGATTCCAGGGCGGTCTCGAGGGCCGGCACGAGCTTGTCGAGGTGCCTGCCGGTGCGGGCGGAGATGTTCACCCGCGGCGCCCAGGAGACGTGGGCGAGGTCCTGTTCGATCTCGCGCTCCAGGTAGCGACGGCGATCCGCGTTCTCCATGTCGTCGTCGTTGAGGCGGTCCCACTTGTTGAAGGCGAGCACGAGCGCGCGCCCCGACTCCAGGACCAGGTCGATGATGCGCACGTCCTGCTCGCTGAGCGGCTCGGACACATCGAGCACGACGACGGCGACCTCCGCCTTCTCCAGCGCGGCCGACGTGCGCAGCGACGCGTAGAAGTCGGCACCCTGTTGCAGGTGGACGCGGCGGCGGATGCCCGCCGTGTCGACGAGGCGCCACAGGCGACCGCCGAGCTCGACGATCTCGTCGACGGGATCGCGCGTGGTGCCGGCGAGCTCGTTGACGACCACGCGCTCTTCACCGGCGGCCTTGTTGAGAAGCGACGACTTGCCGACGTTCGGGCGCCCGAGGATCGCGACGCGACGCGGTCCGCCGAGCTCGTTCTTGGCGACGGCCGACACCTCGGGGAGCACCTTCATGACCTCGTCGAGGAGGTCGGCGACCCCGCGACCGTGTATCGCCGACACGGGGTGCGGCTCTCCCAGTCCCAGATTCCAGAGGGCGGCGGCTTCGGGCTCCTGCCGGGCGTCGTCGATCTTGTTGGCGACGAGGAACACCGGCTTGTCGGCCTTGCGGAGAAGGCGCACGACCTGCTCGTCGGTCGCGGTGGCTCCCACCATCGCGTCGACGACGAAAAGCACGACGTCGGACAGGTCGATCGCGACCTCGGCCTGCGCGGCCACCGAGCGGTCGATGCCCTTGGCGTCGGGCTCCCACCCGCCGGTGTCGACGAGGGTGAAGCGGCGGTCCATCCATTCGGCCTTGTACGTCACGCGGTCGCGGGTGACGCCGGGGGTGTCTTCCACGACCGCCTCACGCCGACCGAGGATGCGGTTGACGAGTGCCGACTTGCCGACGTTGGGCCGCCCGACGATCGCGACGACCGGGAGGGCGGGAAGCACTTCCACGACCTCGCCGCCCGCGGTGAAGCCCGCGAGCAGTTCGGCGTCGTCATCGTCGAGCTCGTAGTCGGACAGCGACGCACGCAGCGCCGCGGCCCGCTGATCGGCGAGCTCCTCGTCGAGGTTCGCGAGCTTCTCTTCGAGGTGGTCGGGGCCGCCCTCGTACTCGTCGTCGAAGGTGGTCATGCGGAGGTTCCCGTTCCGACCCGGATGACGTCGAGGACGGCAGCCACGGTCTGGTCGAAGTTCAGTTCGGTGGAGTCGACCACGGTCACGCCGGGAGCGGCGGTGAGGAAGTCGACCACCTTCGAGTCGGCCGCGTCGCGCTTGTGGAGCGCGGCGGCGACCTCGGCGGAGTCCTGGCCGGTCACCTCGGCGCTGCGCCGGGCGGCGCGCACCTCGGGGGCGGCGGTGAGGAGGATGCGGACGGGAGCGTCGGGAAAGACGACCGTCGTGATGTCACGGCCCTCGACGATCACGCCGGGGCGGTCGGAGTCGGCGACCAGGGCACGGAACATCGCGTTGACCGACTCGCGCACCACCGGCACGCGGGCGACGCCGCTGACGGCTCCGGACACCCGCGGATCGCGGATCGCGTCGGTGACGGAGACTCCCCCGACGGTGACCCAGTAGTCATCGGGGTCGAGGGAGATCGCATAGTCGAAGTCGCCCGCGGCATCGATGACGGCCGACGCGTCGGAGGTGTCGGCGCCGTGCTCCAGCACGTGCCACGCCAGCGCGCGGTATGCGGCCCCGGTGTCGAGGTAGCCGTAGCCGAGGCGACGCGCCAGCTCCTTGGAGACGCTGGACTTGCCGGAGCCGGCAGGGCCGTCGATCGCGACGGCGACGACGTCCTCGTCGCGCGGGGCG
>JBMDWQ010000146.1:0-38306 GCA_048594675.1 Microbacterium sp. | reverse complement strand
CCGTCGCGACGTGCACGGTGAGACCCGGTGCATGTCGCGCGGCCTCGTCGCGCCAGGTCGACAGCACCGAGGTCGGGGCCACGACCAGTGCGGGTCGCGCGGCGCCGGCGGTGCGCGTGTGAAGGATCAGCGCCAGTGTCTGGAGCGTTTTGCCCAGGCCCATGTCGTCGGCGAGCACGCCGCCGAGGCCGGCGTCCCACAGGGCGGCGAGCCATCGGAAACCGTCGCGCTGATACGGTCGCAGGTCGCTCGCGAGGCCGGTCGGAAGGGCGGCGTCGACGGGTGCGGCGGTGCGGAGTGCCTCGGTGGCTTCCCGCCAGGCGACGGCCGGAGCGGCGACGTCGGCGACGTCCTCGAAGTCCTCCCAGAACGGCACGTGGTAGCGGCTCAGTCGCGGACCCGCTTCCCACTCGATGAGATCGCGGGAGTCGTCGATGAGGTCGCGGAGCCGATCCAAGGCGGGATGGGCCAGCGAGAAGTAGGCCCCGTCCGAGAGGAGGATTCGCTTCCGCCGCTGGGCGAGGGCGGTGAACAGCGGGGCGAACGGAATACGGCGCCCCTCAATCTCCACGAGCACGCCCAGCTCGAACCAGTCGGCCTCGCGCGACGGTACGGTCGTGATCGTCACTCGCGGATCCCCGCGCAGCTCCCGGTAGTCGCGTCGGATTCCGAAGGTCTCCACCCGGACGCCGTCAAGGTCCCCCAAAGCCGGCAGCAGCACCGCGACCAGCTCCGCCGCAGCGATACCCGACGCGCGCCCGGAGGGCTGGAAGGGCACATCGAGCGACGCGTTCCAGGCAGCCTCCACCTCTTGCCGGCGTCTGTGCCACGACGGGTCCCTGTCGTCACCGGTCCCGAGTGCGATGCGCCCCGCGACGTCGTCCTGCCACGTCATCTCCCACGAGACGACGTCCCGGGGCTGCAGGTCCACGCGGACCAGGAGAACCGCAGGCCGCTGCGGGGGGAGCTCCACGCGCGGGCCCGCGATCACCACCGCCTCTCGCGCCATCCGCGGATAGGCCTCCCGGAGGAACTCCTCACGTTCGCCGTCAGGAACGAGGACGGGCCCGCCGGCGCTCAGCAGCGCGTGAGCGGCTTCGCCGAGCGCGACCGGCGCCAGTCGCAGGCGGAGGCCGTCCCCGTGGCGAGTAACGCTGTAGAGACCCACGTGACCGATCGGGCGGATCACCGAGGTGGGTCCCGGTTCCTCCCCGTCGATCGTGACCTGTGCCGCAAGCCGCAGCCCCGTTCCCTCGGCGTCGACGCGGAGGTCCACGGTCGCCGTCGCCGCGAACGAGACGTCCTGGTCGCCGCGAGTGGGAACGATCGGGATTCCGAGGGCATCGGCTGAGGTGAGATGCGGCCAGAGCAGGTCGGAGTCGACGCCGTCGAGGGTGAGCCATTCGGAGTCGCCATAGCCGCCGAAGACGCGCACGTCGTGAGCGATGCCGTGGAGCGCGGCGAACCATCGGCGTCGCGCTGTATCCACGCGCCACGCACCACGTCGCAGCGACTCCCAGGTCTCCGCTCCCTGCACCCACGCGCCGCTGGCCGCGCTGCGCACGAGCGGACGCACGGCGAGGCGGAGTTCACCCGAGGACGTCTCGACGCTCCGTGCCGTCGCCGGTCGCACGCGGCGGGGACCCCAGTGCGCCTCGTCGCCCTCTCGCTGGCGAAGCTGGATGCCGAGGGCGATCTCGATCGGTTCGGTGACGGCGGGCGCCAGCACGGCGCGCCAAGAGCGGGGCCGTGCGGAGGTCATGTCATCGATCCTCGCCCCGGCCTCCGACGCTGCGGCGCGGTCAGCTGGCTCGGGCGATACGGGCGAGCACGCCGTGGACGAACGCGCCGGAATCGTCGGTCGACAGTTCCTTGGCGAGCTCCACCGCCTCGTCGATCGCCACCGCGGTGGGAACGGCTTCGTTGAACAGGATCTCCCAGACGCCGATCCGCAGCACCGCGCGATCGACCGTCGGCATCCGCTCGAGCTTCCAGTCGCGCGCGTGGCTGACGATCTGCTCGTCGATCTCGTCGCGGTTGTCGATGATGCCGTCGACGATCTCCCGTGCGTACAGCCACGACGCCTCTCGGGCCGGCTCACTGGCGGCGCGCCGCGCTTCGGCGGCGAGGGTGGTGGCCAGATCGTCGCCGCGGACGTCGCTCTGGTACAGGATGTCGAGGGCGCGTTTGCGCGCCTTACTGCGGGCGCTCATAGAGTCGGCGTCGGTCGATCAGTTGACGCGGCCGAGGTAGTCGCCCGTGCGGGTGTCGACCTTGACCTTCGTGCCGGTCTCCAGGAACAGGGGCACCTGGATCTCGTATCCGGTCTCGACGGTGGCGGCCTTGGTGCCGGCCGACGAGCGGTCGCCCTGCAGGCCCGGCTCGGTGTAGGTGATCTCGAGCACGACCGAGGCGGGAAGCTCGATGTAGAGCGGGTTCCCGTTGTTGAGGGCGATCTGGACCTGCTGGTTCTCCAGGAGGAAGTTCGCGGCGTCACCGACCGTCGCCGCACCCACCGTGATCTGGTCGTAGTCGGCCACGTCCATGAACACGAAGCCCTCGCCGTCGTTGTAAAGGTAGGTGAAGTCGCGACGGTCGACGTTCTCGAGCTCGACCTTGGCGCCGGCGTTGAACGTCTTGTCGACGACCTTTCCGGTCATGACGTTCTTGAGCTTGGTGCGAACGAATGCGCCGCCCTTGCCGGGCTTGACGTGCTGGAACTCCACGACGCTCCAGAGCTGTCCATCGATGTTGAGGACGACGCCGTTCTTGATGTCTGCGGTGGATGCCATGAGAGTGGAGGTTTCCGTTCGTGTGGGTTTCGGGGCCGCTCGCCGAGGCTCCGGTCGCAGGCCGACAGTCGATTCTACGGGATCGCTCGCCCCGCACCGTCGGTGCTGCCCTCGATCACGTCGAGGAGGGCGCGGGTCGCGCGGGCGTACCCCGCGACACCCTCACCGACGACGTGGACGACCGCGACGTCGCGGACGAAGGAGTGATGCCGGAAGGGCTCCCTCGCGGAGAGGTCGGAGATGTGCACCTCAGCGACCGGGAGAGCCACGCCCGAGAGCGCGTCGCGCAGGACGACGGAGGTGTGCGTGAGGCCTCCCGGGTTGATCACGATGCCGGCGCAGTCCAGGCGTGCGGCGTGGATCGCGTCGATCAGGACTCCCTCGTGATTGCTCTGGAGGCTCCGCACCTCCGCACCGCGCTCGTGGGCGGTCTGGCGCACCAGGTCTTCGACATCGGCGAGGCTCTCGTGGCCGTAGATACCCGGCTCTCTGACGCCGAGGAGGTTGAGGTTCGGACCGTTGACGAGGAGCAGCCGGACGGGTGTGTGCACAGCCAGCACCCTAGCCCTCGCGCGTCGCTCGCGGCGCGGGAGCCACGTCACGACGCATCTCGATCTCGGGGCCGATGGTGCTGGTGAACGTCACACCCGTCGGCACGAAACCCAGGCGGAGGTACGCCCGTCGAGCCCTCTCATTGTCGCGGTGCACATCGAGGGTGAGGCTCGTCGCGCCGCGAGCATGCGCCCACGCGCCGGCCGCGTCGACGAGGCGTCCCAGGATGCCGGATCCGCGATGGTCGGGAGCGAGGTAGACGCCGACGACGTCGGCTCGTCGAGTGATCACCGCACGGCCGTGGTGATCGACCGTGCGTGGTTCGCGCAGCAGAAGCGTCGCCGAGCCCACCCATCGTCCGTCGCTCTCGGCAATGAACTGCGCTGCGTCATCGTCTTCGGCGGCGTGGGCGGCGCGATCCCGCCAGAAGCCGTCGTCGTGCGCAGACTCCTCGTCGAACGTATGCAGGAAGGCCAAGGGGGCCGCCGGGTCACTGACCGCCTCGAGGCGGAGTGCGCGGACGGCGGCCCATTCGTCGGCGCGGATCCGCCGGACGGTGACCTCCGACGTCACTCGGCCACCTCCTGGTAGGCCGCGAACAGCAGCGACTCGTCGGGCGCCTGGAGGACCGTCGGCTTGGCGATGTCATCGAGCACGATGAAGCGCAGAAGCGAACCGCGCGCCTTCTTGTCGCGTTGCATGGTCGCCAGCAGCTGGTTCCACGCTCCCCCGCGGTAGGACGTCGGCAGACCGAGCAACTCGAGGATGTCCCGGTGTCGTTGGGCGCCGGCATCGCTGAGGCGGCCGGCGAGTCGGGACAGCTCCGCCGCGAACATCATCCCCACCGAGATCGCCGCCCCGTGTCGCCAGCGGTACCGTTCGGCGTGCTCGATGGCGTGGCCGAGGGTGTGCCCGTAGTTCAGGACCTCCCGAAGGCCCGCCTCGCGCAGGTCCTCGCCGACGACACGCGCCTTCATGTCGATCGCCAGCTCGATGCACCGGCGGAACGCATCGCTGCGGGGGTCGACGGTCGCGGCCGGGTCGGCCTCGATCAGGTCGAGGATCTCCGGGTACCAGATGAAACCCGCCTTGACGACTTCGGCGAACCCCGCCACACGCTCGTTCTCCGACAGCGTGTCCAGCAGGTCCAGATCGCAGACCACCGCCCGGGGCGGCCAGAAGACGCCGACAAGGTTCTTTCCCTCGGCCGTGTTGATCCCGGTCTTGCCGCCGACGGCGGCGTCGACCATCCCCAGGACCGTCGTGGGAACCTGCACGACCGCCACGCCGCGCAGCCAGGTCGCTGCGACGAAACCGGCGAGGTCGGTCACTGCGCCGCCGCCGAAGCCGATGACAGCATCCGTGCGCGTGAAGTCGGCCTGCCCCATCACCTGCCAGCAGAAGGCCGCCACCTCCACACGTTTGCCCTGCTCGGCATCGGGGATCTCGGCCAGAAGCACCTGACGGTCGCCGGACAGCCGTGCCCGGAAGTCCTCGGCCTGAGCCGCGAGCGTCGGGGGGTGGATGATCAGCACCTTGCGCGCCTCGGGGGGCAGCGCCGCGCCGACGAGGTCGCGCACGCCGCGACCGATCGTGACCTCGTACGGTTGCTCGCCGCCGACGGGGATGACGGTGGTCGCGCTCATGCGATTTCTCCTCTCACCCAGGACGCGACGGCCGTCACCACGTCCTGCAGCGGGCCGACCGACGTGTCGAACGTCGCGTTCGCCAGGCGTTCATAGGTGTCTCGTCGTTGTTCGTAGAGCGCGTTCCACCGAGCGAGCGGATCCTCGTCCTGCAGGAGCGGACGTCGGCTACGCCGGATGCGCGAGGGGACCGTCTCGGGCCGCACGGTGAGAAGCACCACTCGGTGTGCCGACAGGTCGCGCTGGGTCTCCGGGTCGAGGACGGCTCCCCCGCCGAGCGACACGACCCCACCGCGCGCGAGACCGGCACGCACCGCGTCGCGTTCGAGCGCGCGGAAATGCGCTTCGCCGTGCTCCGCGAACAGCCGGTCGATCGGGCCGTGCTCGCGGACGACCGCAGCGTCACTGTCGTAGAAGGAGAGGCCGAGCTCTTTGGCCAGACGTTTGCCGACGCTGGTCTTTCCCGCCCCCATCGGGCCGATGAGGACGACCGCGCGCTCGGTCATCCCAGCGATTCGTCGCTCGCGGGCGCGGTCGCCAGAGATTCCGGGATCGCGGCGACGTAGTTCTGGAGGTTCCGGCGTGTCTCGGCCACGCTGTCGCCGCCGAACTTCTCGAGGACGACGTCGACGAGGGTGAGTGCCACCATCGCCTCGGCAACGACCCCCGCCGCGGGAACGGCGCAGACGTCGGATCGCTGGTGGTGCGCCGTGGCGGCTTCGCCCGTGGCCACGTCGACGGTGCGCAACGCTCGGGGCACGGTCGCGATCGGCTTCATCCCGGCGCGGACGCGCAACACCGTGCCGGTCGACATTCCGCCCTCCGTGCCCCCGGCGCGGTCGCCCGCACGCGTGATCCCGTCTCCGGCGGAGAAGAGCTCGTCGTGGGCCGCCGAGCCGCGGCGACGCGTGGTCTCGAAGCCATCACCGACCTCGACTCCCTTGATGGCCTGGATGCTCATGAGAGCGTGGGCCAGCTTGGCGTCGAGGCGACGGTCCCAGTGCACATGTGAGCCGAGCCCCGGGGGGAGCCCGTAGGCGAGCACCTCGACGATCCCGCCCAGGGTGTCGCCGTCTTTGCGCGCGGCGTCGATCTCGGCGACCATCGCGCGGCTCGTGGCGGCGTCGAAACAGCGCAACGGGTCGGCGTCGAGGGCGGCCACGTCGTCGGGTGTCGGAAGCGCAGCCCCGTCGGGAACACGCACCGGTCCGATCGACAGGGTGTGACTGACGAGCCGGATGCCGAGCTCGGAGAGGAAGGCGCGGGCGACGGCGCCGAGCGCGACCCGTGCCGCCGTCTCGCGCGCGCTGGCGCGTTCGAGCACGGGGCGTGCCTCGTCGAAGCCGTACTTCTGCATTCCCACCAGATCGGCGTGCCCCGGACGCGGACGCGTGAGCGCGGCGCCGCGACCTCGCGAGCGATCGGTCAGCTCTGCCGGCTCGGGGCTCATCACCTCGACCCACTTGGGCCACTCGGTGTTGCCCACCCGCAGAGCGATGGGGCTTCCCAGGGAGAAACCGTGGCGGACTCCGGCCGAGATGGTCAGCTCGTCCTCTTCGAACTTCATGCGGGAGCCACGGCCATAGCCGAGCTTGCGGCGGGCGAGGTCCTCCTGGATCGCCGCCCGCGAGATCGGCACTCCGGCGGGGAGCCCCTCCATGACGGCGACGAGTTCGGGGCCGTGCGATTCGCCGGCCGTGATCACGCGAAGCATTCGACTATCCTCCCACGAGCGCGCGGCGCATGACGGCCAGCACGGAGGCCTCGTCGGGCAGCGGCTCGGAGACATCGGCGGTCGCGAAGATCCGGATCTGCAGGAGGGCCTGATGCAGCAGCAGCGCCTCCCCCGGAAGTGCGAGGGCGCCCGTCTCGTGCCACGCGGTCGTCAGGGCGGTGGCACCGTGGCCGTATCCCACGTCGAACAGGGCGCCCCCGGCGTCTGCGAGGGCGACGGCCGTGGCGGCGGGGATGGCCGCGTCGGCGGGGACCGTGGAGATGGTCAGCTCTCGCGTGTCCGGAGCGCTCTCCTCCAGTGCGCGCGCCCGCACAACGACGCCGAGCCGCTCCCCCCGCTCGACGAGCGATCCGGCGGCCTCCGGACGTCGTGCGCGGATTTCCACCTCCCGTGCACCCATCTCGGCGAGGGCGGCCAAAGCCGAGGTGGCCGTTGCCCCCGCCCCGAGGATGCGAGCCCGCTCCACCAGAGTGATGCCGTGCTCGGAGAGAGCCCGGACCATGCCTCCGACGTCGGTGTTGTATCCGCGTCGACGACCCTCCGTCAGAAGCAGGGTGTTGACGGCTCCGGTCAGCTCGGAGCGGTCGTCGCGAGTCTCGGCCACCGCGAACGCGACCGACTTGAGCGGCATGGTGCACGACAGGCCCCGGTACCGCTCGTCCAGCCCCGCCAGCTCGGCGGCGAATCCGTCCTCACTGACGCGGCGACGACCGTACGTCCAGTCCCAGCCCAAGTGGGCGTATGCGGCGGTGTGCACAGACGGGGAGAGGCTGTGGGCGATGGGATCCCCCCACACCTCCAGGACGGGGGCGGACATCTGTCAGCAGCCGGAGTCGGGGTTGTCGGCACACCACGACTGCCACTGCTTCACGTACTTCTGGTGCTCTTGGTAGGTGTCGGTGAAGACCGTCTCACCCGTGTCCAGGTTGACCGTGACGAAGTACAGCCACGGGCCGTCGGCGGGGTGCATCGCGGCGTCGATCGCGAGGTCTCCCGGGTTGGCGATCGGTCCCACCGGCAGTCCCTTGCGCACGTACGTGTTCCACGGGTTGTCGTCGTACTGCGCCTCCGCGCTCGTGCTGGCCGAGCCGTCGTGCATCTCGCCGTACCCGTACTGAGCGGTCGAGTCCATCTGGAGCAGGCCGTGGGTCTCCTGATTGGAGCCGTCGAGCCGGTTCTGGATCACGCGCGACACCTTGTAGAAGTCGTCTTCGAAGCGTGCTTCACGCTGGATGATCGAGGCGATCGTGAGGATCTCCTCGCGGCGGTCCTTCGGCACATCGGCGCGGTCCAGGGACGTGATGGTGCGATCGACGAGCGTCTTGATGACGTCCTTGGCCGTGGCCTCGGGGCCGAACGTATAGGTGGCCGGGAAGAGCCAGCCCTCGAGGCTGTCGGCAGTGACGCCGTAGTCGGCGGGCTTGGCGACTGCCTTCTGCAGGTCTTTCAAAGGAATGCCCGTGCCGTCGGCGAGGATCGGAAGCGATTGCTCGACCGTCAGCCCCTCGCGCAGCTGCGCCGTGTTCTCCATCTTGTTGGCCGGGTCCTCCAGCGCCTCGAGGGCGGCGGCAGAGGTCATCTGCTTCTGGAGCCGGTAGGCGCCCGGATAGAACTCCGTCGCCACGGCGTTGGAGATGAGGTAGTCGTAGAACGCGCCGCTGGTCTTGGTGACGCCGGCCTCGTAGAGCCTCTGGGAGATCGAGGAGCCGGTGTCGCCCTCGACGATCGTGACGACCGCTTCGCCGTTGGCCTGCCCGGCCTCGTAATCCTTGGGCTCCTCCCACCCCATGAAGGCGCGGATCTTGTCCTCGTAGGTCGTCCAGACGTAATAGCTACCCGCGGCGATGCCCCCGACCAACAGGAGGACGATGCCCAGGATCACCCATCCTGCGATGCGCCCCTTGCGGCGGTCGCGAGCATGACGCGAGTCGTGCACATGATCCTCCGCGGCGGCGTCGGCGCCGAACAGTGCGTCGATGGTGGCCGGCGAGCGGTGCGGCTCGGGTGTGACGCTGCGCACCTCGCCCTGGGCGGGAAGACGCGTCGCTTCGAGACCGGCAGCCGAAACCGGTGCGGCGGGTACCGCGGCGTCCAGACTCGCCCGGGCGCTGTCCGCTCCGGGGGCGTCGGCATCGCCACGCGCGGCGGCTTCTCGGGCGGCTCGCCGGCTCAGCGGCTGCTCGGGAGGCCGTGCCGACGGCGTTTCGCCGCCCGGACGAGGGGGAACTCCGCGCTGCGGAGCCGGCAGCTTGCCGAACAGGTCGGCGAACTGATCGTCGGACGACGGGGTGTCGGGCATCAGACGGGCTCCGGGGGGTTGTGGAGAGCACCGGCCGGGTTGCCCGTGCTCTTCTCGACGTCGATCGCCTGCTGGAGGAGGACGACCGCGGCGACCTGATCGACAAGCTTACGAGAATTTCGCTGCGTACGACCCGAATCGCGCAGCGCCGCATGGGCGGACACCGTGCTGAGACGCTCGTCCACCAGGCGCACCGCCACCCCTGTCGCCTGCGAGATCTGCCCGGCCACCTCGCGCGCATCTGCGGTGGAAGCGGTCTCACCCCCGCTCAGGCTGATCGGCAGGCCCACCAGGATCTCCAACGGCCCGTACTCCGCGGCGAGTTCGACGATCCGGGAGATCGTGGAACCGCCTCGGGGAACCGTTTCCACCGGAACCGCGAGCATGCCGTCGGGGTCGCACCGTGCCACGCCGACGCGCGCCTTTCCGACATCGATGCCCAGGCGAACCCCGCGTCGGAACCCGGTCACGCTAGCGCTGACCTCAGCTCCGCGACGACCGCGTCGAGCGCCGGCGCGAGAGCGCCAGCGTCGGGTCCGCCGCCCTGCGCGACGTCGTCGCGTCCGCCCCCGCCGCCGCCCAGCACCGCCGCGGCGGTCTTGGCCAGTGGGCCCGCCTTCGCGCCGGCGTTCCGCGCGGCGTCGTTGGTCGCGACGATGACGACGGGGCGGTCGTCGCCGACCAGCGCCGCCAGCGCGACCACCGCGGGCTCGGTCCCCATCCGTTCCCGTACCTGCAGTGTCAGGGTGCGCAAGTCATCGGCAGCGCCGACGGCGCCGATGGCGTGCGCCACGACGCGTACCGGTCCCACCTGCTGCGCACGCTCGACGAGCCCGGGGATCCGCTCCCCCAGCGCCTTCGCCTCGAACTGGGCGATGCGCTTCTCGGCGGCCTTCAGGTTCGCCTGAAGCTCCGCGATGCGCGCGGGAAGCTGATCCCGGGGTGCCTTGAGATGCGTCGTCAGTTGCGAGACGATGGCGCGCTCGGCGGCCAGTTCGCGGAACGCGTCGAGTCCGACGAGAGCCTCCACCCGGCGGTTGGAGGCGCCCACGGACGACTCGCTGACGAGGCTGATGAGTCCCACCTCGGCGCTGCGGCCCACGTGCGTCCCGGCGCACAGTTCGCGGGACCAGGGGCCGCCGATGTCGACCATGCGGACCGTCTCGCCGTACTTCTCCCCGAACAGGGCCATGGCGCCGAGGGCCTTCGCCTCGTCCAGGGGCAGCACGCGCGTGGTCACCTCGAGGTTGTCGCGCACGGCGTTGTTCGCGATCTCCTCGATCTCGCTCTTGGTCGCCTCCGACAGCGCCTGGTTCCAGGAAAAGTCGAATCGCATGTAGCCGGCACGGTTGAGTGAGCCCGCCTGTGTCGCCGACGTTCCGAGCGTGTCGCGCAGCGCAGCGTGCACGAGGTGGGTCGCGGAATGCGCCTGCTGCGCGGCGCGGCGATTGACCGCGTCGACGACCGAGGTGGCCGGTTGCCCCAGTCCCACCTCTCCCGAGACGACCTCAACGGTGTGACTGATGAGACCGGGCACGGGCTTCTGCACGTCGATGACATCGAGCTCGAACCCAGGCCCCACGATGACGCCCTTGTCGGCGACCTGCCCGCCCGACTCGGCGTAGAGGGCCGTCTCCGCGAGGATCACTTCGGCGATCTGTCCCTGCGTGGCGCGGGTGACCGGCTGTCCGTCCACCAACAGCCCCAGCACCGACGACGCCGTCTCCAGGTCGCTGTATCCCGTGAACACGGTCTCGCCGTGTGCGCGGAAGTCGCGGTACACACTCGTGTCGGCGAGCTGGCGCTTGCGCGATCGCGCGTCGGCCTTGGCCCGCGCCCGCTGCTCCTGCATCAGGGAGTCGAAGGCGGCGCGATCGACCGAGAGCCCCGCTTCCTCGGCGATCTCCATCGTGAGGTCGATCGGGAATCCATACGTGTCGTGGAGGAGGAACGCCTCGCTCCCGCTGAGGCTGCGTCCGCCCGCGCGGCGAGTCTCCTCGACGGAGGCGTCGAGGAGTTCGGATCCGGCCGCGAGCGTGCGCAGGAACGTCGCCTCCTCGGCGAGGGCGTACTGCGACAGGCGAGCGTAGTCGGCTTCGACCTCCGGGTAGGCCTCCTTCATCGCGTCGCGCGAGGCCGCGAACAGCTCAGCGAAGGTGGGGCCGTCAACGCCCAGCAGACGCATTGCGCGAATCGCCCGGCGCATGAGCCGGCGGAGGATGTAGCCGCGCCCTTCGTTGGAGGGCGTCACGCCGTCCGACAGCAGCATGAGCGACGAACGCACGTGATCGGCGACCACCCGGAAGCGGACGTCGTCCTCATGTACCTGGCCATACGTCTTGCCCGACAGCTCCACGGCCTTGTCGAGGACGGGGCGGACCTGGTCGGTCTCGTACATGTTGTCGACGCCCTGCTTGAGGAAGGCGACACGCTCCAAGCCCATTCCGGTGTCGATGTTCTTGGCGGGCAGCTCGCCGACGATCGTGAAGTCGTACTTGGATCGGACATCGGTGATCTCGTACTGCATGAACACGAGGTTCCAGATCTCGACGTACCGATCGTCGTCGGTCGCCGGTCCGCCGTCGATGCCGTACTCCGGGCCGCGATCGAAGAAGATCTCCGAGCACGGTCCCGCCGGTCCCGGAAGGCCCGTGCGCCAGTAGTTCGAGTCTTTTCCGAGACGCTGGATCCGCTCTTCCGGGATACCGGTGAGCTTCAGCCACAGCTCCCGGGCCTCGTCGTCCTCCTCGTACACGGTCACCCAGAGATCGGCCGGATCGAAGCCCAGACCACCGTCGTCCTCCGACGTGGTCAACAGCTCCCACGCGAAGCGGATCGCTCCCTCTTTGAAGTAGTCACCGAACGACCAGTTGCCGAGCATCTGGAAGAACGTTCCGTGGCGAGGAGTCTTGCCGACCTCGTCGATGTCGAGGGTGCGGATGCACTTCTGGTTGTCTGCGACACGGGAGTACGGCGAGGGCACGTCGCCGCTCAGGGAGGGAATGAAGGGCACCATGCCGGCCACCGTGAACAGCAGCGCGGGATCGTCGGTGACCAGTGAGGCCGACGGGAGGATGGTGTGGCCGTTCTTCTCGAAGTAGTCGAGGTAGCGCCGGGCGATCTCAGCGGTCTTCATCAGGGGTGTGTCCTCGGGAAAGCATGCGGGTGCGTCGTGCCCGTGCGGGCAGAGCGGGTGGGGCCTCAGTCGGTGAGACGGGCAGCGCCGTCTTCGGCGGCGTCGGCGACGGCGTGGGCGGCGTCGGCGACAGCGTCCTTCGCGGAGTCGAGGGCGTCGCTGGCGGCCGTCTTCGCATCGGCGACCAGGCCCTCCATCTTCGCCTCCTGCGCGCGGTAGGCATCGCCGATCCGCTCGGTGAACTCGGAGATACGCGCGTCGACCTCGGCGAGGACCTCGTGCCCGCGCGGATCCTTGTTCACCAGGTGGGCGGCGACGAATCCGCCGGCGATCCCGAGCACGAACCAGAACGCGTTCTTCATGCGTTCCATGTTAGGTGCAAACGACGAAGGGCGCCGGGTGTCCCCGGCGCCCTTCGCGCGATCGTCACCGACTCAGCGAGCGGCGTAGTACTCGACGACGAGCTGGACGTCACAGGTCACGGGGACCTCGGCACGCTTCGGGCGACGCACGAGACGTGCCTGGAGCTTGTCGAGCTCGACCTCGAGGTAGCCCGGAACGGGGGGCAGGACCTCGGCGTGACCGCCGGCGGCTGCCACCTGGAAGGGCTCGAGCGCTTCGCTCTTCGGCTTGACGTGGATGAGCTGGCCCGGCTTCACGCGGAACGAGGGGCGGTCGACGAGCTGGCCGTCGACGAGGATGTGGCGGTGCACGACGAGCTGGCGGGCCTGCGCGGTGGTGCGGGCGAAACCGGCGCGGACGACGAGGGCGTCCAGACGCATCTCGAGCTGCTCGACCAGGTTCTCACCGGTCAGGCCGTCCTTACGGCGGGCCTCTTCGAACTGGATGCGCAGCTGCTTCTCGCGGATGCCGTACTGCTCGCGCAGGCGCTGCTTCTCGCGAAGACGGACGGCGTAGTCACTGTCGGCCTTGCGCTTGGTGCGGCCGTGCTCGCCGGGCGCGTACGGGCGCTTCTCGAGGTAGCGGGCGGCCTTGGGGGTGAGCGCGACACCGAGTGCGCGCGACAGGCGGACCTTGCG
Source organism: Microbacterium sp. (assembly GCA_048594675.1). GTDB lineage: Bacteria > Actinomycetota > Actinomycetes > Actinomycetales > Microbacteriaceae > Microbacterium. The sequence goes on along the minus strand of JBMDWQ010000146.1, from coordinate 25,106 downwards.
GCGGTCCTGGGACTTCGTAGCCACGAAGTGATCCTTCCGATGACGTGGTCGTGTCTCTCACGACTCACGGACGTATCCCCCGCTCTTCGCCCGATCTGGACTGCACGCCGGAGCACGCCAGATGGTCTGTGTCGGAAGAGGGAGATGCCCGAAAACCCGGTTTCGAGCCGGTCAAGTCTAACAGAGGTGCCGTCTTGACCGGGCGCGGGCTCCCGGCGACGCGGAGGAGGTGGCCCCGGGCGTCACGGGAGGAGGTCGAGCACGCCGTCGGGGTACACGGGCTGGCTTCCTCGCCGCAGGTCCGCGACCGAGTGCCACGCCACGAACGTGTCGCTGTCCTGGACGGGAAGCCGCGTGCCGATCGGGAGTCGCTCCAGAGCTTGCGAGGCCACCTCGAACACGTGAACGATCTCGTGCCCACGCCGTCCGTGCGCGTCGAAGATGTTCTCCGTCACCGCTCGGAGAGTGGCGCCGTCGAGGGTCACCCCGAGTTCTTCGAGGAACTCCCTGCGGATGGCCTCGGCGGCCCGCTCTCCGATCTCGATGCCTCCCCCCGGCATCCGGAGGAAGCCCGTGTGGTTCGCGGTGGGCGGGTACTCCTCCGCCAGGACATGCCCGTCGTGCACGAGCAGACCGACGACGATGCTGCGGATGCGTTCGGCCTGTCGAAGCTCGCCCGCGTACGCCTCGACCGCTCGGGTGTAGGCCGGAAGGTGCGGAGCGAGTACGCGCAGTGCGACGCGCAGGGCCTCGGCCGGCTTGCCGTCGTCGTACAGAGCGAGCGCGCGGAAGGCGGCGGCCGGATCGGCCAGCGGGTCATCGGTCTCGACCTCGCGCAGCACGCTCAGAGCGGCGGACGGCTCGCCGACGTTGCGCAGTGAGCTGGCGAGCTGGATCCGCGCCTGACTGCCGGCGCTGCCGGTAAGTCCTCCGGCCAGCGCGGCACGGTAGAGCGGGATGGCGCGCTCTTCCTCGCCCAGGTAGTCGTGCAGTGATGCGCGCTCGAACAGCGCATCCGGGTCGGAGGAGACACGCTCGACGAGGATCGCGTCGAGGCGCGTCCACAGCCGCGCGGCATCCTGTCCCTCGGCGTCGCGCCAGAACGCGCCGATCCGTTCCTCCCACGTCTCGGGCACCCGTTCCCCATTCATCGGCTTCGTCAGTCCCCCAGGATCTTGCGGATCTTCTCGAGCCGCGCGGCGATGTCGCGCTCCAGACCGCGCCCCGAGGGGCGGTAGTACTGACGGTCGCGTAGTTCGTCGGGGAGATACTGCTGCGTCGCGACCCCCACCTCGAGATCGTGAGGGTAGACATAGCCCTTGCCGTGCCCCAGCCTCTTGGCACCCGGATAGTGGGCGTCGCGCAGATGAGGCGGAACCCGCCCGAAACCGCCCGCGCGGACATCCGCGATCGCACGGTCGATCGCCGTGTACGCGGCGTTGGACTTCGCGGTGGTCGCGAGGTACGCCGTCGCCTCGGCGAGGGGGATGCGTCCTTCCGGCATCCCGATGAAGGCGACGGCATCGGCGGCGGCGACGGCGATCTGCAGCGCCTGGGGGTCGGCCAGCCCGATGTCCTCGGCGGCCGAGATCACCAGGCGACGGGCGATGAAGCGCGGATCCTCTCCCGCCTCGATCATGCGGGCGAGGTAGTGCATCGCGGCGTCGACGTCGGACCCGCGGATGGACTTGATGAAGGCGCTGATGACGTCGTAATGCTCGTCGCCCTGCTTGTCGTACCGCAGCAGCGCCCGGTCCACGGCCTGCGCGACGTGATCGGCCGTGATGAGGGGAGGCTCCTGCGCCCCGTCGGGCTGGTCCTCGGCGTCGGTGGCGGGAGTCACCATGGCTGCCGCGGCCTCGAGCGACGTCAATGCGCGCCGCGCGTCGCCGGACGCCAGATGCACGAGCGCATCGCGGGCTTCGGGCGAGAGTGTGACCGCGCCCGCGAGTCCGCGCGGATCGACCACGGCGCGGTCGATGAGCTCGCCGAGGTCGGCATCGGTCAGGGGCTGGAGCGTCAGCAGCAATGACCGGGAGAGCAGCGGCGAGATCACCGAGAACGACGGATTCTCCGTCGTGGCCGCGATGAGGATCACCCACCCGTTCTCCACACCGGGAAGCAGCGCGTCTTGCTGGGCCTTCGTGAATCGGTGGATCTCATCGAGGAAGAGGATCGTCGAGGCGCCATAGAGGTCGCGCTGCGTCATCGCCTCCTGCATCACCTCGCGCACATCGCGGACTCCGGCGGTGACGGCCGACAGTTCGACGAAGCGCCGTCCCGACGTTCTGGCGATAGCCTGCGCGAGTGTCGTCTTGCCGGTGCCGGGTGGCCCCCAGAGGATGACCGAGACGGCGGAACGCGGCGCCGCTCCCCCGTCAGCGAGGGCGACGAGGGGGGAACCGGGACGCAGGAGGTGGGCTTGACCGGCCACTTCGTCCAGTGACACGGGCCGCATGCGCACCGCCAGAGGCGTCTGCCCCGAGAACAGGGCGCTGGGGGTGGTCACCGATCCAGGCTAGCCGCGGTCACCGACGCCGGCCGCGTTTGTCGGCCACGGCAGGCTCCCCGTAGGCTTTCCCTGCCCCGGGCGTCCGGGAATCAAGGGAGGTCCTGTGGCTCTGGGGTCGGGAAAGAAGGGTGCGCGCGACGCGCGCGCCGCACGTGAGCGCGCGCGTCTCTACCAGGCGCGTCAGGAGTTCCAGGCCTCGATCGTCCGACGTCGCGGTCGCGACAACCTGTGGGCCGGGGTTGTGGGCGGTGCGCTGATCCTCGCCGTGATCGGCGGTCAGGTCGCGTACTACACGCTGGGCCCCGGCCAGCCCGAACCCGCGCCGACCTCGACGCCGACGCCCACCACTCCCGCGCCGTCGCCGACGGACAGCCCGGCGCCCACCGACAGCCCGACGCCTACTCCCACTCCCTGACGGCTGCCGTATAGGCTGGCAGCCGACCGAACCCCCAGGCGGCGTGAGCCGCGACGAGGTGCTACCCGTGACTTCCGCTTCCCCTGACTCCGCATCGAACGACACCCCGCTCGAGCAGTCGTCCGCTCCCATCCCGACCCCCGCGACCATCCCGGTCCCGCGGCCTCCGGCAGGATCCCCGCGACCGGCTGCCTCTGCGGCCCCCAGCGAGACCTGGGGCCGTGTCGATGAGGACGGAACGGTTTCGGTGCGCGAAGGCGATGACTGGCGCGTCGTCGGGCAATACCCCGACGGCACTCCTGCCGAGGCGCTCGCCTACTTCGAGCGCAAGTACGTCGACCTGGCCGGTGAAGTGACGTTGCTGGAGGTCCGCCACCGTCGCGGCGGCGCGTCGGCGTCGGATCTGAGATCGACCCTCCAGGCGGTTCGGGAGCGGGTCGTCGGTGCCGCTGCGGTCGGAGACCTGGTGGCGCTCGAGGCGCGACTCGACGCGCTCGATGGGGCACTGAGCGAAGCCTCGGCCGAAGAGGCGCAGGCGCATCGCGAGGCGGTGGATGCGGCCATCGCCGAACGCACGGCACTCGTCGAGCAGATGGAGGCGATCGCGGCGCGCGATCCGCGCTCGATCCAGTGGAAGCAGACCACCGCAGACGTCACGGCCCTGTTCGAGCAGTGGCAGTCCCACCAGAGCACGGGACCGCGCCTGCCGAAGTCGGTCGGGCAGCAGCTCTGGAAGCGGTTCCGCGACGCTCGTGCGATCGTCGACAAGAACCGCCGCGAGTTCTACGCCGCCCTCGACGAGACCCACAAGTCGGCCCGTGACGCCAAAGCTGCGCTCGTGGAGCGCGCCGAGGCTCTCGCTCCGAAGGGCGAGGACGGCATCGTCGCCTATCGTGGGCTCCTCGACCAGTGGAAGCGTGCCGGCCGGGCCGGCAAGAAGGCGGACGATGCCCTCTGGGCGCGCTTCAAGGCCGCCGGCGACGCGTTGTACGCGGCTCGTGCCGAGCGCGAGGAAGCCGATGCCGAGGCGTCGCGAGAGAAGATCGAGGCCAAGAAGCAGCTTCTGTCCGAGGCCGCGGACGTCCCGAAGGAGAAGGACACCGCCAAGGCGCGGGCTCTCCTCACGGGTATCCAGCGGCGCTGGGACGAGATCGGCCGCATCTTCCCGCGCGAGGCCGAACGGAGCCTCGATGATGACCTGCGCAAGATCGAGCAGTCGGTGAAGGCTCGCGAGGATGCGGACTGGAAGAGCAACAACCCCGAGACCAAGGCGCGTCAGAACGACATGACGCAACAGCTGCACGATGCGATCTCCAAGCTCGAGGAGGAGCTCGCCGCCGCCGTGGCCTCGAAGGACAAGCGCAAGATCGCCCAGGCAGAGGAAGCGCTCGAGGCGCGAAAGGCGTGGTTGCGGGCGCTCGGCGGCTGACCCTCCCCGGGCATCGCCACCGGACGGGCTGTCCACAATCCGCGCCACGGCGACGCTCCCGGAGCCTCGCGTGCGCGAGAGTCGAGGGGTGACGTCCCCCTTCCTCTACTACGCCGGAGACCGCCTCACCCATGCCGAGCTGATGTCGGCACGACTCGACGGCGATGTCGTCGAGGTCGGAGAGGCCTACATGCCGGCCGACGCGGTGGAGACGGCGGAGATCCGGGCGGGCTCGCTCCGCGACCTCGGCGGTGAGAATCTCGCTTTCACTCACGAGTCGGCAGCATGGGTCTACGGGGCTCTGGATGATCCGCCGAAACGGCACAGCCTCCAGCGATACGCGCCGACGCGCCCTCACCACATCCTCGACGCGCGGATCCGCTACCGCGATGTCCGCCTTCCCACCGCCGACGGGAGAGCGATGGCCGGCGTCGTGGTGAGCACCCCGGTGCGCACGGTGGTCGACCTTCTCCGCGATCGCGTCTTCCGCGACGGTGCCAGCCCCGCCACGGTCGAGGCGCTGCTCCGCGACGATGCGACGCTGGCGGCGGCCGCCCTTCGGTGGAGCGCCCACGCGGCGCCGTTGCCCTACAAACGAGCGGCCGTGGCTTTCCTGCGGGAGTGGGAGCTCAAGACGATGTGACGCGATAGACGTCGTAGACGGCGTCGATCCGGCGCACCGCGTTGAGCACGCGGTCGAGATGCACGATGTCGCCCATCTCGAAGACATAGCGGCTGAGCGCGAGGCGGTCGTTGTTGGTCTGCACCGATGCCGACAGGATGTTCACGTGGTGCTCGCTGAGGACGCGGGTGATGTCGCTCAGCAGCCCGGAACGGTCCAGCGCCTCTACCTGGATGTGCACGAGGAAGACGCTCTTGGTCGTCGGCGCCCACGACACCTCGATCATCCGTTCGGGATCGTCTTTGAGCGAGCGCACGTTCGTGCAGTCGGCGCGGTGGACCGATACACCGCTCCCCCGGGTCACGAACCCGACGATGTCGTCACCGGGCACGGGAGTGCAGCACTTTGCGAGCTTGACGAGGATGTCGGGAGCTCCTCGCACGAGGACGCCCGAGTCGCCTCCCCGCGGTGCCCGGGAACGGCCGACGGGAGGGAGGTCGATCGGTCCCGTCGAGGTGTCCTCTTGCGTGCCGACGAGCGCGGTGACCTTCTCGATCACCGATTGCGTCGAGACGTGTCCCTCGCCGACGGCCGCATACAGCGCGGTGACGTCCTCGTAGCGGAGCTGATGGGCGACTTCGGTGAACGAGTCCTGGCTCATCAGCCGCTGCAGCGGCAGGTTCTGGCGGCGCATCGCGCGCGCGATGGCGTCCTTGCCCTGGTCGACGGCCTCCTCGCGTCGCTCTTTGGTGAACCACCCGCGGATCTTGCTGCGCGCGCGCGTGGACTTGACGAAGCCCAGCCAGTCCTGACTGGGACCGGCGTCCGGGTTCTTCGAGGTGAAGACCTCGACGACATCGCCCGAGTGCAGCTCGGACTCGAGCGGCACGAGCCGTCCGTTGACCTTGGCGCCCATCGTGCGGTGCCCCACCTCGGTGTGCACCGCGTACGCGAAGTCGACGGGCGTGCCGCCGGCGGGAAGCCCGATCACCCGGCCCTTCGGGGTGAAGACATAGACCTCCTTCGCGCCGATCTCGAATCGGAGGGAGTCGAGGAACTCGCCCGGGTCTGCCGTCTCGGCCTGCCAGTCCGAGATGTGTGCGAGCCACGCCATGTCGGTGTCGAGGGCCTTTTCGCCCGTCTTGCCGCCATTGACGCGTTCCTTGTACTTCCAGTGCGCCGCGACCCCGTACTCGGCCTGCTGGTGCATCTCATTCGTGCGGATCTGGATCTCGACCGTGCGTCCTCCCGGCCCGATCACGGTCGTGTGCAGCGACTGGTACAGATTGAACTTCGGTGTGGCGATGTAGTCCTTGAAGCGACCCGGAAGGGGCGTCCAGCGGGCGTGGATCGCGCCGAGCACCGCATAGCAGTCCCGCACGGTGCCCACGAGCACACGGATGCCGATGAGGTCGTAGATGTCGTCGAACTCGCGGCCGCGCACGACCATCTTCTGGTAGACCGAGTAGAGCTGCTTCGGCCGACCCATGATCCGGCCACGGATGCGCAGATCGCGCAGATCCGCCTCGACGGCGTCGATCACCGTCTGCACATACTGCTCGCGCTGCGGCGTGCGCTGCTTGACGAGGCTGTCGATCTCGACGTAGAGCTTGGGGTGCAGGACGGCGAAAGAGAGATCCTCGAGCTCGCTCTTGATCGCCTGGATACCGAGCCGGTGCGCCAGCGGTGCGTAGATCTCGAGGGTCTCCGTCGCCTTCTTGGCCGCTTTCTCCGGCGGGACGAAGCCCCACGTCCGCGCGTTGTGCAGGCGGTCGGCGAGCTTGATCAGGAGCACCCGGATGTCCTTGGACATCGCAACGATCATCTTGCGGACGGTCTCGGCCTGTGCGGCGTCACCGTACTTGACCTTGTCGAGCTTCGTGACGCCGTCGACGAGCATGGCAACCTCGTCGCCGAACTCGGCGCGGAGCCGATCGAGCCCGTAGTCGGTGTCTTCGACGGTGTCGTGGAGCAGCGCGGCGGCGATCGCGCGCGGACCGAGGCCGAGGTCGGCGAGGATCTGCGCGACCGCCAGCGGGTGCGTGATGTAGGGCTCGCCGCTCTGGCGCTTCTGTGAGGAGTGGGCCGCGGCGGCCACCTGGTACGCGCGCTCGATGATCGCGAGGTCACCCTTGGGGTGATGCGTCCGCACCGTGCGGATGAGCTGCTCGACGCCGTTGCGCGACGGCGCGCGTGAGAACAGCCGCGGGACGAGCCGACGAAGCGAACTCTGGGGAGGATTCTGCGCCGACGACGGGACGGTCTCGGTCATCGGGTCACCTCCACCGCTTCAGAATCCACTCATCCTACGCTCGTGAGAAGCGGGTCAGGCCGTCGCGAGAGCCTTCTCGCGCGCCGCGAGGACGCGGGCGTCGCGCTCCTTGATCTCGGGCTCGTTCTCCCGCATGAGCGAGAACAGAGGTGCCGCGACGAAGAGCGTCGAGTACGCCGCCACGATGGTTCCGACGAAGATCGACAGCGAGATGTCGGTGAGGGTCTGTGCTCCGAGCCACAGCGCACCGATGAACAGGATCGCCCCCGTGGGGAGAGCTGCCACGACGGTCGTGTTGATGGACCGGACCAGCGTCTGGTTGACCGCGAGGTTGACCGATTCGCCGAAGGTGCGCCCCGACTTCTCGCCGTCCTCGCGGGTGTTCTCCCGGACCTTGTCGAACACGACGGTGGTGTCGTAGAGCGAATAGGACAGGATCGTGAGGAACCCGATCACCGCCGCGGGCGAGATCTCGAATCCGAACACCGCGTAGACGCCGACCGTGATGACGAGGACGTCGATGAGGCCGATGATCGCGGCGACCGACATCTTCCACGTGCGGAAGTAGATGGCGAGGATGAGGAAGGTGAGGGCGAGGAAGATCGCGAGTCCCCACAGCGACTGACGGGTGACGTCCTGTCCCCAGCTCGGGCCGATGAACGAGGAGCTCACCTTGGACTCGGCGACGTCGTACGCCTCCGCCAGTGCCGTCGTGACCTCACGCGTCTCGGCGTCGGTCATCTGGTCGGTCTGCACCCGGACGGCGTCATCACCGATCGTGGTCACCTTGGTCGTCGACCCGGGGACGACCGACTGCACGGCGTTCGTCGCGAGGGTCTGGTCGGGAGCGGTCACGCCGCTGACCGTGAACTGTGACCCGCCGGTGAACTCGATCGAGAACTGGATCGGCCGGAAGACCGGCACGAGCGCGGCCCCGATGACCAGCACAGCGGCGATGATGAACCACAGCCGACGCCGGCCGACGAAGGGGAAAGAGGTCTTCCCCGTGTAGAGGTCGTTACCGAGTTCGTTCATGGAGCGCATCAGTCGTCTCCCTCCGTCGTGGAGCGGCTATCCGCGGACTGCTGGGCGAGCTTGCGCTCGGCGATGGTCTGACGACGTTCGGCCTCGCCGCGTGACCGCGACGCCCGACGTTGAGCGGAACTGCGGCCGCCGGCCTCCACGGGAGAGCGGAACTGCGCGCGACCGCGGTAGACCGCTCCGAGCGCTTCCGGATCGAGCCCCGACAGGCGGTGCCCACCGCCGAAGAACCGGGTGCGTGCGAGCAGCTGCAACACCGGGTGGGTGAACCAGATGAAGATCAGGATGTCGATCAGCGTCGTGAGGCCGAGCGTGAAGGCGAAGCCCTTCACGGTCGCGTCCGCGAGGATGTAGAGCACCACCGCGGCGAGGATGTTGATCGACTTCGAGATGTAGATCGTGCGCTTGGCGCGGCCCCAGCCGTCCTCGACGGCTCCCGTGATCGACTTGCCGTCACGGAGTTCGTCTCGGATGCGTTCGAAGTAGACGATGAAGGAGTCCGCGGTGAATCCGATCGTCACGATGAGGCCCGCGACACCGGCCAGCGACAGGCGGAAGCCCATGCGCCACGCGAGGATGCACAGCGTGATGTAGGTCAGGACACCCATCACGACGAGCGACGCGATGATGACGAATCCCAGCGCGCGATAGACCACGAGCGAGTAGATCGCGACGAGCGCAAGGCCGATGAGACCGGCGATCAGACCGATCTGCAACTGCTGGGAGCCGAGCGTGGCGGAGATGGAGTTGGAGCTCTGCACCTCGAAACTCAGCGGCAGCGCACCGTACTTGAGCTGGTCGGCGAGGGTCTTCGACGTCTCCTGCGTGAAGTTGCCGGTGATCTGCGGCTTGCCGTCGAGGATCACCGCGTTCATCGACGGGGCGGACAGCACGCTGCCGTCCAGTACGAACGCGAACTGGTTGCGGGGTGCCGTCTCGCCGAACAGGCGCTGGCTGATCTTGCCGAAGACCTCGGTGCCCTTGGCATCGAACACGATGTTGACGGCCCACTGGTTGTTCTGCGTGTTGAGGCCGTTGGTGGCATCGGAGATCGACGAGCCGTCGAGCTCCACGGGACCCAGGATGTACTTCGCCGTCCGCGTGTCGTCACACGTGATCAGCGGCTGGTCGGCCGGCTCGTTGGCAGGGTCGTTCGCGGGGTCCTCACAGTTGTAGGCGAGGAACTTCGCCTGCAGTTCGTCGGTGATCCAGCTCGGGTCGCTGCCGTTGGTGGGTGCGGCGGTCGGTGTCGCGTTCAGCGTCGCGGCGGGGCTCGGGTAGGGCGTCTCCTTGCCGTCCTCACCGACGAACGAGGTCGCGGGGTTGCCGGTGAAGAGCACGGCGCGCAGCTGCAGCTGCGCCGAGGACTGGATGCGGTTGCGCGTCTCCTCGTCGGCGGGACCCGGCACCTGCACGACGATCTGGTTGCCGGCCTGCGTCGTGATGTCGGCCTCGCCGACGCCGGAGGCGTCCACGCGCTGACGGATGATCGAGGCGGCCTGGTCCATCTGCTCCGCCGAGGGCGGCGCGCCGTCGGGTGTCTTCGCCGCCAGGATGATCTGCGTTCCTCCCTGGAGGTCGAGCGCGAGCTCGGGCGCCCAGGAACTGGCCGGGTTGCCTTCCGCGTCGGTGAAGGCGAAGACGCCGAGGGCGTTGATGCCGAACAGGAGCGCAGTGAGGACCAGCAGACTGGTCAGGGCGCGCCAGGCATGTCTGACGGGAGTGGGAGCGGCCACGGAAGGTCCTTCGGGATGGACGACGGAGGAGGAGCGATCAGCCCTTGGGCTTGTCGTCCCCGTCGGGCTGGACGTCAGCGGCGCCGGAGGTCAGACCCGGCTCCGGGTCGACGGCTGCCTGCTCGGAATCGCTCTCGATGAAGTCGTCTTCCGTGAGGGTCGGCTCCTCGGGCTCGACGACGCGGAGCACGGCCTGGCTGTGCACCTCGATCGGAACGCCGGGCGCGATCTCCACGACCGCCGGAAGGGAGAGATCCTCGGCGTCGAACGACACGAGCGTGCCGTACAGCCCGCCTTGGAGGAGCACCTTGACGCCGGGGACCATCGCCTGCTGCTTCTTCTCCTGCTCGACCTTCATGCGCTGCGCCCGGCGACGCGAGCTCCAGAACATGAACACGATGAGCGCGAGGAGCAGGAGGAGCAGGCCGTACTGGGCGAAGAACGACTCCACCGGACCGAGCTGCTGCTGTGCGGGCGGGGTCTGGGTCGAGGCAAAGAACATGAAGGTGAGTGCGCCTTTCGCGGGTGCTCGTCGCGAATCGCGACAGGGGAAATCGGCGGCCTGAGCCTTCAGTGATTATAGGTCATCGAATCTCAGCGCCTCGTCGGACCGCGGAATTCGCAGATGCGCATACGCTTCCGGCGTCGCGACGCGGCCTCGCGGGGTGCGTCCGAGGAAGCCGATACGCACGAGATAGGGCTCGACGACGGACTCGATCGTCTCCGCCTCCTCCCCCACGGTGACCGCGAGGGTGTTGAGGCCGACGGGCCCGCCGCGGAAGCGGCGGATGACCGCGTCCAGCACGGCGCGGTCGAGGCGATCCAGGCCGATCGCATCGACGTCGTAGAGGTCGAGCGCCGCAGACACGTCGCTCTCGGACGCGCTGCCGTCTTCGGCGCCATGGACGATGACGAAGTCGCGCACGCGGCGCAGCAGGCGATTGGCGATGCGGGGGGTGCCGCGCGACCGACGCGCGATCTCCTCCCGCGCCGGGGCGGGCACGTCGACGGCGAGCATGCCCGCTGAGCGCGCGATCACTCGCTCCAGCTCTTCGGGTTCGTAGTACTCCAGGTGAGCGGTGAAGCCGAAGCGGTCCCGCAGGGGATTCGGGAGGAGGCCCGATCGCGTCGTCGCGCCCACCAGGGTGAAGGGGGCGAGGTCGAGCGGGATGCTCGTCGCCCCGGCGCCCTTGCCCACCATGATGTCGATGCGGAAGTCCTCCATGGCGAGGTACAGCATCTCTTCGGCCGAGCGCGCCATGCGGTGGATCTCGTCGATGAAGAGCACTTCGCCGGGAACGAGGCTCGACAGCAACGCTGCGAGGTCGCCGGCGTGCTGGATGGCGGGCCCACTCGACATCCGCAGGGGGCGCTCGCTCTCGTGGGCGACGATCATCGCGAGCGTCGTCTTGCCGAGCCCGGGAGGGCCCGACAGCAGGATGTGGTCCGGCGGGCGCTGCTGGATGCGTGCCGCGTCGAGCAGCAACTGGAGCTGCCCGCGCACCTTCTGCTGTCCGACGAACTCCTGCAGCGACATGGGGCGCAGGGCGCCCTCGACGGCCAGCTCCGTCTCGTCCTCGGCCAGGCCGGGATCGCGCGGTTCAGCCACGACCCGTCTCCTGCCGCGCGGGACCGAGGTGAGCCAGGGCGAGCTTGAGGAGCCCCGACACCGATGTGCGGGCGTCGGCGTCGGCATCGGCGGAGACCGCCGTGACGGCTTCGGTGGACACGCGTTCGTTCCAGCCCAGGGCGACGAGCGCGGCCACCACCTGCCCGGTGATCTCCGGGCCGCGTGCTCCGCCCGCGCGGCCGGTCGTCGGCGCAGCCGAGGTCACGGAGAGCTTGCCCGCCAACTGCACGACGATGAGCTTCGCCGTCTTGGGGCCGATCCCCGACACGCGTCGGAACGGTGCGTCGTCCTCGGCCGCGACGGCGTCGGCGATCTGGGCGACCGTCAGTGCGGAGAGGACTCCGAGAGCCGACTTGGGCCCCACGCCCGACACGCCGAGGAGTTGGGTGAACACGGTGAGCTCCTCGCGATCGGAGAAGCCGTACAGCGACAGCGCATCTTCGCGCACGATGAGCGAAGTGTGCACGGTGATCTCGTCGCCGACATGGAACTCGCGCGCGAACTGCGGCGTGACTGCCACCGCAAAGCCGACACCGCCGACGTCCACCACGATGCTCTCGGACTCCACGAGGAGCGCGCGCCCGCGCAGCGAAGAGATCATGCTCTGAGCCTAGGTGAGCGTTCGCATCTATGTTCGATCGACACGCGGTCAGCGGCGGGCGAGGCGCTCCGCGTCCGCCCATGCCCGCTGCGCGGGGGTGAGGCCGGTCTGTGCCGGGCCCGCGTCGCCTCCTCGGCGCCACGCGTGGCACAGCGCGATCGCGAGGGCGTCGGCGGCGTCGGCGGGCTGTGGAAGCGTCTCGAGTCGGAGGACGCGAGCGACCATCGTCTGCACCTGTCGCTTGTCGGCCGAGCCGTAGCCGGTGATCGCCGCCTTCACCTCCGAGGGTGTGTGGGTCGCGGCGGGGAGTCCGCGCTCCCCCGCGATCAGGAGTGCCACGCCGCTCGCTTGAGCGGTGCCCATGACCGTCTGTCGGTTCTGCTGTGCGAACACGCGCTCCACGGCCACGACGTCCGGCGCGTGAGCATCCAGGACCTCACGCAGGCCGGCCGCGATCGTCGCGAGGCGTTCGTGGATCGGCGCCTCGGGATCGCTGCGCACCACCCCGACGTGCACGAGCGAGGCAGAACGATCTCGGCGCACGTCGACCACGCCGACACCACATCGGGTGAGGCCGGGGTCGATCCCGAGGACGCGGAGCGTTGCAGCCATGGCGCTCACGCTATGTTTCGCCGCGGACGGAGGGCGTCAGGCGCGCCCGTCAGTCGTCCGACTCGAGCTCGGCCTGCACCTCGGCGCTCAGGTCGAAGTTGCTGAAGACGTTCTGGACGTCGTCGCTGTCCTCGAGCGCGTCGATGAGGCGGAAGATCTTGCGCGCCGTATCGGCGTCGATCTCGACTTTGAGGTTCGGGACGAACTCGACGTCGGCCGACTCGTACTCGATCCCCGCATCCGCGAGGGCGGAGCGGACGGCCACGAGGTCGGAGGCCTCGGTGATGACCTCGAATCCCTGCGCGTGCGGCTCGACTTCCTCGGCGCCCGCCTCGAGCGCGGCCATCATGACGTCGTCCTCGGTAGTGCCCTCTTCGGAGACCACGATGACGCCCTTGCGGGTGAAGTTGTACGCGACCGATCCGGGATCGGCCAGCGTCCCGCCGTTTCGGCTCAGGGCGGTGCGCACTTCGGCGGCCGCGCGGTTCTTGTTGTCGGTCAGACACTCGATCATGAGGGCGACGCCATTGGGGCCGTAGCCCTCGTACATGATCGAGGAGTACTCCACCGACTCGCCGCCGATGCCGGCGCCGCGCTTGATGGCGCGATCGATGTTGTCCTTGGGAACCGAGGTCTTCTTGGCTTTGAGGACCGCGTCGAAGAGCGTGGGGTTTCCCTGGAGGTCCGGGCCGCCGAGCTTGGCGGCGACTTCGATGTTCTTGATGAGCTTGGCCCACGACTTGGCACGGCGCGCATCGATGACGGCCTTCTTGTGCTTGGTCGTTGCCCATTTGGAGTGTCCGGACATATCGACAACTTTACTGGTGTGCGTGGACGGCGTCGCGCGCGGCGGCACGCTGCTCGATCAGATCGAGCAGCAATCGGTGGAAGCGCACGTCTCCGGTGACCTCCGGGTGAAAGGACGTGCCGAAGACCGATCCCTGCCGCACCGCGACGATCCTCCCGTCCTCGACCGTTGCGAGGATCTCGACGGTCTCGCCGGCATCGACCACGATCGGGGCGCGGATGAACACGGCCCGCACGGGAGGGGCTTCCCACCCGGAGATCGCGAGCTCGGTCTCGAAGGAGTCGAGCTGACTGCCGAAGGCGTTGCGCCGCACGGTGACGTCCAGGCCGCCGAAGCTCTGCTGACCGGCGGTGGCGTCCAGGATCCGGTCGGCGAGCAGGATGAGACCTGCGCAGGTGCCGTAGGTCGGAAGCCCGGCGGCGATGGCCCGCCGGATCGGGTCATGGAGACCGAACGACCGCGCGAGCTTGTCGATGACGGTCGATTCGCCGCCGGGGAGCACGAGGCCCGAGACGGACGCCAGCTCCTCGGGGCGTCGCACCGGGACGGCGACGGCTCCCAGGCGCTCGAGCGTGCGCAGGTGTTCGCGGACGTCGCCCTGCAGGGCGAGCACTCCGACGCGCGGGCTACCAGCCACGGTCGGCGAGCCGGTGGGGTGCCGGCAGGTCGGCGACGTTGATGCCGACCATCGCTTCCCCGAGACCGCGCGATACCTCGGCGACCACGCGCGGGTCGTCGGCGAACGTCGTCGCCTTCACGATCGCCGCGGCGCGCTTGGCCGGATCGCCGCTCTTGAAGATCCCCGAGCCCACGAACACGCCGTCGGCCCCCATCTGCATCATCATGGCGGCGTCGGCCGGGGTCGCCACTCCCCCGGCGACGAAGAGAACCACCGGCAGCGCTCCGGTCTCAGCGACCTCAGCGACGAGGTCGTACGGGGCCTGCAGCTCCTTCGCCGCCACGTAGAGCTCGTCGCGAGAGAGCGCATGCAGCGCCGCGATCTCGGAGCGGATCGTGCGGATGTGCTTCATGGCCTCAGAGACGTCGCCCGTGCCGGCTTCGCCCTTCGACCGGATCATCGCCGCGCCCTCGGTGATGCGACGGAGCGCCTCGCCGAGGCTCGTGGCGCCGCAGACGAACGGCACCGTGAATCCCCACTTGTCGATGTGATGCACGTAGTCGGCTGGCGAGAGCACCTCGGACTCGTCGATGTAGTCGACGCCGAGTTCCTGCAGCACCTGTGCCTCGACGAAGTGCCCGATCCGAGCCTTGGCCATGACCGGAATGGACACGGCCTCGATGATCCCGTCGATCATGTCGGGGTCGCTCATCCGCGACACACCGCCCTGGGCGCGAATGTCCGCCGGCACCCGTTCGAGCGCCATCACTGCGACGGCCCCCGCGTCCTCGGCGATGCGGGCCTGCTCGGGCGTGACGACGTCCATGATCACGCCGCCCTTGAGCATCTCGGCGAGGCCGCGCTTGACCCGCGTCGACCCGGTGGTGGCGGAGGAGGAATCGGTCTCGACAGCGCGATCGTTTGACATAGGCCAAAACATAGCATGACCTGTCACATAGACTTGCCGGGTGACCGATGCCCCGCCGATGCACAGTGTGCGCATCCTTGGTGCCACGGCAACCGAGATCGCCGACAGTGTGCGCCAGCACGTGGAGCGTGGTGTGCTCGCCCCCGGCGACCTCCTGCCGCCGGTGCGCGCCCTCGCGGAAGACCTCGGTGTCAATCGCAACACCATCGTCGCGGCCTATCGGCTCCTCACGCAGGCGGGCCTCGTCGAGGCGCGCGGTCGCGCCGGAACGCGCGTCGCCGTCCACACCCCCGTCGCTCAGGAGGGCTTCGCCCAGGGCACGGTGTTGCGCGACGTCGCGGCGGGCAACCCCGATCCGCGGCGCCTCCCGGATCTGCGTGAGGCCCTGGGGCGGATTGCGGCTCGCCCGGTGCTGTACGGCGAGCCGGTGATCGACAGGGAGTTGGAGGCCTGGGCCCAGACGTGGATGCACGAGGCCGTGGGTGATGACCGACCGCTGCGGCTCACGATCACCGGCGGTGCCTCCGACGCGATCGAACGCCTGCTCGCGCAGACACTCACGCGCGACGACGCCGTCGCCCTGGAGGACCCGTGCTTCCTCGCCAGCCTCAACACCGTCCGTCTCGGCGGCTACCGGCCCGTCGCGGTTCCCGTCGACGAGGAGGGCATGACGGTCGAGGGTCTGCGCTCGGCCCTGCAGGCGGGCGTCCGCGCGGTGCTGCTGACCCCGCGCGCCCAGAACCCCACCGGCGCGAGCTTGAGCGCCGCACGTGCGGCGGCGCTGCGTGGCCTGCTCGTCGATCATCCGTACGTCCTGGTGATCGAGGACGATCACTTCTCACTGCTGTCCTCGCAGCCGCTCCACTCCGTGATCGGCCCCGAGCACCGACGCTGGGCCCTCGTGCGTTCCGTCTCGAAGTTCCTCGGTCCCGACATGTGCCTCGCGGTCGTCGCGTCCGATCCCGAGACCGCCGAGAGGCTGGCCCAGCGACTCAATCCGGGGGCCACCTGGGTGAGTCACTTGCTGCAACGCCTTGCGCTCGAGCTCCTGACCGACCGTGAGGCGGTTCGAGCGGTCGCTGACGCATCCCAGCACTACGCCGACCGCAACAGGGCGGCGGCCCGGGCCCTCTCCGAGCGCGGCATTCCGGTCGCCGCCGGCGACGGCCTCAGCCTCTGGGTACCGCTCCCCGTACCCGCGCGCGCGGTGTCGGAGCAGCTCATGCGGCGCGGCTGGCTCGCCCGTCCCGGCGACGAGTTCGTGTTGGAGCACGATCTCGCGGCGCGGCACTTGCGCCTCACCGTTCACGATCTGACCGACGCCGAGCTCGAGCGTCTGGTCGCCGACCGGGCCGCCGCGATCGCCGCGGCCGCGACCCCGAAAGCAGGATGATCTCCGATGAAGATCCTCTCGATCCAGTCCGCCGTCGCCTACGGACACGTGGGCAACTCCGCCGCCGTCTTCCCGTTGCAGCGCATCGGCGTGGAGGTGCTTCCGGTCTATACCGTGAACTTCTCGAATCACACCGGCTACGGGGCGTGGCGCGGGCCGCTGATCTCCCCCGACGACGTGCGTGAGGTGATCACGGGCATCGAGGAGCGCGGGGTGCTGGGCGACATCGACGTGGTGCTGAGCGGCTACCAGGGTGGTGAGGGCATCGCCGATGTCATCCTGGACGCCGTTGCCCGAGTGAAGGCCGCCCATCCGTCGGCCGTGTACGCGTGTGATCCGGTGATGGGGAATGCGAAGAGCGGCTGCTTCGTCGCGCCCGCCATTCCCGTGCTCCTGCGCGACCGCGTGGTTCCGGCGGCGGACATCATCACGCCCAATCAGTTCGAGCTGGGGTTCCTCACCGACACCGATCCGCACGACCTCGCCTCGACGCTGGCGTCGGCGGACGCCGCACGAGCCATGGGCCCGCGGACGGTCCTCGTCACCTCGGTGGAGCGTCCGGACGCACCCGAGGGGACCATCGAGATGCTGGCCGTCACCGACGAGGGCGCCTGGATCGTGCAGACGCCGCGGATCCCGATGAAGGCCAATGGCTCCGGCGACGTCACCGCCGCGCTCTTCACGGCGCACCTGCGGACGACGGGCGACCCCGCCGACGCCCTCGCCCGAACGGTCTCCAGTGTCTACGATCTGCTCCAGACCACCTTCGACTCCGGTGAACGAGAGCTCCAACTCGTTGAAGCGCAGGAGTTCTACGCCCATCCCCGTCTCCAGTTCGAGGTGACCCAGGTCCGCTGACCTCAGCCGGTTCCGCAGGCTCGCCATCCCCGTCGGCCGCAGGCCGGAGAGCTCCCGCGCTCAGACAGGTGCGTAGGGCCAGCGGCTCGGGAGTCCGGCCGAGATCGCTTCCATCCCGGCGTGGAGCCGCGCCACATCGTCGTCGGTCGGATCGTCGATCTTCTCGAATGCTCCGAGGAGATGACCCGTCATGATCCACTCCGTGACAGACAGATGCATCGCCTGGAAGCGTGAGATCGACCGCTCACCGTCCGTGTGATCGAAGAACCACACGTCGCCGCGAGGACCGAGCCACCATTCGTCGCCTTGTCCGTTGTCTCCGATCACGAACCACTCCGCTGCGACCTCGAGATCGACCCAGTAGATCGGGTCCTGCCGCTCACGCGTCTCTGCGACGGCACGTCGTGCGTCGAAAGCGGTGACATCACCGCTCAGCTCTACGACGCCGGCCGGGAGGGCGCGCAGCCGGTGTTCGGCGGCATTGACGCCCGACGCACGGTCCGCTGTCATTCCGTGGGCCAGGCGGTGGCGAGGGACTCCCGCACCTCTCCCAGGAGCTGCGGGAGGGCCTTTGTCCGCGCGATGATCGGGAAGAAGTTCGCGTCCGACGCCCACCGCGGCACGATGTGCTGATGCAAGTGCTCGTCGACGCCGGCACCGGCGACGGCGCCCTGGTTCATCCCGATGTTGAATCCATCGCACCGGGAGACCTCCCGCAGGATCCGCATGCCCGTCTGGGTCAGCGCACCGATCTCCGCGACTTCCTCGGCCGTCGCCTGATCGTAGGTGGCGATGTGACGGTACGGACAGACGAGCAGGTGACCCGAGTTGTACGGGAAGAGATTCAGCAGGACGTACGCGCTCTTCCCGCGATGCACGATGAGGCCCTCGGCGTCCGTCTTCTGCGGTGCCGCGCAGAACGGGCATCCAGAGCCGCGCAGCGCCTCCGCGCCCGTGTTGATGTAGGCCATCCGGTGCGGCGTCCACAGCCGCTGGAAGCCGTCGGGGACACCGGCGAACGCGCTCGCCTCCTCGAGGCGGCGGTCGCCGGTGTCCTCCGTGGTCACGCGAGGTCCTCCGCGGAGTTGACGAGGACCTTGTCGGCGATGGCCGTGGTGATCTTGGCGATCGCTTCGTCAACGGGGATGCCGTTGGTCTGGGAACCGTCGCGGAAGCGGAACGACACCGTGCCGGCGCTGCGATCCTGCTCGCCCGCGATGAGCTGCAGGGGCACCTTCTGGGTCGTGTGCGTGCGGATCTTCTTCTGCATACGGTCGGCGGAGTGGTCCACCTCGGCGCGGACCCCGGCCGAGCGGAGCCGGGCGACGATGTCGTCGAGATAGGGCGCGAAGTCCTCTGCGACGGGGATGCCCACCACCTGGACGGGGGCAAGCCACACCGGGAACGCGCCGGCGTAATGCTCCAGGAGGATCGCGAAGAACCGCTCGATCGAGCCGAACAGCGCCCGGTGGATCATGATCGGGCGGTGCTTCTCGCCGTCGGGCCCGGTGTACTCCAGGCCGAAGCGCTCCGGCAGGTTCGGGTCGACCTGCACCGTGGACAGCTGCCAGGTGCGCCCGATGGCGTCCTTCGTCTTCAGGTCGATCTTCGGGCCGTAGAAAGCGGCCTCGCCCGGCACCTCGGTGAGCTTGAGACCACTGGCCACAGCCACGTTGCGCAATGCCTGTGTGGAGGAGGCCCAGAACTCGTCCGAACCGATCCACTTCTCCTTCTCGTCGTCGCGCATCGACAGCTCGAGCTCGAACTCGTCGAGCCCGAAGTCGCGCAGCATCGAGATGACGAACTCCAACACCCGGGTCGCTTCTTCCTCCAGCTGATCGGGCGTCACGAAGAGGTGCGAATCGTCCTGCGTGAATCCGCGGACGCGAGTGAGCCCGTGGAGCGCGCCGGAGAGCTCGTTGCGGTACACCGTCCCGTTCTCGGCGAGCCGGAGCGGCAGGTCGCGATAGCTGCGCGCGCGTTCCTTGTAGATGAGGATGTGCATCGGGCAGTTCATGGGCTTGAGGTAGTAGTCCTGGCCCTGCTTGGTGACGACACCGTCGGCGTCGCGCTCCTCGTCCATCCGGATCGGAGGGAACATGCCCTCCTTGTAGGTCACCAGGTGGTTGGAGGTGAGGAAGAGGTCCTCTTTCGAGATGTGCGGCGTGTAGACGTACGAGTAGCCGCTCTCGATGTGGCGGCGCCGCGCGTGCTGCTCCATCTCACCGCGGACGATCCCGCCCTTGGGATGCCAGACGCTCAGACCCGAACCGATCTCGTCGGGGAACGAGAAGAGGTCGAGCTCTCTGCCGAGCTTGCGGTGGTCGCGCTTGGCGGCCTCTTCGAGACGCTGCTGGTAGGCGCGCAGCTCGTCCTTCGTCGCCCAGGCGGTGCCGTAGATCCGCTGCAGCTGCGGGTTCTTCTCACTGCCTCGCCAGTACGCGCCCGCGATCCGGGTGAGGTCCCAGCCGTTTCCGACGACGCGGGTGGAGGGCACGTGCGGGCCGCGGCAGAGATCCTTCCAGGCGACCTCTCCGTCGCGAGAGACGTTGTCGTAGATGGTGAGCTCGCCGGCGCCGACCTCGACGGATGCGCCCTCCGCCGCCTCCTTCGTGCCCCCCTTGAGCCCGATGAGCTCCAGCTTGAAGGGCTCGCCGGCCAGCTCTTCGCGCGCTTCGTCGTCGGAGACCACTCGTCGGACGAAGCGCTGTCCCTCGCGGACGATGCGCTCCATCTCTTTCTTGATGGCCTTCAGGTCTTCAGGGGTGAACGGCTCCTCGACGCCGAAGTCGTAGTAGAAGCCGTCGACGATCGGCGGACCGATGCCGAGGTTGGCCTGCGGGCGCACGCGCTGGACGGCTTGCGCCAGGACGTGGGCCGTGGAGTGGCGGAGGATGGACAGTCCGTCGGCGCTGTCGACCGCGATCGGCTCGACATCGTCGGTGGCCTCCACGACCGTGGCGAGGTCTTTCAGCTCGCCGTTCACGCGCAGAGCGACGATGGAACGGTCGGGGTACAGCGCGAATCCGTCGGTCGGATAAGACGCTTCGGCCGGGGTGATGGCGTCAGTCAAGGGAACTCTCCCGTCAAGGCTCGAATCAAGGCTACTCAGCTTCGAGCGCATCGCGCTCCGCCCGCTCAGGCGTGAAGCGTTCGCGTGCCGACGACGGTGACCGCCATCATCGACCTGATCCGGAGCGGTTCCATGGTGCCCAGTCTACCGAGGTGCCGCGGGGGCACAGACGCGCCCCCGCGGCAGGCGGTCACTGGGAGCAGAGGGTGCCGAGCTTGGTGCTGGCGTCCTGGATCGCGGTGGCGGCGGGCTCGAACTGGTCGAGCTTTCCGCTCAGCCCCTCCATGTCGCCGTCCTCCAGCCCGTCGAACAGGGTGGCGAACTTGTCGACGCTCGCGGAGAGGTCGTTGACGGCCGTCTTGACCTCCTCGTTGGTGATCTTCCCCGACGCCTCGTCGAGCTTGCCCTTGAGGCTGTCGAAGAGCCCCGAGACCTTGGAGAACTCGCCGGCCGAGGCATCTGCCGACACCGAGGCGACGTCGGTCTGAACCTCGGAGACGGTCGACTCCGCGATCTTGCACGCGTCAGCCACGGACTGCTGCCCGGAGCAGCCGGTCAGTGCGGCGACGGCGAGACCGCCGACGAGAAGGAGGGACAGTGAGGAGGTGGTGCGCATGCGTATCCATTTCTTCGTACTCGGGACCATTCGCCCGAGCGATTCGGTGATGATGGCCGACGGGGCCGGTGCGAGTCTAGACGGCTCGTGTGACCGGCGCGGTCCGTTCTGCCGACGGCCGCGGCCGTCCGCAATGCCAGATGATGGATCCCGTGAAGCTCGTCCTGGTCGGATCGTTCCTGATCCTGGCATCCGCCGCCGCGGTGATGACCGGCGCGCTCCCCCTCGAGGAGGTGTGGGCCATCGCGGAACGGGTCTGGCCGATCCTCGTCTTCGTCGTCGCAGTCACGGTCGTCGCCGAGCTGGCCTCGATCGCCGGTGTGTTCGACGTCGCGGCCAGCGCGCTTGCGCGCCTGTCTCGAGGGCGCACCATCGTGTTGTGGCTCCTGGTCGTGGCGTTGGCGACGGCCTCGACGGCCTTCCTGTCGCTGGACACCACCGCCGTGCTGCTGACACCCGTCGTCATCGCGGTCGCACGTGCCAACGGGCTCTCCCCGGTGCCCTTCGCCTTCGCCACCGTGTGGCTCGCCAACACCGCGTCGCTCGTCCTTCCGGTCTCCAACCTCACGAATCTGCTCGCCGTGCACCGGCTGGGCGGCGTGGATGCCGGTGCCTTCCTCGGACTGCTGGGTCCGTCCGCAGCCGCCGCGGTCGGGGTGACGATCGCGCTGCTCCTGGTGATCCATCGGCGTGAACTACGCGGTCGCTTCCGTCCCGCCGCAGCCCCGCTCATCTCGGATCGTGTGCAACTGCGCATCGCTTCGGTCGTGGTCGTGGTGCTCGCACCCCTCCTCGTGGTCGGCGTAGAGCCGTGGATCCCGGCCACCGCTGCCGCTGTCATCCTGGTCGCCCTGTTCGCCTGGCGTTCCCCACGGGTCGTGCGCTTCTCCCTTGTGCCCTGGTCACTGCTCGTCTTCGCCGGTGGGCTCTTCCTCGCCGTCGGGGCCCTGGAGCAGGTGGGGCTCCGCGCGATCGTCGCCGCGATGACCGGTGCCGGCGAGAGTCCCCTCGGGTTGTGGCAGATGTCGGGTGTCGGGATGCTCAGCGCCAACGCCGTCAACAACCTCCCGGCCTACGTGGCACTGGAAGGCGCGGCCGATTCGCCGCTGCGCCTTGCCGCGTTGCTCATCGGGGTCAACGCCGGTCCGCTGATCACGCCGTGGGCGTCCTTGGCGACGCTCCTGTGGCATCAGCGTCTGACCGCCGTGGGAGTCCACGTTCCCTGGCGTACGTACGTGCTCTGGGGGCTGGTCGCCGCGCCGCTCACGGTCGCCGTTGCGGTCCTTCCCCTGACGATCCGCTGAGCAGGGGGCGCGTCAGCCCAGGTTGAGGTCTACCTGGATCTCATCGGCCAGACGCTCCAGCGCAGCCACGATGGGGGCGGCGTCGGCATCCGCGGGCACCCGAACCGAGACGACAGCCTCGAAGAGCTGACCACCGGCCATCGGCGCGTCGATCGTCCGGCTGGTGAAAGCGTCGATGCTCACCGCGTGTTCGTTGATCGCGCTCGTGACATCCCGCACGATTCCCGGTCGATCATTGCCCAGCACCGTGAACGTCAGCAGGCGCCCCGGGGTGGCCGGCAGCGTCGTGCCGGTGTGGGTGGTCACCCGCAGGAGGCCGTCGAGATGGCTGAGAGCAGTCGTCAGCTCCTCGCGACGTTCGTCGGGAACCGAGACCAGCACGACGCCGGCGAACGCGCCAGCGAGCTCCGTGAGTTCACTGCGCTCCCAGTTGCCGTCGTGAGCGGCGATCGTGTCGGCGAGGGCGCGGACGAGGCCGGTGCGGTCGTCGCCGACGACGGACAGGACGAGGTGAGCCATACCGCCGAGCCTAGCCCTCGACCTCCGGCGAGACTGAAGCGCCCGCGGGTCCGCGCACCGGGAGGAGAGCGGGTACGAGTCGCACCCACACGACCATGCCGACGAGTTCCACGAGCGTCTGGGTCACCACGACGCTGGCGGCGAGGCCGAGGCCCTCGGGGAGCGCGAGTGCCAGTGGCAGCACGACGAGCGAGTTGCGCGTGGCGCCGGAGAAGACGATCGCGCGGCCGGATGACACCTCTTGCCGGAAGAGACGCGCGGCGAGAAGGCCCAGTGCCGTCATCGCGACGAGGAAGACGAGGAACAGGGGGACCGCGCGCAGGAGGTTCGCGTGGTCGGAGCCCAGCCGGGGGATCTGAGCGGCGACGACGACGAGGAGGGTCGCCGTCATGATCGGTACCATCGCGTCGTCCGCGGAACGTACGACAGCGCGCGCGGCCTGCCACCGCGAGGCGGCCCATTGCACGCCGGCGGCAAGGGTCAGTGGAACGACGATGAACAGTGCGAACGCCTCGGCGAACGGTGCCGGGTCGATGCCGACGATCGTGTCGGCGCCGGCGAAGAGGGCGAGCCAGAGCGGCAGCAAGAGAAGCTGGAGGACCATCAGGGCCGGCGTCGCGGCGAGTAGTCGATCGGCTGCTCCCCCGGCGATCCGCGTGAAGACGATGACGTAGTCGACGCAGGGAGTGAGCAGTACGAGCAGCACACCGACGAGGAGTGCGGTGTCGTCGGCGACAAACCTGCTGAGGACGAAGACCGCGCCGGGCGCGGCCACGAAGTTCAGGACGAGGAGGGCGATGAGGAAGCGTGCGTCCCGCCCGGCATGGGCCAGACGTGCGAGGGGAACGCTCAGGAATGTGGCCACGAGCAGCACCATCAGGGCGGGGGTCACCAGCGCCGGGAACGGGCGCACGGAGTCAGGCAGCAGGAGACCCAGAGCGGCGCCGACCACCATCGCGCCGAGGTACAGCGCAACCTGGCGACGCTCCATCCTCTTCCCCACCCGCCCAGCCTACGGATCGTCATCCATCCAACTGCGGACGGACCACCTGTCAACCCCCGTTTTGCACTCCTCCGATCCCCCGTAGCCTCCCCTTCATGACCACCACGAATCAGACGCCTCCACGAGAAACAGCCGCCTCCGCTCCGCGCGCCATCGTCACCGCTTCCGATTCCGGCATCGGGGCGGCGACCGCCATCGCGTTGGCAGAATCTGGGATGGACGTCGGGATCACGTGGCACTCCGATGAGCAGGGAGCCCGTCGCACCGCCGCCGCGGTGGAGAGCCGTGGGAGGCGGGCGCGGGTCGGCCGCCTGGACGTCACAGCCCTCCATGAGGTGGCGGGCGTCATCGATCAGTTGGCTGCCGACCTCGGCGGGCTGGATGTGTTCGTCAACAACGCCGGTGGTGGCGGCGGAACCCCGGTCCTCGAACTCGATCTCGAGGAGTGGCGGTCTACGGTGGCCCTCAATCTCGATGGCGCGTTCGTCGCGATGCAGGCAGCCGCCCGGCACATGGTCGCGGCGGATCGGGGTGGGCGCATCATTGCGATCACGAGTGTGCACGAGCATCGGCCCCGGGTCGGGTCGGCCGCGTACGTGAGCGCGAAGCACGGGTTGGGCGGACTGGTCGCCACGATGGCGCAGGAGCTGGGATCCGCGCAGATCACTGTCAACGCGGTGGCGCCCGGAGAGATCGCCACGCCTATGAACGACATGGAATCCGACGATGCCGACGTGACACACCGCCCCGGCATCCCCCTCGGACGACCGGGGCGACCAGAGGAGATCGCCGCGGTCGTGGCCTTCCTCGCCTCCCCCGCCGCCTCCTACGTGACCGGCGCCAGTTGGGCGGTCGACGGTGGAATGCTGCAGATGGGACCGCAGGCCGGTTCCCACCTCGCCGACGACGCCTGGCGAGAGGGATGACGACACGAACGCAGAAGGACCCCTGATCTCTCAGGGGCCCTTCTCGTGGTGGGCGATACTGGGATCGAACCAGTGACCTCTTCCGTGTCAGGGAAGCGCGCTACCGCTGCGCCAATCGCCCGAGTTACTGCTTCCGGTCGGGACCGGGAGTGGAGGTGGCGACGGGATTCGAACCCGTGTAAACGGCTT
>JBMDWQ010000145.1:0-3299 GCA_048594675.1 Microbacterium sp. | reverse complement strand
GCGGCCTCGGCGCGCGCGCCACGGCGCTGCGGCGACCACCACCGAGGCGAGGGCGACCGTGACCATGAGGACCTCCACGGCCCAGCCCGGGCCGGAGCTGGCCGGCCACACGACGTCGATCACCAGCGCCGTCAACAGCTGGCCGGCGACCGTTCCGAGCCCCAGGAGCAGCACACCCGTGTGGACGACGAGCGCGGCCGACAAGAAGATGTAGAACACGCCGATCGCCCCGCCGACGTAGAGCCAGGGCTCCGTGGGCGCGGCGGCGGGTGCTCCCCGCCACAGAACGCTGACGACGGCGGCGGCGAGCAGGAGGAGTGTTCCCCCGATGAAGTTGACGAGCGTCGCGGTGAGCGGGGTGCCCACGCGCTGACGCAGACGTCCGTTGGTCGCCTGCTGCCACGCGATGCCGACACCGGCCACGAGCGGCAGCAGGAGCATCCACAGCGGGATCCGCTGGAGCACATCGCCCTGGAGCGACACACCGACGGCGACGAGCGCGAGCGCGCCTCCGATCAGCCGCGGCACGGTCACCGCCACGACCCCCGCCGGCCCGTACCCGGCACGGTCGAGCACGAGGCCGTTGACGGTCTGGCCGGCGACGACCCCGACGGTGAACAGCGAGACTCCGATGACCGCGACGGCAAGGCCCTGCGTCGCGACCGTGAGAGCACCTGCCGCGCCTCCCGCGAGCATCCACCACGGGATCGTGCGCTGCCGCACACCCGAAGCCAGGGCGCGGAACCCCCGGCGCCCGGCGGGGAGGACCGCAGACAGCACGATCAGGAGCAAGAGGCCCGAGCCGAACGAGATGGCGGCAGCGACGAGTCCGTCGTCGAGGCGGAGTCCGAGCTCACCGTTGATCCGCGCCTGGATCGCCGTCATCATCCCCACCAACACGGCTCCGGACAGCGCGACGACTGCGGGAAGACGGGGCGAGGGAGACGCAGAGCTCACCCGTCGAGCCTAGGACCCCGCCGCTCCGGTGGGGTCGAGAGCGTCGTCGGCGCCGGGGTTCGCCCCCATGGCAGCGGCCACCCCGAGGAGGGCACGCTCGGCCATCTCGGCGAGGATCGCGCCGGCCCGAACCCCCGTGGGCACTGCGCTGTGCGGAGTGGAGTTGAGCAGTCCGAACGTGGCGAGCAGGCGCGTCTGCCGTTCGGCCTCGCTCATCTCGGGTCGCAGGGCGCTGAGCACCCGGTCCCACTCCTGCACGTACTCCCGTTGCAGACGCCGCACCGTGTGACGCGCGTCGGCGGGGAGAAGAGCGAGTTCGCGGTCTTGCAGACGGATGACGTCGGGCTCGCTCGTGGCGAAGTCCAGATGGAAGGCGATCAACCGCCGCAGCATCTCCGCCGGTGCCGAGGCCTGCCCGACGATGAGGCGACCGCCGTCGAGAAGGCGCTCGCTGGCGTCGAGGAGCACGGCGACCAGCAGCGCCTCCTTGCTGGAGAAGTGCTTGTAGAGCGCCGCACCGCTTACTCCGGCGGCATCGCCCAGCTCGACCGTCGTGACGGCGGCGAAGCCCCGATCGGCGAACAGCCGCGCGGCCGCTCGCATGAGCGATTGCCGCGTCCCCGCCTTCTGCTGCGCGCGCCCCGCCGGCACGCTCACTGCGGACCCTCCGAGTGCGTACCGGCGCCCGGCTCCCGTTGCATGAGCACCGACCGGATCGCCTCGGCGACCACGGCTCCGGACTGATTGCGCATGGTGTGTGCGAACTCGACGATGCCCTGGTCGGGCCGAGATCTCGACAGGCGCTTGCTCCCGATGCGCGTCTCGGCGCGGAGAGTGTCGCCCACCCGCACGGGGGCGGGGAAGCGCACCTCGCGGAAACCGAGATTGGCGACGATCGTCCCCTGCGTCAGCTGCGCCACCGAGAGACCGACGAGCGTCGACAGGGTGAACATGCTGTTCACGAGGCGCTCCCCGAACTCGGTCTCCGCTGCCCATGCGGCATCCAGATGCAGCGACTGGGTGTTCATCGTCAGCGTCGTGAACAGCACGTTGTCGGCTTCCGTCACGGTGCGCCCAGGGGCATGCACGTAGACGGCCCCCTCGACCAACTCCTCGAAGTACAGTCCGCGCTGCACGATGCGCGGCGCGTTGCCGCCGTCTCGGTCACTCATTCCGCTCTCCTCCGGGGGCGTCACCGTCGTCGGGCCGCACGCGGGCAAGGGGCTGGCCGCGGGAGACGACATCGCCCACCGACACCTCCAGGGAGACGATGCCGGCGGCGCCGGCACGGACGACGTGTTCCATCTTCATGGCTTCGACAACGACCACGGGGTCCCCGATCTCCACGCGGCTGCCCTCTTCGACGGGGAGCAGCACGATCGTGCCCGGCATGGGCGATACGAGGAGCGGATCGGCGGCATCCTCGCCCTGCGCAGCGCGCTCGCGGGGAGCGAGATCCACCCGGACGACGGAGCCCTCGGCGGCGATCCAGACGCCGTGCGGATCCACTCGCGCCGCGAGCGCGCGCGCAGACCCGTCGATCTCTGCCGCGAACGATCCGTCGGCGCCCGGCCGCGGCTGGATGCGGCTGGGAGCCCCGTCCACCCGCAGGTCGTCGCCCTGTCCCGAGAGCGAGACCACCCGGCGCAGGTCGCCGGCACGGAGGGAGTAGCGCCGTGGCGCGAATGCACCCAGCCTCCAGCCATCGGCGCGGTGCCAGGGACTGCCGTCGCCTCGTGCGCGATGCGCATCGAGCAGGAGCGCCGCCTCCGCGAGGACCCGCTCGTCCGGCGATGCGAAGGAGAGGGTCGGGAGCGCGCGAGCGATGAGCCCCGTGTCGAGGTCGCCCGCCCCCACATCGGGGCGTTCCAGAAGCAGGCGGAGGAACTCGACGTTCGTCGCGAATCCGAACACCGCCGTCTCGGCCAGCGCGGCGACCAGCCGCGAGCGCGCTTCGTCGCGGTCGGCACCCCAGGCGATCACCTTCGCGAGCATCGGATCGTAGTCGACCGAGACCTCGAGCCCCTCTTCAAGGGCGGTGTCGACCCGGATCCCCGGTCCCGACGGGTGTCTCACGGCCAGGACGCGTCCACCGGTGGGAAGGAACCCCGTCGCGGGATCCTCGGCGTACACGCGCGCCTCGATGCTGTGTCCCCGGATCACGATGTCTTCCTGCGTGAGAGCCAGCGGCTCCCCCGCGACGATCCGCACCTGCTGCTCGACGAGGTCGATGCCGGTGACCTCTTCCGTGACGGGGTGCTCGACTTGCAGCCGCGTGTTCATCTCCATGAAGAAGAAATCACCCGGCGCATCGGCGGACACGATGAACTCCACCGTTCCCG
>JBMDWQ010000144.1:0-14055 GCA_048594675.1 Microbacterium sp. | reverse complement strand
GGGACTCTTCCCAGACTGGGCCTGTCGACTTAGGTGTCTGTGACAAAGGTCGGGGCCGAGCAGAACGTCTCTACAGACTGCGCCCGGAGAAGACGCAGTATCACAGCGTTGGACGGGGGTTCGATTCCCCCCAGCTCCACGAATCCACTGTCACGATGGAGGAAGCCCCTCGCCGCCGGTTCGCCCGCGTCGAGGGGCTTCGTCGTGCCGGGGGAGGTGCGTCAGTCGGTCCACGCCTCCGAGAGGTCGACCGCGCGGCCGAGCACGCGTTCGGCCGCCCGGTGCCCGGAGAGGAGCGCGGCCGTCACGGTGGCGGGGTCGTCGGTCCACGTCGCCTCTCCCGCGAGGTGCAGAACTCCGCCGATCGGGGCCGCGAGGGCGTCATGGTCGTCGGTGGAGGAGCCGAGCGTCATGTACGCATACGACCCGCGCGCGAAGGGATCGTCTTGCCAGGCCGTCACGTCAACGCGGCTGGGCGCGGGGATGTCGTCTCCGTACAGTCGGCGCAGCTGCGCCATCACGGAGTCTGCGACCTCATCGGCCGTCCATCCGCGCGTGGCGATCGCGGCGGGGCCGGCCGCGAACGTCAGGAGCGTGGGTTCACCGTGGAGGCGAGTGAGGTCGTACCAGGAGTGCCACCAGACCCCCTCGGCACCCTGCTGCCGGATGGCGTAGACGTCGTCGTCCCAGAAGGCCGATGGGAATCGGAGGAACACCTTCTCGAAGGCGTTCATGCGCAGCCGTGAGAGCGGAGCGGAGATCTCGTCGGGGAGCGCCGGATCGAAGGTCACGTCACCGGACTGCAGCACTCCGACGGGGAGGGTGACGATGGCGCTCTGCGCCATAAAGGTCCCCTGGCGGGTCGTCACATGCACCTCCTCCGCGCTCCACTCGACGCGTGTGACGACATGACCCAAGCGAACATCGAGGCCTTCGGCGAGGTGGTGGGGGAGCCGGTCGTAGCCGTCGGGGAAGACCACTTCGTCTCCGTCGATCGCGTCGTCGTCGAGACCGTGGGCCGCCAGATCATCGATGGCCGCTCCGTATTGCTCCTCAGCGCGATGCGAGAAGTACTCCCGCACGCGGTCGGCGCGCTCGGTCGTCCACGGTTGGCGAGCGATCACCTCCTCGGTGACCTCGAGGTACGATGCCCTCGGCGCGGAGGCGGCGATGACATCGACGAGTGCGGCGTCGACCGTGTGGAGGTCAGCGACGTAGCTCGCCGCCGCAGACGAGGACAGTCGACGCCCGGACGGGTCGTAGTGGGCGATGGGGCGGCTGTCGGGTTGGTAGCCGCCGACCGTGAACTCCATCGTGGGCATACCGAACGCCGACGCGGCGGCGGCCACCGGGCTGTCGGTGATGCCGTGGATCCACGATGCGCCGAGATCGGTGACCCACCCGTCCGTACGATCGGTGTGGACGCGGCCGCCCACGCGGCCCCGCGCCTCCACGACCACGACGGAGCGGCCCGCCCGTCGCAGGAGTCGGGCGGCCGTGAGACCTGCCACCCCCGCGCCGACGACGACCGTGTCGAACTCGCCCATGGATCCTCCGTGCCTCACGCCACCGCGCCGCCCCTCGGCTCGTGTCGACGTGGCCTCGACGCTACCGGTCGAGCCGAGGCGACGCGATAATCGGCGCATGACCAAGTACCTCATCTCCTTTCCGACCGGGGTCATGGAGTTCCCGCCGGAGGACTTCGACCTCGTGGTGGCCGAATCCCACGCCGTGATCCAGGCGGCGAAAGACGCCGGTGTCTACGTGTTCGGCGGGGGGATCGATGAGACCGTCGACCCGGTGAGGGTCTCGGGCGACGGCACGGTGACGGCGGGACCGTACCCGAAGACGGGCGATCTGCGCGGCGGCTACACGATCCTCGAGCTCCCCACCGTCGATGAGGCGCACGCGTGGGCGGCCCGCATGGCCCGCGCGTGCCGCTGCGCGCAAGAGGTGCGTGCGTTCGCGTACGACCCGCTCAGCTAGCGGGTCGCTGGATGAGTAGAAGCCCCTGCTTCGTGTCCGACACGGTGACCCAGCCGTCTCCGAAGAGATAGGTCATGCCGTAGCCGTCCTCGTCGCGGTTGATGGCCCCCTCGGGGTCTTCCGTGACGTAGGTGCCGTCGGCGCCCTGCTCGATGATCCAGCCCTCGGACTCCAGCGCCGTCTGCGCCGTCGTCGCTTCCTCCGCGGTGATCGGAGACCAGCCGAACAGCAGGAGGTCGTCCTCCACTTCTTGCTCGAAGTCGCCCCAGGTGCAGGAGATGCCGTCGGGGAACTCGGTGTCGCCGATCAGGAAGGGATCCTCGCGGAAGGTCCACCCCTGCTCGGTGAGCTCGGCCACCTGGTCGGCGGGGAGGAGGTTCTCGCACGTCACGTCAGCCGGATCCACGACGCCCGCTGTCTCCGAAGGGGCAGGGGCTGCGGGAGAGGTCTGCGGTGGGGCGCTGGGAGCGAGGGGTGTGGAGGCGCCGGGCGCGGGCGCGGCAGACGACGGGCTGCACGCGGCAAGCGCCGTGGCCAGTGCCAGCGAGGTGCCGAAGACGGCGAGGAGACGGGGGAGGCGAGCGGACATGGGCGGGACTCCGAGGTCAGCGGTCGTGGACCAGATCGAGGAAGGCGTGGTGAAGGAGGCCGTTCGTCGCCAGTGACGATCGTGAGGACAGGGAGTCGTTTCCGTCGATGTCGGTGAAGCGTCCGCCCGCTTCGGTGATGATGGGGACGAGAGCGGCGATGTCGTATTCCTTCACACCGAACTCCGCGACGAACTCCAAGCGTCCCTCGGCGAGCAGCATGTAGGGCCAGGTGTCGCCGTAGCCCCGGTCGCGCCACACGGCGCGGCTCATGCGGACGAGCGCGTCGGCACGACCGACCTCGTCCCACTGCGAGATGCTCTGGAAGCTGATGCTCGATTCGGCGACGGTCGACACGTTCGACACCTGGAGTCGCCGAGGGCCGGCGGAGTCGCCGTCCGTCCAGGCGCCGAGGCCCGTCGCGGCCCACCACCGGCGGCCGAGGGCGGGCTGACTGGCCACCCCTACGCGCGGCACGCCGTCGATCGCGAGGGCGATCAGCGTGGTCCACATCGGGATCCCCTTGAGGTAGTTGGCGGTGCCGTCGATGGGATCGATGATCCACTGACGACTCGCGTCGCCCGACGTGCCGAACTCTTCTCCGAACACGCCGTCGGCGGGGCGCTCGGAGGCCAGCAGCTCGCGGATCGCCCGTTCGGCGGCGAGATCGGCCTCGGTGACGGGCGAGGCGTCCGCCTTGGTCTCCACGGACAGGTCTGCCGCGTCGAAGCGGGACATCGTCACCGCGTCGGCGGCGTCGGCGATGCGCAGTGCCAGCTCGAGATCGCTCGTGAGGTCGTCGGTGAACGGTTCGTTCCAGGAGCGCACGAGGGGTTCGGGGGTCACGTCTCCAGGATACCGGCGCCTCCCGGCCCGATTGGCGTGAGCGGGCATCGGGATGGTAACGTTGACCCTCGGTTCGCCTCGTGCGAACAGCCTGCACCTCTAGCTCAATCGGCAGAGCAACTGACTCTTAATCAGTGGGTTCTGGGTTCGAGTCCCAGGGGGTGCACACCAGGCACGAAGCCCCGGCGCGACATGACTCCGCCGGGGCTTCGTCGTTCTCAGAGAGCGGCGCCGGCGCGGCGCGGTAGCGTCTCCGTCATGTACGGGGAACGTCTCGCGCGCTGGGAGCGCGCCGTCGAATGGCCGCTCACGATCGCGGCGGTCGTCTTCCTCGGCGCCTACGCGGCGCAGATCCTGGCTCGATCGCACGGCGCGGTCCAGGCGATCGCCGAAGTGGTCCTCTGGGTCACGTGGGCGGCCTTCGTCGTGGACTACCTCGTCCGCCTCACCCTCGCCGTTCCCCGAGGGCGCTGGTTCGTCCGTCATCTCCTCGACCTTGCGATCGTGCTGCTGCCGGTGTTCCGGCCGCTACGACTCATGCGATTCCTGACGGTGATCGCGCTGATCCAGCGAAACACCGGCGCGATGCTGCGCGGCAAGGTCGTCATCTACACGGTGGGAGCGACCGTGCTGACGGTCGTGGTCTCCGCTCTCGCCGTCCTCGACGCGGAGCAGTCCGCGGGCGGCACGATCACGAGCCTGGGGGATGCCCTCTGGTGGGCGGTGGTCACGATCACGACGGTCGGCTACGGCGACTTCACCCCGATCACGGTGCAGGGCCGAGTGATCGCAGTCGGGCTGATGGTGGGTGGGATCGCACTCATCGGCGTCGTGACCGCGACGCTCGCCTCGTGGATCGTGGAGAAGGTGTCGCTGGAGAACCAGTCCTCCTCGGCGGCGACCTCGGCGCAGGTCGACGCCCTCCGCGACGAGATCGCGGAGCTTCGCCGCTCGCTCGACACCCGTTCCTCGTGACCGGCGGTCAGGTGGCGTCGCCCGCGACGATGGCGGCGGCCTCGTCCGCGGCATCGGCCTCGCGCCGATCGATGTGACGGAGTCGCCGTCGGCCGATCAGGATCACCGACGCGGCGACCAGTACCGAGAGGGATCCGACGAGGAACGGCACGGCGGCGCTGAACGCGTGCCAGAGGGCGGCGGCCAGCGGCGGGGCGGCGGCGCCTCCGAGGAACCGCACCGCCGAATAGGCGGAACTGGCCACTGACCGCGGGAGGCTGGTCGCCTCCATGACCGATTCCGTGAGGATCGTGTTGACGAACCCGAGCAGCAGACCGCCCACAACGATGCAGGTGACGAGTCCGGCGGGGGTCGCCGAGAAGAGCGCTGCTGCCCCGAGGTCCACCGCGAGAAGCGGAAGCAGCAGGAGGAGCGCGGTGGTTCGTGTGACGCGACGAAGCAGGAGTGGAGCGCCCCACACGCTCGTCACCGCGAGGGCGATGCCCCATCCGAAGAAGGTGAAGCCGATGCCCAGGGCGCCGAATCCCAGGGGGAACGGCGAGAAGGCCAACAGGATGAAGAACCCGATGTTGTAGAACAGCGCCGCGAGGGAGAGGATCGCGAGCGCCGGAACCCGCAGCGCCCGTAGCGGCGCGAGGAGCGGGAGCGGCTGAGGCCTTTCGGACGGAGAGCGGAGGAGGATCGACACCGCGAGCAGCGCGATGACCATGAGAGTGACGACGCCGAAGAAGGGACCGCGCCAGCTGACCTCACCGAGGAGGCCGCCCAGGAGCGGGCCGATGGCGATACCGAGTCCGAGGGCCGCCTCGTAGAGGACGATGGCGGCGGCGCTGCCGCCGGCCGCAGCGCCCACGATCGTGGCGAGAGCGGTGGAGATGAACAGGGCATTGCCGAGGCCCCACCCGGCGCGGAAGCCGATGACCGCCTCGACGGACCCCGCGACCGCGCACAGGAGCGCGAAACCGCCGATCAGGGCGAGCCCTGCGAGCATCGTCGCCTTCGCTCCGATGCGGCTGGAGATCCAGCTCGTGACGAGCATCGCGAGGCCGGTGACCAGCAGATAGCTCGTGAAGAGCAGCTCGGTCTCCACGGGCGTCGCCTCGAGCGACTCCGCGATGGCGGGGAGGATCGGGTCGACGAGCCCGATGCCCATGAACGCGACGACGCTGGCGAACGCGACCGCCCACACCGGGAGCGGCTGGGACCAGACCGTGTTGCCGGCCGGACTCGTCGAGTGACCCCTGCTCATCGAGTGACCCCTGCTCATCGAATGGCTCCGGGGAGGGAGGCGACGCGTTCGAGGAGATCCGCCGTCCGGGCCAGGGCCGCACGGTCCGCGTCGTCGAGGTCTGCCAGGCGCGGCTCCCAGGATGAACGCAGCACGCCGAGCCAGCCCTCCAGCGCCCGCGCGCCGGCGTCGGTGATCGAGATCACGATCGCTCGGGAGTCCGCCGGATCGCTGGAACGTGCGACGAGACCCTCCTCGGCGAGCTGTCCGACCAGACGTGTCATGCCGGGCTGGGTGACGCGGCTGAGGGATGCGAGGTCGCCCACGCGCTGGGGTCCGTGCGTCCTCAAGAGCGACAGCGTGCGCCACTGCGCCGCCGGAGCCTCGTTCCGGGTCTCCATCGAAGCGATCCGCGTGAGGGCGTTCGCCCCGACCACGATGCGCAGGAGGTCGTCGGCTGTATCCATAACGCAAGTATATAACGGCGGTATGGAAGCGAGGGTCGCATCCGGACGACCTGCGGATTCACGGTCGTCGCATCGACTGCAGCCGCGTCGTGAGTTGGTGGGCGTGCGAGAGGAGCGTGCGACCCAGCGCGGGAAGGCGGTCCGGCCCGAAGCGGAACTCGACGCCCGTGAGGCTCAAGGCCCATTCGGGTCGACCGAGCGGGTCGAACACCGCGGCGCCGAGTCCCCACGACCCTTCGACGACGAGGCCGGGGTTTACGGCGTAGCCACGATCGCGAGTGTCGGCCAATCGTGCACGCAGGCGCTCCGCATCGTGGGACGCGCCCCAGGTGGTACCCAGCTCGGGATGCCGTGCGAGGTAGGCCTCTGCCTCGTCGGGAGGGAAGAAAGAGAGGATCGCCAACCCGGCCGACGCGACGCCGAGGGGGAAGCGCACGCCTTCGCTGAGCACGAAGGAGCGAATGGGGAAGGCGCCTTCTTCGCGCAGGACGCAGACCGTCTCGTCCCCGCGCCGCACCGACAGGAATGCGCTCTCCTCGGTCGTCACGGCCAACGAGCGGACGATGTCGCTCGCGAAGCCGGAGATGTCGTAACGTGGCGCGGCGGCAGACCCCATCAGGAACAGCTCGGGCCCCGGTAGCCAGTGCGCCGTCCGCTCGTCCTGGTCGACGAGACCCTCCGCTCGCAGTGCCGTCAGCAGGCGGTGAGCCGTGGAGCGGGAGAGGTCTGCTTCTCGCGCGAGGTCGCTCACGGCGCGGCCATCGCGACCCGCGGCCGAGACCAGCCGCAGGAGGCGCGCGGCGCGGGCGATCGCTTGGGCGCCGGGCACCGGTGCGCCCGACACAGCGGGGGAGGTGTCGCCGCGTCGTTCCACAATGTGGACCCTACGAGGGGCTCCGTCCACATCGCAAGCAGCCCCTTGCCGCGGACGAGCGATGGCGGGAAGGTGGAGGTGGCTCGTCGGCAGCGGCGTCGGCGCGGCCGTCGGATTCGAGGGTGTGCGGACGGTGGACAAGACAGTGGCCTCGGCTGCGGACGCAGTGGCCGACATCGGTGACGGCGCGTCGCTCGCGGTCGGCGGGTTCGGCCTCTCGGGCAATCCGATGGAGCTGATCCGTGCCGTGTATGCCCGTGGCTCCCGATCGCTCCACGTGGTGAGCAACAACTGTGGTGTGGACGACTGGGGTCTCGGCATTCTCCTGTCGGCGGGGCGGATCCGGAAGATGACGTCGTCGTACGTCGGAGAGAACCGGGAGTTCGAGCGGCAGTTCCTCTCCGGCGAGCTCGAGCTCGAGCTGACGCCACAGGGGACGCTGGCCGAGAAGCTCCGCGCCGGAGGCGCGGGGATCGCGGCGTTCTACACGCAGACGGGCATCGGCACCCAAGTCGCCGAGGGGGGCCTCCCGCAACGGTATGACGGTGCGGGAGGCATCGCCCTGGCCTCGGCGCCGAAGGATGTCCGGAGCTTCACCGTCGGCGGGAAGCGCGCGGAGTACGTGCTCGAGGAGGCGATCGTCACCGACTTCGCCCTCGTGCACGCGGCCGTGGGAGATGTCCACGGCAATCTGGTGTTCCATCGCGCGGCTCGCAACTTCAATCCCCTCGCAGCGATGGCCGGGCGGATCTGCATCGCCCAGGTCGAGGAACTGCGACCCGCCGGAGGTATCGATCCGGACGACGTGCATCTTCCCGGCGTCTACGTCCACCGTGTGGTCGAGGTCGGTGCCGACATCGAGAAGCGGATCGAACGACGCACCGTCCGCGAGGAGAGGGAGGACTGACGTGGCGCTCTCCCGAGAGCAGATGGCTGCCCGCGCCGCGCGGGAGCTGGCCGACGGGTCGTACGTGAACCTGGGCATCGGACTCCCGACCCTCGTCCCCGCTTATGTGCCCTCCGGCGTGACGGTGGTCCTCCAGTCGGAGAACGGCATCCTCGGCGTGGGTCCGTATCCCGTGGCGGCCGAGGTCGACCCCGACCTCATCAACGCCGGGAAGGAGACCGTCACGGTGCGGCCGGGCGCGTCCTTCTTCGATTCGGCGATGAGCTTCGGGATGATCCGCGGCGGCAAGATCGACGCGGCGATCCTCGGTGCCATGCAGGTCTCGCGGGCGGGAGACCTGGCCAACTGGATGATCCCCGGAAAGATGGTGAAGGGCCCCGGCGGTGCGATGGATCTCGTCCACGGCGCGGCGCGGGTCATCGTCGTGATGGAGCACGTCGCGAGAGACGGCAGTGCGAAGATCGTCGACGCGTGCACCTTGCCGCTCACGGGACGTCGCGTGGTGGATCGCATCATCACCGATCTCGCGGTCATCGACGTCCGCCCTGACGGGCTCGCCCTGATCGAGACGGCACCCGGCGTGACGATCGACGACGTGCGCGCCGCAACTCAACCACCCCTGATCGACGCTCGAGAGGAGCTCACCTCATGACCGGCGACATCGTGACCAATCGCATTGTGACCAGCGACATCGTGATCGTCGCCGCTGCCCGCACTCCGCAGGGGAGGATGAAGGGGCAGCTCGCGGGGTTGACGGCCCCAGAGCTCGGCGCCGCCGCCATCTCCGGGGCGCTCGCGCGGGCCGGAGTGCCCGCCGACGCGGTCGAGGCCGTCGTGATGGGCCACGTCCTCCCCGCAGGGACGGGCCAGAACGCCGCCCGGCAGGCGGCGCGTCTCGCCGGGATCGGCTGGGAGGTGCCGGCGTCGTCGGTGAACAAGGTGTGCCTGTCGGGCTTGACGGCGGTGATCGACGCGGCGCGGATGATCGCGGTCGGTGACGCGACGGTCGTGGTGGCAGGAGGGATGGAGTCGATGACGCGCGCGCCCCACCTCCTCATGGGCTCCCGCGACGGCTGGGCCTATGGCTCCGTCGAGGTGCTGGATCACCTGGCCTACGACGGTCTGACGGATGCGTACGACCACGAGAGCATGGGTGCGTCCACCGAGCGGGCCAATGCCCGATTCAGGGTCAGCCGAGATGAGCAGGACCGAGTGGCGGCGCTCTCGCACCAGCGCGCCGCCGCTGCCCAGGCAGAGGGACGCTTCGACGCGGAGCTCGTGCCGGTGACCGTCCCGCGGCGACGTGGCGAACCGGTCACGATCGAACGCGACGAGGGCGTGCGCCCCGAGACGACGGTCGAGAATCTCGCGGCCCTCCGGCCCGCCTTCGCCTCCGACGGCTCGATCACCGCGGGCAATGCCTCACAGATCTCCGACGGCGCGGCGGCGGTCGTCCTCACCACGCGCGCCCATGCCGACGACCGCGGATGGCAGGTTCTGGCGACCGTGGGCGCATCGGGTCAGGTCGCAGGGCCCGACAATTCGCTCCACGAGCAGCCCGCGCGGGCGATACAGCGCGCTCTCACGAAAGAGGGCCTCCGTCCAGAGGAGTTGGATCTCGTGGAGATCAATGAGGCGTTCGGATCGGTCGTGGCCCGATCGCGTCAGGTGCTCGGTGTCTCGGAGGACGTCGTGAACCCCGACGGGGGCGGTATCGCGATCGGTCATCCGATCGGGGCGTCGGGATGCCGGCTCGTCGTCCACGCCGTGCATGCGCTCCAGCGTCGCGGCGGAGGTGTCGCCGCCGTCGGGCTCTGTGGCGGCGGTGGACAGGGAGAGGCGCTGATCCTCCGCGCGTGACCCGCGCGCCCTCGGTCGGGCTTAGGCTTTCTCCGACGAGACAGAGGAGCGCCATCCGTGTGTTACCCCGTGAGCTGCCAGACCTGCGGCAAGACGACCTGGGCCGGCTGCGGCGAGCACGTCGACCAGGCACTGGCCGGCGTCGCCATCGCCGATCGCTGCACGTGCGCCAGATCGTGACGACGCCCGGGACGTCTGAGTCCCTTCGGTGACGCGGATCGCGCGAACGCCGGAATCAGTCGCGGAGTCGTCGCGAGAGCAGCCTCTGCTCGCGTCCCGCGACGGGGGAGTCGGGCGCCACGAGCCCACCCCGTGAGGCACGACGCGTGTCGACGATCGCGCCGATCGCCAATGCGAGCGTGATCGCCCAGTTCAGCCAGGCGAGTGCGGTACGCCAGCTGAAGGGCGTGTCGTCGCGGGCAGCGCGCAACAGGGTGAGTCCGCTGGTGATCGCAGAGATGATTCCGGTGCCGAACACGTACTTGCGCATACCACCACGCTACCGTTCGCGGCAAGGAGCGGCAGGGGGTTGCCATCGCGTTGTTAGCCTGACTAGACACCCCTGGAGAGAGGCTTTTCGTGACCAGCGCCACCGCCGCCGAGTTCGTCGTCGTCGCCAACCGACTCCCCGTGGACAGGTCGGGTGACGACGAGGAACCGTGGCGACGGTCACCCGGAGGACTCGTCACCGCGCTCGAACCGGTGGTCCGTCGCAGCGGCGGGGCGTGGGTCGGTTGGCCCGGACAGGCCGACCTCGAGGTCGATCCCTTCACGTTCGACGGCGTCCTCCTCGTTCCGGTGGCGTTGTCGTCGGCGGAGGTCGCGCAGTACTACGAGGGCTTCTCCAACGACACGATCTGGCCGCTCTACCACGACGTGATCGCAGAACCCACCTATCACCGGGCGTGGTGGGACGCGTATGTGCGGGTCAACCGCCGCTTCGCCGAGGCCGCCGCAGCGGTCGCCGCCCCCGGGGCCACGGTGTGGGTCCACGACTACCAGCTCCAGCTCGTGCCGAGAATGCTCCGAGAGATGCGGCCCGACCTGGTGATCGGTTACTTCCACCACATTCCTTTCCCGGCATACGGGATCTTCTCCCAGCTTCCCTGGCGCGCCCAGGTGCTCGAGGGACTCCTCGGCGCAGATGTCGTGGGCTTCCAGCGAGTGGCCGACGCGGGCAACTTCGCGCGTGCCGTGCGCCGTCGGTTCGGTTACGACACGAAAGCGGGCTCCATCCAGGTGCCGGTCGAGGGTGGAGGCACCCGTCAGGCGGTCGCGCGGGCCTATCCGATCTCGATCGACACCGAGACGTATGAGGAACTCGCTCGCCGTCCCGATATCCAGGCGCGCGCCGCCGAGATCCGGGCGGAGCTCGGCGACCCGCGTTATGTCCTCCTCGGTGTGGACAGGCTCGACTACACCAAGGGCATCCGGCACCGGCTCAAGGCAGTGGGGGAGCTGTTCGAAGACGGCCGGTTCGCCGTCGGCGACGCGACTCTCGTGCAGGTCGCCAGCCCCAGCCGGGAGCGTGTGGCGGCGTACATGCAACTGCGCGACGAGATCGAGCTGTCGGTGGGGCGCATCAACGGGGACTACGGGACCGTCGGATTCACCCCGGTGCTCTACCTCCACCACTCCTACCCGCGAGAGGAGATGGTCGCGCTCTACCTCGCGGCCGACGCGATGCTCGTCACGGCGCTGCGCGACGGCATGAACCT
Source organism: Microbacterium sp. (assembly GCA_048594675.1). Lineage (GTDB taxonomy): Bacteria > Actinomycetota > Actinomycetes > Actinomycetales > Microbacteriaceae > Microbacterium. Next base: position 2,607 of record JBMDWQ010000144.1, on the reverse strand, counting down.
CGTCGCCAAGGAGTATGTGGCCAGTCGCGTGGACGGCCGCGGCGTCCTCGTGCTCAGTGAGTTCGCCGGGGCCGCCGACGAGCTGACCCAGGCGGTGCGAGTGAACCCACACGACATCGAAGGGCTCAAGGAGTCGATCATGGCCGCCGTGGAGATGCCCGTCGACGAGCAGCGCCGGCGGATGCGAGCGCTCCGCCGACGCGTGCGGGACAACGACGTGGCGGCGTGGTCGCGTCGGTTCCTCGACGACCTGCGGCGGGTCCACGAGGCGCGGTCATGATGCTCGACGGACTCGTCCAGACGCGCGAGCTCCTCGTCGCCCTCGACTTCGACGGCACCTTGGCCCCGCTCGTCGACGTCCCGATCGAGGCGCGCATGGCGCCATCGACCGCTGCCGCCATCGACGCGCTCGCGGCGGCGCCGCGGACGACGGTCGCGTTCGTGTCGGGACGCAGTCTCGCCGACCTGCGGGTGATCGCCGAGCACGGGGACGCCTCATCGATCGTGCTCGCAGGTTCCCACGGTGCCGAGTTCTGGTGGCCGGAGCACCTCCGGGCCGTGCCGGCCGCCGAGCCCCGCGCGGGTGCCGACGAGTCGGAACTCCGGGACGAACTGCGCGCCGCGGCGGAAGAGATTGCGGCCGACGTCGACGGGGCGTGGATCGAGCCGAAGGCCGTCGGGTTCGGTGTCCACTCCCGCCTCGTCGCTCCCGAGCGGGCCGCCGAGGTGCACGAGCGCATCGATGCGCTGATGGCCGATCGCGCGCCGCACTGGCGCCGCCGGGTCGGGCATTCGATCACGGAGTTCGCCTTCCGCGACGAGGGGAAAGACGACGCGGTCGCCCGCCTCCGAGAGGCGACGGGAGCCACCGCCGTGTTGTTCGCCGGCGACGACGTCACCGACGAAGACGCGATTCGTTCGCTCGGCCCCGACGACCTCGGGGTCCGGGTCGGACCGGGGGAGACCGCCGCGAGCCTGCGGGTCGCCTCGATCGACGAACTCGCCGTGCTCCTGCGTGAGTTGGCGCACCGGCGCAGCGTCACGCGGGAATAGACTTCGAGAATGCCTTCGCCCGCATCATCACCCGAGAACTCCATCGACATCAAGCCCCGCAGCCGCGTCGTCACCGACGGCATCGAGGCAACGACCTCCCGCGGCATGCTCCGGGCCGTCGGCATGGGCGACGAGGACTGGGAGAAGCCCCAGATCGGCATCGCCTCGAGCTGGAACGAGATCACCCCCTGCAACCTGAGCCTCGACCGCCTGGCCCAGGGCGCCAAGGAAGGTGTCCACGCCGGCGGCGGATACCCGCTGCAGTTCGGCACGATCTCGGTGTCCGACGGCATCTCGATGGGACATGAGGGGATGCACTTCTCCCTCGTCAGCCGCGAGGTCATCGCCGACTCGGTCGAGACGGTGGTCATGGCCGAGCGTCTCGACGGCACCGTGCTGCTCGCCGGCTGCGACAAGTCGATCCCGGGCATGCTCATGGCTTCTGCACGCCTGGATCTGTCGAGCGTCTTCCTTTACGCCGGGTCGATCGCGCCCGGGTGGGTCAAGCTCTCGGACGGAACCGAGAAGGACGTCACCATCATCGACTCCTTCGAGGCGGTCGGCGCGTGCCTGGCCGGGAAGATGAGCGAGGCCGACCTCAAGCGCATCGAATGCGCGATCGCGCCGGGTGAGGGCGCGTGTGGCGGCATGTACACCGCGAACACCATGGCGTCCGTCGCCGAGGCCCTCGGGCTCAGCCTTCCGGGGTCGGCCGCGCCGCCCTCGGCCGACCGCCGTCGCGACTACTTCGCCCACCGCTCGGGCGAGGCCGTCGTGAATCTCCTCCGCCAGGGCATCACGACCCGCGACATCCTCACCAAGGAGGCCTTCGAGAACGCGATCGCCCTCGCGATGGCCCTGGGCGGGTCGACGAACGTGGTGTTGCACCTGCTCGCGATCGCTCGGGAAGCCGACGTCGACCTCAGCCTCCACGACTTCAATCGCATCGGCGACAAAGTTCCCCACGTCGCGGACATGAAGCCGTTCGGCAAGTACGTCATGAACGACGTCGACCGTCACGGCGGCATCCCCGTGATCATGAAGGCGATGCTCGACGAAGGGCTCCTCCACGGCGACGCGCTCACCGTGACCGGCAAGACGCTCGCCGAGAACCTGGCCGAGCTCGATCCCGACCCCATCGACGGCACGGTCATCCACACGTTCGACAATCCGATCCACGCCACCGGCGGCCTCACGATCCTGCACGGTTCGCTGGCGCCGGAGGGTGCCGTCGTGAAGACCGCCGGCTTCGACGCCGCCGTCTTCGAGGGCCCGGCCCGTGTCTTCGAGCGCGAGCGCGGGGCCATCGATGCCCTGGCCGCGGGAGAGATCGAGGCGGGCAGCGTCGTCGTCATCCGCTACGAAGGCCCGAAGGGCGGCCCCGGGATGCGCGAGATGCTCGCCATCACCGCTGCCATCAAGGGCGCGGGGCTCGGAAAAGATGTACTACTCTTGACGGACGGACGATTCTCAGGCGGCACAACCGGCCTGTGCATCGGCCACATAGCACCCGAAGCGGTGGACGCTGGTCCCATCGCCTTCGTGCGCGATGGT
>JBMDWQ010000143.1:0-8743 GCA_048594675.1 Microbacterium sp. | reverse complement strand
GAGGTGCAGGTCGCGATGCTGACGCAGCGCATCAAGGACCTGACCGAGCACCTCAAGGAGCACAAGCACGACCACCACTCGCGTCGTGGGCTGTTCCTGCTCGTCGGTCAGCGCCGTCGTCTGCTCGGCTACCTCCAGGACGTCGAGATCGAGCGCTACCGTGCGCTGATCGAGCGTCTCGGACTCCGCCGCTAAAGCATCGTCGCCAGCGTTCAATCGCTCCAAACTTCTTGGAAGGCCGCCCCCTGGTGTGGGGGCGGCCTTCGTCGTTTCTCGGTGGCCGTGCGTTCGCTGAACATCGGCCGTCGCGCGCCGTGCCGTGTCGGGCGCCCGGTGGGAGGCGGTTAGCCTCGAGGGGTGAGTGTGCGTCGCCCGTTGTTCGTGTTCGCCGCGGGGTTGTCCCTCCTCCTGACGGCGTGTGTGGCCGAGCCGGCCGCGGTCTCTCCGACCCCTCTTGCGTCGGAGACGCTCGCCGCTCTCCCGGAACGACCCGCGGTGGAGTTCCGGAGTGCAGACAGCGTGTCGATCCCGGGCCTGCGCACCGTCACCGACGGTGACAACGGGTCGCTGGTCTACACCGTGATCCCCCAGATCGAGGGGTACGACCGGCTGAACGAGCGGTTGCGGGACGTCCGCGAACAGGACACCCGCGATGTCGTGGACACCATCTCCGCCGGCGGGGCGGCCTCGCGCGGCTCGGTCAATGTGAGCTGGCGCACCCTCGGGTCTGCGCCCCGGATCGTGGGGTTCTTGATCTCCTCCATCGTCTCCCCGGGCGCCAGCACCGCGGTGCGCGAGCGCTCCGTCTGGTACGACGCGGCCGAAGACCGGCTGCTCGGGTGGCGCGACCTCGTCCGCCGGGAAGACCATGATGCCGTGGTCGACGACGTCCTCGCCCAGCTCCGGCGCTACGTCACCCAGCCCGATCTGGCGAGTGCACAGGACATCCTCCGTTCCGGCGACCCGGCGGTCGGGTTCACGGCCACGGGCGATCTCGTCCTCCAGTTCGACGAGTACGACGTCGCGGCCGGCGCGGAGGGCGCTCCCGCGTTCGCCGTATCGGTGTCGGAGTCCTCGCTGACGGCGTCGGGGAAGGCCGCTCGTGAGGCGACCCTGCGGCCGCAGCCGCTCGAAGCGGCGCCGGAGCCGCCTCCGGTGCCGGAGAGGGTCGACTGCCGTGTCGCCAAGTGCGTGGCGCTGACCTTCGACGACGGTCCGTCCGGGCGCACCACGCCGCGGCTCCTCGACCTTCTCGAGCGCGAGGACGTCCACGCGACCTTCTTCGTGCTCGGTACGCAGGCGCAGGCATATCCGAAGATCCTTCGTCGCATCGCCGCGGACGGCCACGAGATCGGCAATCACAGCTGGTCGCACCCCGATCTCACCAGGCTCGACCCGGAAGATGCCCTCTCGCAGATGCGGCGGACGTCCCGCGCGATCGAGAAGGCCACGGGTCGCGCCCCCGACCTCCTGCGTCCCCCGTACGGCGCTCGCGACAAGAAGCTGGATGCGCTGGCGCGGGGAGACGGATACGCCGAGGTGCTCTGGAGCATCGATACCCGCGACTGGGAGAACCACTCGCCCAAGAAGATCATCGCTGCCGCCAAGAAGGCCAAGCGGGGAGCGATCATCCTCATGCACGACATCCACGCCGATACGGTCGATGCGGTCCCCGGCGTCGTCGCGGCGCTGCGCAAGAAGGGCTTCACCCTGGTGACGGTGAGCGACCTGCTCGGAACCACCCAGGCGGGCAAGCGGTACTACGGCCGGTACTGAGCACCGTGGCCGCCCTCGTCGAGGGGGAGCCCGACCTCGGGAATACTGTGGACGCCGTCGTGTTGCATCAGATACATTCATCTGCATGAAACGGGCGCGACGCGTCCAGAGAGTGGAACCATGAGCGAGAACACCCCCGACACCTCGGGAATGCAGTTCGGAATCTTCACCGTGAGCGACATCACGCAGGATCCCACGACGGGGCACACGCCGAGCGAGGCCGAGCGCATCAAGGCCACCGTCGAGATCGCGAAGCACGCCGAGGCCGTGGGCCTGGACGTCTTCGCCCTCGGGGAACACCACAACCCGCCGTTCTGGTCGAGCTCTCCCACCACGACCCTCGCCTACATCGCTGCGCAGACCGAGCGCCTCGTGCTCTCCACGGCGACCACGCTCATCACGACGAACGATCCGGTGAAGATCGCCGAGGATTACGCGATGCTCCAGCACGTGTCCGACGGGCGCATGGACCTCATGCTCGGCCGTGGCAACACCGGGCCGGTCTACCCGTGGTTCGGGAAGGACATCCGGCAGGGGCTCCCGCTGTCGGTGGAGAACTACGCGCTCCTCCACAAGCTCTGGCACGAGGACGTCGTGGACTGGGAGGGCAAGTTCCGCACATCGCTGCAGGGATTCACCGCCACTCCGCGCCCGCTCGACGGCGTCGCGCCGTTCGTCTGGCACGGGTCCATCCGGACTCCGGAGATCGCAGAGCAGGCCGCGTACTACGGCGACGGCTTCTTCGCCAACAACATCTTCTGGCCGGCGGAGCACTACCAGCGCCTCATCGCCCTCTACCGCCAGCGGTGGGAACACTACGGCCACGGCGCGCCGGAGACGGCGATCGTGGGCCTGGGCGGGCAGGCGTTCATGGCCAAGAACTCTCAGGATGCCGTGTCGCAGTTCCGCCCGTACTTCGACAACGCCCCGGTCTATGGACACGGTCCCTCGCTCGAGGACTTCTCAGAGATGACTCCGCTCACCGTCGGCTCGCCGCAGCAGGTGATCGATCGCTACGCCGGGATGCGGGAGCTCTTCGGCGACTACCAGCGCCAGCTCTTCCTCGTCGACCATGCCGGGCTCCCGCTCAAGACGGTGCTCGAGCAGCTCGACTTCCTCGGCGGCGAGGTGGTCCCGGCCCTGCGTCGGGAGTTCGCCAAGGATCGCCCGACCGTCGTCCCCGACGCCCCCACCCACGCAGCGCGTGTGCGGGCGCGGTACGGTGACGGCCCGGTACGGGAAGCCCGGCCTCGCGCGAACCGCGGTGACAACCTCAGCGGTCCCTCGCCGTACCAGGACACGCCCGCCCCGGCAGGTGCCGCGTTCGGTCTGGGCGGCGCCCGATGAGCGCGCAGACCACGCCGCAGGCACGGCGCATCGCGGTGATCTCGGCCGGACTGTCCAATCCCTCATCGACGAGAATGCTCGCCGATCGTCTCGCGGCCGCCACCCTGAAGGCGCTGTCGGAGACGACGGGGCCCGACGGCGCGGCCATGGAAGCCGTCGTCGACACGATCGAGCTGCGTGATCTCGCCCACGACATCACGAACAACCTGCTCACCGGGTTCGCGCCGCCGGCACTGGAGTCGGCCATCAACGCGGTCGTCTCGGCGGATGCCGTCATCGCGGTCACGCCGATCTTCTCGACGAGCTACTCGGGCCTGTTCAAGTCGTTCATCGACGTGCTCGACCCCGACGCCCTCACCGGCACGCCCGTGCTGATCGGCGCCAACGCCGGAACCGCGCGGCATTCGCTGGCGATCGACTATGCGATCCGGCCACTGTTCACCTACCTCCACGCGGAGCCGGTGTCCACCGGGGTGTTCGCGGCATCGAGCGACTGGGGAGCGGCCGCCGACGAGGTCGCTCCGCTCGCGTCGCGCGTGGAGCGTGGAGCTCGCGAGCTCGCCGAAGCGATCGCCCGTCGTCCTCCGGCCACCGCGTCCGACCCGTTCGATCCCGCAAGCTACTTGGGTGAAGGGCGATCCTTCGGGCACCTGCTGGGCGGGCTCGCCGGAGAGTGAGCCTCACCGCGTGAGCACGCCGGGATGACCGGGGCCGCTCAGGAGGCGATCCCGGTCATGCGGTGTGCGTGCACGAGGTCGGCGAAGACGGCGAAGGGGGCCGCGGCCACGGCCGGCGCCGTTCCCTCCGCCTCGGGGTGCCACTGGACGGCGAGCACCGGCGCCGACGCATGCTCGATCGCCTCGATCACGCCGTCCGGGGCGACGGCCACGACATTCAGGCCCTCTCCCAGTTCGCCGATGGCCTGATGGTGCCCCGAAGCGACCGACACGAGCTCCGCGGACAGCTCCGCGCGCAGGCGTGAGTGAGCGGCCAGCGCCACATCGTGCCAGCTCCAGGCGAGTCCTCCGTCCGCCCGCCCCGAGGGCACGTGGGCGACGCCGGAGGGAGCGAGATCCTCGATCAACGTGCCGCCGAGTGCCACATTGATGACCTGAAGCCCCCGGCACACCCCGAGCACGGGAAGCCCGCGATCGAGGGCGTCGTGGAGGATCGCGAGGTCGAGGGCGTCTTGATCGGCGTTCACGTCGTAGCAGGCAGACGTGCGGTCGCCGCCGTAGCGAGCCGGGTCGATGTCGCCGCCACCGGGCAGGACGAGCCCATCGAAGCCCTCGAGATCGGCGCCACGCACAACGACCACGTCCAGATCCTCGGCCCGCACGAGCTCGGCGACGTCGTCGAAGATCGCATTGGCGAGGCCCACACGTGCATCGGCGCCATCGGCCTCGGACAGTCGGGCGGGCATCGCGATCCGGGGTGCAGTCACCTCCCCATTGTGGGGGATGCGCGCGTGGCTCAGCGCCAGCGATACTCCGTCTCGGGGCGGCCTTGTCCACCGTGTCGTGCGGCTCGTTCTACCCTTCCCGACGCGGCGAGGTGCTCGAGATAACGGCGCGCCGACACTCGCGAGATGCCCAGGCGCGCGGCGGTCTCCGACGCCGAGAGGGGACCCGCGTCGCGCACGGCGGAGGTGACGCGGGCGAGGGTGTCGACCGAGAGGCCCTTCGGCACGCGGATCGTCCCGGTGGCACGCGAGGCGGAAAGGAGAGCGTCGATCTCCTCCTGCGTGGAGGGACCGGAGGAGAGCCGTGAGCGCGCGTGATACTCGGCGTACTGCTCCAGACGCTCCCGGAAGACACCGAACGTCACCGGCTTGACGAGATACTGTGCGACGCCGAGTCCCACGGTCTGCCGGACCGCGTCGGCGTCGCGCACGCCCGTCACCGCGATCACGTCGACGGTGCTCCCTCGCGCTCTCACGTGCCGCAGGACGTCCAGGCCGGTTCCGTCCGGCATCGTCATATCCAGCAGGACGAGGTCGACTCGCGGGCCGCCCAGGAGAGCGGTCACGGCGGCGCGCGCCCCGGTGCACTCGCCGACCACGCGGAAACCCTCGAGCCGCTCCAGGTAGTGCCGGTGCAGTTCCAGGGTCAGGGCCTCGTCGTCGACGAGGAGGACGTCGATCACGGTGCCTCCGTCGGCAGGACCACCCGGAAGGTGGTCGGCGTGCCCGGAAGGATCTCCAGGGTGCCGCCGGCGCTCTCGACGACCGATCGCGCCAGAGCGAGGCCCACGCCTCGCCCCTCGACGCCGGCCGGCTTCGTCGAGAAGCCGCGCTCGAACACGCGCTCCCTGAGTGCCTCGGGAACACCGGACCCGCTGTCGACGACCTCCACGATCAGGTCGCCGTCGGGGGCCCGTTCCAACCGCACCCGTACCCATCGCGGCGCGGGGGCGCTCGCCGCGGCGTCCAGAGCGTTGTCGAGCAGATTCCCGACCAGTGCCACCTGATCGACCGGCGCGAGCACGGAGGCAGGGGCGTCGGGGGCGATCTCGACCACCAGGTCGACGCCCCGCTCGGCCGCTTGGGCCGTCTTGCCGAGGAGGAGCGCCCCGACGGTCGCATCGCCCGCGGTGCGCGCCGCCACCCGGTCGACGAGCGACTGGCTCTGCTGCGCCGACGCGCTCAGCAGTTCGATCGCCTCGTCCGTCCGTCCGAGCTCCAGCAGGGCGACCGCGGCGTGCAGCCGGTTGCCGTGCTCGTGCGTCTGGGCGCGCAAGGCGTCGCCGAGTGTGCGCAGGGACTCCGCGGACGCAAGGGTGTCGCGGATTGCGCCGGCCGGAAGGTCGCCGGCCACTCGACGCGTCACGCGCCGCGCCAGGACGGCGCCGACGATCCCGGCGGCCACCAGTGCCGCCCCGATCCCGCCCGCGGCGGCCAGGCGCGGCAGCACCGACGCGGCGACGGTTTCGACGGTGACACCCACCGAGACCCAGCCGCGCAGGGCGCCGTCGGCCTCCACGGGGACGATCGTTCGCAGAGAGGGTCCCAATGTGCCCGTGAACTGTTCGGTCAGCATCTCCGGTCGTGCCGGGATGCTGCCGAGGTAGCGGCGCCCGATCTCGTCGGGGTCCCGGTGCGTGATCCTGATGCCGTCGACGTCCATGACGGTGACGAAGTCGACCCGCGCGTCGGCCATGACCTCGGTGGCGAACGGCTGCAGCCGCGCCGTAGCGCTGTCGCGATCCTCCGCGAGCGCCTCCACCACCTCGGGTGCGTGCGCGATCGTCTGGGCCACCGCCTGGGTGACCCGCTCGGCCTCGGCGCGGGCGGATCGCTGGCTCTCCAGGAGCAGGATCCCTGCGGTGAGGAGGGCGACCACGGACATGGTCGCGACGAGCGCGAGGAACACCTGCGACGCAGCGCTGCGTCCGCGATCCCCGGCCATGCCTCTCCCTTGCGACTGCTCGGCATCGATTCGTGTGCGACCAATACGACCACAAATCGACGGGGGGAGGGGAGGAAGCAACGCTGATCGGACCGACACCGACGGCGGTGTCGCCGAACAACGACCGTTCATCCCACGGAGGCACACATGGCCCTCACCAACTCCTTCCGGCTTCCCGGCTACAACTGGCGCCGCGGCAAGCAGGCCTGGGACAAGCACACCTGGCTCTATGTGTCGGTGATCCTCGCAGTCATCCTCGGAGCCACCGTCGGCCTCGTCTGGCCCGAGTTCGCGGTCGGCCTGGAGCCCCTGGGGAAGGGGTTCGTGAGCCTCATCAAGATGATGATCGCGCCGATCATCTTCTGCACGATCGTGGTGGGCGTGGGATCGATCGCCAAAGCGGCCACCGTCGGCAAGATCGGCGGGCTCGCGCTCGGGTACTTCATGGTCATGTCGACGTTCGCGCTCGCGATCGGTCTCGTCGTCGGCAACATCATCCACCCCGGCGAGGGACTGAACATGCAGTCGGCCACGTACGACGCCGATTCGCTGGGCGAGGCCAAGACCACCACCGAGTTCGTGCTCGGCATCATCCCGGCGACGTTCTTCTCGGCCTTCACGGGGGAGAGCGTGCTGCAGGTGCTCTTCATCGCCCTCCTGGTCGGCTTCGCATTGCAGGGGCTGGGACGCAAGGGCGAGCCGATCATGTTCGCGGTGAAGCAGTTGCAGACGCTCGTCTTCCGTATCCTCGGGATGATCCTGTGGCTCGCCCCGATCGGCGCCTTCGGAGCGATCGCCGCCGTGGTCGGCAAGACGGGCGTCTCGGCGATCGTCAGCCTCAGCATCCTGATGGTGGCCTTCTACATCACGTGCATCGTCTTCATCGTCGGAGTCCTCGGAAGCCTGCTGTGGCTCGTGGCGAGGATCAACATCTTCAGCCTCATGAAGTACCTCGCCCGTGAGTACCTCTTGATCGTCGGCACCTCGTCCAGCGAATCCGCGCTTCCGCGACTGATCGCCAAGATGGAGCACGTGGGGGTCTCCAAGCCGGTCGTGGGCATCACGGTGCCCACCGGCTACTCGTTCAACCTCGACGGAACGGCCATTTACCTCACGATGGCGTCGCTGTTCATCGCCGCCGGGATGGGGGCGCCCATGTCGATCCCCGAGCAGATCGGGCTCCTCGTGTTCATGATCGTCGCGAGCAAGGGCGCCGCCGGCGTGACGGGGGCGGGGCTGGCGACCCTCGCCGCCGGCCTCCAGGCCTACCGGCCCGACCTCGTCAACGGTGTCGGGGTGATCGTCGGCATCGACCGATTCATGTCGGAGGGGCGAGCGCTCACGAACTTCACCGGAAACGCCGTCGCCACGATGCTCATCGGCACCTGGACCAAGCAGTTCGACCGCGAGCGGGCCCTCGCGGTGCTCTCCGGCCGCGCTCCGTTCGACGAGTCGACGCTCTCTGGCGACCACCACGATGGGATGTCGACCGACACGGATGCGGTGAGCACGCAGGAACTGGAGGGCGCCGCGCTCGACGAGGCTTCTCTCAAGCAGGAGCGTGCCCGTCGGCGCGCCGGGGGGGAGGTCGGGTAGCCAGCCCCTAACACGGACGATGGCCCGGGGCCGAATGGGTCCCGGGCCATCGTCCGTGCGTGCGGCTCAGCCGCTCTTTCGGCGGAACTCGCGCTTGGTGACGGCGGCGTGCGTGCCGTGCACCGCGGAGTCGCCGTCGAGATGCGCCTCGCCGCTGCGCGGCTGGGCGTTCTTCTTGTCCAGCGCCTCCTTGAACTTGCGCTTCAGGTCGTCGGACGCCGCGGACGCGGCGGTGTCGTCAGTGCTCATGCCCCCACGATACGCAGGGGAGGGGGTGACTGGTAGGCTGACGGGGGCTGCCTTCGTGCTGCCCGTGCATCTGCGCTGCGCAGTGCACGACCGCAACTACACATCGAGTTCTCAACATCCCCGTTGAGACCCTGGAGCAGGCCGGCAGGAAGCTGGTCCCCTGTGGTGGGTTCCCGTCTCGCACGGTGGCTTTCTACTGGTGGCCAGTGCTGACGATACCGCGGCATGTCGCGCGTCGAGATCTGCCTGTTCCTGCTCCTTCGCACGATCTCGTGCGCGAAACGCGCGTGCGAGTCTAAACAAAGAAGGAGAGACCTCTTGGAAGGTCCTGAAATCACCGCCGCCGAAGCCGTCCTCGACAACGGACG
>JBMDWQ010000142.1:0-6524 GCA_048594675.1 Microbacterium sp. | reverse complement strand
CCCATCACGGCGGTGAGCCCTCCCGCCGCCATGGCACACGCCGAGCCGACCTCCGCCTGGCAGCCACCCTCGGCACCCGAGATCGAGGCGTTGGCCTTGAAGAGCGATCCCAGCGCCGTCGCCGTCAGCAGGAACCGGCGGATGCCCCGGCGCCGGTTGGCCTCGACGGTCGCCTCGTCCGAATCGCCGTGCGCGACGCCCGCCTGCGTCTGCGGCGCATGCAGTCCGAGCAGCGCCGACCCGACGAGTTCGCCGTACGGCGTCACCGCGTTGCCCGAGCCCAGACCGGAGTCTGCCAGGAACCGCCACCAGTACATCGCGACGGCGGGAAGGATCCCCGCGGCACCATTGGTGGGTGCCGTCACGACACGCCCACCCGACGCGTTCTCCTCGTTGACGGCCAGCGCGAAGGCGCCCAGCCACTCGCCGGGAAGCTCCCGCCGACCCTCGCTCTCCACGGCCTCCAGCTGCGCGCGGATGGCTCCCGCGCGACGCGCGACCTTGAGCATCCCCGGCAGCACTCCGTCGGCGTGAAGACCCGCATCGATGCACGCGGCCATCGCGTCCCAGATGCGGTCGAGCCCCGCGGCGACCTCGGCTTCGCTCCGCGTCGCCTCCTCGTTGGCGCGCGCCACCTCGGCGATCGTCCATCCCCGTTCGTCGCAGAGCGCGAGGAGTTCTGCCGCCGAAGAGAACGGATGCGGCACGGCGGCACGCGAGACCGAGGCATCCTCTCCCTCCCGACGGATGAAGCCGCCGCCGACGGAGTAGTAGGTCTCCTCGGCGCAGAGCTCGCCCTCCCCGTCGAAGGCGCGCAGGGTCATGGCGTTGGGATGACCGGGAAGGCGCACCCGCGGCGACAACCGGATGTCGCCACGGGAGAACGGAACCGGATGCACCCCCGCGAGCGCCAACGGTGCGCCGTCGCGCCACGTGCTCCACGCGTGCCGCACGGAGGCGGGCTCCACCGTCTCGGGATCGGCACCCTGCAGCCCCGCCACGACGGCGTCGGGGGTGCCGTGTCCGATGCCGGTGGCACCCAGCGAGCCGTAGAGCTCACCCTCCACCCGCGCGACCCGACCCCTCTCCCCGGCGAGCGCCGCCACGAACAGGCGTGCGGCGCGCATGGGACCGACGGTGTGCGAACTGGAGGGGCCGATTCCGACGGAGAACAGGTCGAACGCGGAGACGTACGCGCTCACGGACGCTGCCACGCGACGAGGCCGACGGTGTTGCCCTCGGTGTCGCGGATGAACGCCTGCCACTCCTCGTGCCCGGCCGGGCCCAGGGTGTCGTCTTCGTGAACGAAGATCACTGCCGGCGGCGACACGACCTCGGCGATCCCCGAGAGCCGCTCGATCGCCTCGTGCACATTGTCGACCCGCAGATACAGGAGCGACGACGGCGCGGCCCGGTCCAGCAGCAGCCGTGTGCCGTCGAGGTCGAAGAACAACAGACCCGGCGGATCGAACCGGGCGACCGGAGGCGCGTCGAGAAGGACGGTGTAGAAGTCGGCGGCGCGGTCGAGATCGTCGGCGTGCTGGGCCACCTGGAGAAGGCGCATCGTGGGCTCCTCTGCGGGTTGCGGGCGAGGGTCGGTGCCGCCAAGGCTATCCCTCTAGGCTTGTCGGCAGGGAGAGGAGCCCCATGCTCACCGGGAACGACGCGCCGCTCCGCGCACTCCAGGACGATCGCGCCGCGGCCCTGGCCGCCGCCTCCGACGCCGGGCGTCTCGACGACGCCTTCCTCGAGCGGTTCGACGCGCAGTTCCCCCGCCTCCACGCCCTGTTCACGCGCCTGTACTCCGACCGCCCCGACGGACAGGCGGCCCTCGCGCAGACGATTGCGCTCACCTCCGCATCGTGGAACGCGCGCCCCCTGGATCTGAAGGTGCGCGACGGACAGCGCATGGCCGCCCCAGAGTGGTTCCAGTCGGAGCGGATGCTCGGTGGGGTCTGCTACGTCGATCGTTACGGCGGGAATCTCGCCGGACTCCGCGACCAGATCCCCTACTTCCGCGAGCTGGGTCTGACCTACCTGCACCTCATGCCGCTGTTCCCCGGCCCCGAAGGGGACAACGACGGCGGCTACGCCGTGTCGAGCTACCGCCAGGTCGACCCGAGGCTGGGGACGATCGCGCAGCTGACCGAGCTCGCCGCCGACCTGAGACTGGCCGGGATCTCCCTCGTCCTGGACTTCATCTTCAACCACACCAGCAACGAGCACGAATGGGCGAAGAAGGCGGTGGCCGGCGACCCCGAGTTCGAGGACTTCTACCTGATCTTCCCCGATCGGGAGATGCCCGACGCCTACGAGCGGACGACCCGGGAGATCTTCCCCGACGATCACCGCGGCTCGTTCGTGCAGCTCCCCTCCGTCGATGGAGCCCCGGGCCGCTGGATCTGGTCGACGTTCTACCACTTCCAGTGGGACCTCAACTACGCCAACCCGTGGGTGTTCCGCGCGATGGCCGGAGAGATGCTCTTCCTCGCCAATCTCGGTGTGGACGTGCTGCGGATGGACGCGGTCGCCTTCATCTGGAAGCGGCTCGGCACCGCATGCGAGTCGCTCCCCGAGGCACACCTGCTCCTGCAGGCCTTCAACGCGGTGCTCGCCATGGGGGCGCCCGGCCTGATCTTCAAGTCCGAGGCGATCGTCCACCCCGACGAGGTGGTCAGCTATCTCTCGCCCGACGAGTGCCGCATCTCCTACAACCCGCTGCAGATGGCGCTCACGTGGGAGGCTCTGGCCACCCGTGACGGCCGCCTGCTGCAGCAGGCGCTCGACCGGCGCCATGACCTCCCCGAGGGCACCGCGTGGGTCAACTACGTGCGCAGCCACGACGACATCGGCTGGACGTTCGCCGACGAGGACGCCGCCGAGCTCGGGATCGACGGAGCCTCCCACCGGCGCTTCCTCAACGACTTCTACGTGGGGCGCTTCGACGGGTCGTTCGCACGCGGCGTGCCGTTCCAGGAGAACCCGCAGACCGGTGACGCACGAGTGTCGGGGACGACGGCATCGCTGGCGGGGATCGAGGCCGAGGACCCCGGTGGCGAGGACCGCGTCGTGCTCGCGCACGCCCTCGCCTTGGCGACCGGAGGCATCCCGCTCCTCTACCTGGGCGACGAGGTCGCGCAACTGAACGACCCGACCTACGCCGACGATCCGGTCCGCCGCGGCGACAGCCGGTGGGTGCACCGGGGCCAGCGACCGCGCGACCGCTATGCCGCCAAGCACGACGACGCGACCGTGCCGGGGCGGGTCTTCCGTCGGATGACGAAGCTCATCTCCGTGCGGCAGTCCACGCCCGAGCTCGCCGGGAACACCCTGCTCCCCTTCCATACGCCGCACCGGAGCGTCGTCGGATTCCAGCGTCCGGGGCCCGACGACGCCACGCGCGTGCTGGTGCTGGCCAACGTGGGCGATGCCGAGGTCGCGATCGACGCCCTCACCCTGTCCGGCTTCGAGCGCGCCGCGCGCGACCTCGTGCACGACGCCGAGATCGACCTGGACGACGGGATCGCCCTTCCCGCGCACGGCTTCGTGTGGCTCCGGGTCCGGCCCGTCTGAGACGGTCCGCCGACGGCGACCGTCAGGCGCCCTCGCGGATCGGCAGGCGCAGCCGCACGCTCGTGCCGCGTCCGTGCTGCGAACGCAGGGTCACCTCACCGCCGTGCTTGTGCGCGACGATGCGGACGAGGGAGAGACCGAGGCCCGAGCCCTCGACCTTGCGCGCGTGCGCACCGCGCCACAGCTCGTCCCACACCTGAGCGAGCTCGTCGTCGGCGATCCCCCACCCGGTGTCGGCGACCTCGATCGTGACCGAGCCCGTCTCCTCCACGCCCCGCACCTCGATCCGTGCCCCCTCGTCGGAGTACTTGGCGGCGTTGACGAGCAGGTTGCGGATGGCGACGGCCAGAAGGTCCGGATCACCGGAGATCTCCGGGAGGGGCCACGGCGCGCTCGGAAGGTCCACCGCGATCTCTCGTGCGACCCCGCGCGCCGACAGCTCACGGCCGAGGGCATCGGCCTCCTCGCGGACGATCGCGGCGACGTCGACCTGCTCATGGTCCAGCTCCCGCGACTCGAGCGAGGCGAGCGCGCGGAGCTCTCCGACCAGGAGCGCGAGCCGGTCAGCCTGGGCCGCCGCGACGGTGAGGTTCGGAGAGGCCTCGTCGCCTTCCTCGGCGGCCAGCGCGGTGCGAATGGCGGTCACGGGGTTCTTCAGCTCGTGATCGAGACGGGCGAGGACCCGCCGGTGCGCGTCGCGCTCGGCCGCCTCGGCCTCGCTCCGTCCCCGCGCGTGCGCGTCCTGGAGGCCTCGGCGCCACGCGCGGCGCCCGATCCACAGAGCGGACACCACGAGGGCGACGAGGAGGACGACCGCGACGGCCGCGGTGACCACGGGCACCCCGACGACGAACGTCCCTCCGAGCACGCCGCTCATCCGGCCCTCACCTCCCCCGCGAAACGGTAGCCGACCCCCGCGATCGTCTCGATCCAGCGCGGCCGTTGCGGGTCGTCACCCAGCACGCGGCGCAGCTCGGCGACGCGGTGATCGACGGCGCGCGTGGTCACAGCGAACTCGAACCCCCACAACGCCTGGAGCAGGTGTTCCCGCGTGTGTACCTCGCCCGGGTGGGCCATGAGGTAGTCGAGGAGAGCGATCGCCTTCGGCGTCACCTCCCGCGGATCTCCCTCCACACGCACCCGCCGGCCGGCGCGATCGAGCTCGAGCCCGTCGGCGACGAGCGTCGGCGCGCTCACGAGGGGCCGGCCCCCGGTGGTGCGGCGGAGCACGGCACGGATGCGCGAGACGAGCTCCGGCGGATCGAACGGCTTCCCGAGGTAGTCGTCCGCCCCGTCGTCCAGGGCCGCGACGCGCTCGAACGAGGCGTCGATCTTGGTGAGGAGGATGACCGGCGTCCACCGCTCCTCTCGGCGCAGCCGGCGGACGAGCTCACGACCGTCGAGCACCGGCATCATCACGTCGGACACCACGATGTCGATCGCCTCCCGCCCGAGCGTGTCGAGCGCCTGCGCCCCGTCGGCGGCGACCACGACCCGGAAGCCGCTGCGCTCCAGATAGGGCGCTAGCGTCGAGGTGATGGCCTCCTCGTCGTCGACGAGGAGCACGCGCGGCGCGGGAGCGGGGGTCATTGCGTGACGCCCCACCACACGGCGACACCGACGGTCAGGAAGAACACGACGCCGAGCGCGATGGTCGCATACCCGAGGACGAGACCGATGACGGCGAGCGCCGTTCCGTCCGCCCCCGTCTGGCGGATGCGTCCGAGCGCCACATGCCCGAGCACGACGGGGACGATTCCCAGGCCGCACAGGGCCGTGACCAGCGACGCGATCGCCAGTCCATCCGTGCGGCGGGGCTGCGGGGTGGGGGCGTAGCCGGGAGCGGCGGCGGGCAGCGTGTGCACGTCAGCGCTCCTCGGCCGGGAGGACGACGTTCATGGTTCCGGTGTCGGAGACCACGGGCGACCCGCTCTCCCAGAACACCTCGTTGCCGACCCCGGTGACCTCGACCGCCTCGGCCCCGGCGACGATGACGGTGGAGGCGTCGGCGCCCACCGTGAGCGTGCCGACCTGGCGAGCGAGGATGACGACGCCCGCGCCTTCGACCGTCACGGTGTCGCAGTCGTCGGTGATCTCGAGCACCGTGGCGTCGGCGGTCACGTCGGCGCGTCCGTCGACGCAGCTGATGACGCCCGACACGCGCGACTGCCAGTGCGCACGCGTGGCGCGCTCCGTGGCGGCGGGGTCGGTCTCGGTGCCGTCACCGGCGTCGGTCTCGGCGGGATCCGGGTCGGCGGGATCCGTACCGGACTGCGCGTCGACGGGGGCGGAGTGCGCCGGGGAGGGCTTGTCTCGCGCGGGCTCGAAGGAGACCGTGCACCCGGCGACACCGAGCGAGACGGCGCTGAGGGCAGCGAGCGTCCAGATCGACCGAGCGAGGCCAGCGCGACGCGGCGACGAGGCGGGAGCGGGGGGCTGCGGAGTTCTCATGGCATCGACGGTAACGGGGCGGGCGGGGCCGGTGGTCGCGGCGGTGTCGCAACCGTGTCGCAGATCTGCGACATCGCCGCAGCCGGGACGACGAGAGCCCCGCAGCATGCCGCGGGGCTCTCGTGACTGTCTCAACACAGTGCGCGCCTCGAGGGACTCGAACCCCCAACCTTCTGATCCGTAGTCAGATGCTCTATCCATTGAGCTAGAGGCGCACGGTCTCCGCTCTCGCGAAGGCCAGCGTCCAGAATACCCCACACCGGGCGAGACGACGAATCGGCGAGCTATTCGAGCTCTGCGGGGTCGAACGCCGACGCCGGAGCCGCGACATCCACGGGCGCCGGCTCCTCCCCCGCCTCGCGCAGCTCGCGCTGTTTCACCATGCTGCGGCGACGGGAGGTGAGCTTGGGGAGATCGACGAGGCGCAAGGCCTGCATGCGTGCCGCCCGCATCCGCTCGTAGTCGGGATCGAGATCCGGACGAGCCGCCTCGATACGCAA
>JBMDWQ010000141.1:0-6566 GCA_048594675.1 Microbacterium sp. | reverse complement strand
CTGGCTGCCGGTGACGAACCAGACGGTGTACGAGTCGAGCGAGGTGGTGAGGGCCATGAGGAACTCCTAGTCGAAGAAGGAAGAGAGGGTCAGAGGGCCTCGACGGCGGCACGCTCCGCGGCAAGGCCCGCGGCGTACCGGTCGAGGTAGGAGGCATACCCGGCCACGTCGGCCGGGTCGGGGTCGGCGACGGTGAGGGCCGTCGTCGCGAAGACGCGCTCAGCGAGGTAGTCGCCGAGCGTCGCACCCTCGCCGTCGATGAGGTAGGACGCGAGCACCGCGATCCCCCACGCTCCGCCTTCCGAGGCGCGTTCGTCGACGGCGACGGGAGCGTTGAGGGCGGCCGCGAGGAACCGCTGCGCGACGCCTGCGGTACGGAACATCCCCCCGTGGGCGAACATGCGGTCGAGTTCGACGCCCTCGCCGTCCAGCACCCGCATGCCGAGACTGAGGGTCGCGAACACGCCGTAGAGCTGGGCGCGCATGAAGTTCGCGAGGGTGAGCCTGCTCTCCGGCGTGCGGACGACGAGGGGCCTGCCCTCATCGGTGCCGACGATCGGCTCCCCCGCGAGATGGTTGTACGCCAACAGGCCGCCGGCATCGGCCTCGCCGGTCAGCGCCTCGGCGAAGAGCGTGCCGTAGACGGCGTCGGCGGGAAGCGGCGTTTCTCCGGCCTCGGCGAATCGGCGGAAGAGGTCGACCCACCCCGCCAGCTCGCTCGCGCCGTTGTTGCAGTGCACCATCGCCACCGCGTCGCCGGCGGGTGTGGTCACGAGGTCGAGCTCGTGATGCGGGTGCGCGAGGGGCCTCTCCAACACGACCATCGCGAAGATGCTCGTGCCCGCCGAGACGTTGCCGGTTCGGGGCGCGACCGACGCGGTCGCGACCATTCCCGTTCCCGCATCGCCCTCGGGCGGGCAGAAGGGGATTCCCGGCCGGAGCTTTCCCGTGGGATCCAGGAGCGCGGCGCCGTCGTCGGTGAGCCGCCCCGCGTCGGCTCCCGCGACCAGCACCTCGGGGAGGAGATCGCGAAGCGGTCGCGGGGCAGCGCCCGTCCGCTCGTCGTAGAGCGCGACGAGCCGTTCGTCGTAGTCGCGTGTGGCGCTGTCGATGGGGAACACACCCGACGCGTCACCGACGCCGAGCACCCGGCGTCCGGTGAGACGCTCGTGGACGAAGCCGGCGAGGGTCGTGATCCCGCGGACCTCGGAGACATGAGGCTCGGCGTCGAGGATCGCTTGCCGCAGGTGCGCGATCGACCAGCGGAGCGGGATGTTGACGCCCAGCAGCTCGCTGAGCTCCGCCGCCGCGGCGCCCGTGTTGGTGTTGCGCCACGTGCGGAAGGGGACGAGGAGCCGCCCGTCCTCGTTGAGCGCCAGGTACCCGTGCATCATGGCGGACACGCCCAGGGCTCCCACCGTCTCCAAGGGAACGCCGTGCCGCGCGCGGACGTCGTCGGCGAGGGCGGCGAAAGCGGCGCGCAGTCCTTCCCAGACCGCCTCCTCCGCGTACGTCCAGAGCCGATCGACGAACGCGTTCTCCCACTCGTGGCTGCCGACGGCGAGGACGGTGGTCGGGTCATCGGCGTCGATGAGACAGGCCTTGATCCGGGTCGAACCCAGTTCGATGCCGAGGGTCGTCCGTGCCCGGACGATCTGCTCGCGGGCAGCGTCGGCGGCGCTCATCGACGGTCGTCCGTGTTCTGCCCGTACACGTTCTGGTATCGGTCGTACAGGGCGTCGATCGCCTCCTGCGGGAGCGGGATCAGCTCGCCCCCCTGACGGGCGATGTGCACCGTACGCGCCACGTCCTCGAGCATCACGGCCGCCTTCACGGCATCCTTCGCCGAGGCACCGATCGTGAACGGACCGTGGTTCTGCATGAGCACGCCGCGGCTGCGGTGGCCCCGCAGCGTCTCGACGATGCCGCGTCCGATCGAGTCGTCGCCGATGATCGCGAAAGGCCCGACGGGGATCGGCCCGCCGAACTCGTCGGCCATCGCGGTGATCACGCAGGGGATCTCCTCGCCCCGGGCCGCCCAGGCGACGCCGTACGTGGAGTGGGTGTGCACGACGCCACCCACCTCGGACATGTGCCGGTAGACGTAGGCGTGTGCAGCCGTGTCGCTGGAGGGCGAACGGTCGCTTCCCGGGGTGCCGGGGATGACGTTGCCCTCGAGGTCGCAGAGGATCATGTTCTCCGGCGCCAGGTCGTCGTACGAGACGCCGGACGGCTTGATGACGAACAGGTCGTCCTGCGGGTCGTCGCCCACGCGCACCCGGCCGGAGACGTTTCCGCCGGTCCAGACGATCAGCGCGTACCGGACGAGCTCGGCGTGCAGTGCCGCGACGTCGGCGCGGACGCGGGCGATCTCCGCCTCCACCTCGGCCGGGAAGGTGCTGGTGTTCGAATCCTGCTGGCTCACGGGAACTCCATCGTGCTCACGCGATCGGTCGTCGATCGCTCCGCCATGTTACCGGTAACATACCCGATTCCCGTCGCTCATGTGGCACATTTCGTGGCCACGCGCGCCCTGAAGCAGCCACGTGCGCCACCTGAGCGACCCGGGACGGGGGAAGGGGAAGGGGGATCAGGACACGGGGGCGGTGGAGGCGCGGGCGACGAGCTGGGGCGGGGCGGGGTCGGCGTCGACGGGAAGGCCGAGGGCGGCCGAGACGGCGCGGCGGGCTTCGCCTGCCAGGTCGAGACGGACGGTCGTCAGCGCCGGCCGGTAGAAGGCCGCGTCGGGGTTGTCGTCGAAGCCGGCGACGCTGACCGCATCGGGAACCGAGACGCCCCGCGCGGCGAGCCCCGCCACGAGCCCGAGCGCCATCTGGTCGTTGGCGACGACGATCGCCGTCGGCCCGCCGCCCGCACCCACGGCCTCGGCGACGGAGGCCGCCGCCGTCGCTCCCGCTGCAGCGCTCCAATCACCCCGCCAACGGCCCGCGTCCGCGAGCCCGTGCCGGGCGAACGCGCGCTCCACTCCCGCGTCGCGCGCCGTGGCCTCCACCCAGTCGGCAGGGCCGGAGAGTCGCCCGATCCGGCGATGGCCGAGCGCCACGAGGTGATCCACGGCCCGCTCGGCCCCCTGACTCTGACGCTGCGCGCCGGGACCGGCGTGAAGAGCCACGACCGGCACTGCGCCGGCCACGCTCCGCGTGAGCTCGAGCGTGCGCACGTGGGGTGCGAGCACGACCACGCCGTCCACCCCCTGGGTGAGGAGGTGCTCGAGCGCCGAGCGCACCGACGCCTCGTCGGCGGCGTCGGCGTATGCCGTGGCGATCCATCGATCGCGCTCGCGAGCGGCCGCGGCGAGCGCGGCGATGCCGACGGAGGGACCGTAGAGCGTCGCATCGGAGGCGATGACCCCGAGCGTGCGGGTGGTCGCCGTGCCGAGCGAGCGGGCCGCATTGTTGACCCGGTAACCGAGCTCCGCCATGGCGGCACGCACGCGTTCGCGGGTCTCCGGACGGATGTGGGGATGATCGTTGATGACGCGGGAGACGGTCTGCGTGGACACCCCGGCGCGCGCGGCGACGTCGCGGACCCCCACACGCGCTCCGGCGCGACCGGCGAACCCCCGGTCCGCGAGCTCTCGATCCATGGCCCCTCCGCAGTCAGGGTAGCGCTCGTCACCGGCCCGACCGGCTCGCCTCAGCCTCGGAGGAGGAGGAATGTGATCGCTCACCCGGGGCGCCGCTTCCGTCCCCACGAAGGAAGCGAAGCACCCCCTGATCCGCCAGCGTTACGGATTTGTTACCGCTAACATCTTGCGGGACGCCCGAATGTGAAGGCTAACATTTCGACCACAGGCGCACCGAAGGTCTGTACTCACGACACCGACGTCGTACGTCGGTCCCGAACGAGGAGGTTTGCGGGATGAAGAAGAAGATGCTCGCCGGAGCCGCGCTGCTCAGCGCCATGGCCCTGGCATTCACCGGCTGTGCCGGCAACACGAGCCCGGGCGCCAGCGGCGAGCCGGGCGAGAACGGAGACGTCATCAAGGTCGGCTTCGCGCAGACCGGATCCGAGTCGGGCTGGCGCTCGGCCAACACCGAGTCGATGAAGGAGGCGTTCTCGAAGGAGAACGGCTTCGACCTCGTCTTCAACGCGGCAGACAACAAGCAGGAGGCGCAGATCGCCGCCGTCCGCAGCTTCATCAACCAGGGCGTCGACGCGATCGTCATCGCCCCCATCACGGTCGACGGCTGGGACGACGTGCTCAAGGAGGCCCAGGACGCACAGATCCCGGTGATCCTGGAAGACCGCACGGTCTCGGCCAGCGAAGACCTCTACGCCTCGTGGGTCGGCCTCGACTTCGAGCAGGAGGGCCGCACCGCCGGCGAGTGGGTCAAGGAGAACTTCGACGGCAAGGGCGCGAACCTCGTGATCCTCGAGGGCACCACCGGATCCTCGGCGGCCCTGGACCGCGCGACGGGCTTCGGTGAGGCGATCAAGGGCACCGACATCAACGTGCTCGACTCGCAGACCGGTGACTTCACGCGCGACGGCGGCAAGAAGGTCATGGAGGGTTACCTCCAGAAGTACGGCAAGGACATCGATGTGCTCTTCGCGCACAACGACGACATGGGCCTCGGCGCGCTCGACGCGATCAAGTCGGCCGGCCTGACCCCCGGCAAGGACATCCAGATCGTCACGATCGACGCCGTCAAGGACGGCATGACGGCCCTCGCCAACGGCGAGTTCAACTTCATCGTGGAGTGCAACCCGCTCCTGGGCGAGAAGGCCGCCGAGCTCGTCAAGGACGTGCTGGCCGGAAAGACCGTCGAGAAGAAGACGATCGTCGAAGACCAGTCCTTCACGCAGGAGCAGGCGAAGGAAGTCCTGGACTCCCGTCCCTACTGATCCCGTCACCCCGAGGGGGTCGGCTCCGGCCGATCCCCTCGGCCCCCCGCTGCCGCTTCCCCGCCGCTTCGCCCACGTTAGGAATCACCCATGGTCGACACCCCGCCCGCCGTCGTCGAGATGCGCGGGATCACGGTCGAGTTCCCCGGCGTCAAAGCCCTCGACGGGGTGGACGTCACCCTCCGCGCGGGCGAGGTCCACACCCTCATGGGAGAGAACGGCGCCGGAAAGTCGACCATCATCAAGGCGCTGACGGGCGTCTACCGAGTCAGCGCCGGCACCATCACGGTGCGCGGCGAGAAGCGCGTCTTCCGCTCCACGGCCGACGCCCAGGCCGCAGGCATCTCCACCGTCTACCAAGAGGTCAACCTCTGCACCAACCTGTCGGTCGGCGAGAACGTCATGCTGGGGCACGAGGTGCGCCGCGCCGGCGGCATCGACTGGCGCGCGACGCACCGCGAGGCTGCGCGCCACCTTCAGTCCCTGGGCGTCGAGATCGACACCCACTCCACCCTCGGCACGCACTCGATCGCGCTCCAGCAGCTCGTGGCGATCAGCCGCGCGATGGTGACCGACGCGAGCGTGCTCGTGCTTGACGAACCCACCTCCAGCCTCGACCGGGGCGAGGTGGAGCAGCTGTTCGCGGTCGTCCGGGACCTCCGCGACCGTGGGGTGGCGATCCTGTTCGTCACCCACTTCCTCGACCAGGTCTATGAGATCTCCGACCGGCTGACCGTGCTCCGCAACGGACGCCTCGTGAGCGAGCACCTGGCCACCGACCTCCCCCGCGGCGAGCTGATCGCGAAGATGATCGGCCGCGAGCTCGACGAGCTCGACGCGATCTCCCGCGCCGCCGACCGCGAGATCGACAGGTCCGGCGCCCCGGTCCTCCGCGCCGTCGGGGTCGGCAAGAAAGGCGTCCTGGAACCGGTGGACGTCGACGTCTACGACGGCGAGGTCGTCGGGATCGCGGGACTGTTGGGATCGGGCCGCACCGAGCTCGTCCGCCTCCTCTACGGCGCCGACCGCGCCGACACCGGCGAGACCGAGGTCCGCGGCGCTCCGGCCCGCATCACGACGCCGCGCGCGGCGATCGACCGCCGCATCGCCTTCTCCTCCGAGGACCGCCGCGCCGAGGGCATCATCGGCGACCTCACCGTCGCCGAGAACATGGTGCTGGGCCTGCAGGCGCAGCGTGGCGCGCTCCGCAAGATCGGCAAGGCGGAGCAGGACGCGATCGTCGACGAGTACATCACCGCGCTCGGCATCCGTCCGGCCAACCCCCACGCACTGCTGCGGAACCTCTCCGGCGGCAACCAGCAGAAGGTGCTGCTGGCCCGGTGGCTCGCCACGGCCCCGCAGCTGCTGATCCTCGACGAGCCCACCCGCGGCATCGACGTCGGCGCGAAGGCCGACATCCAGCGAAAGGTCGCCGAGCTGTCGGCTCAGGGACTGGCCGTCGTGTTCATCTCGTCGGAGCTGGAAGAGGTCGTCCGCATCTCGCAGCGCATCGCCGTGATGCGAGACCGTCGTAAGATCAGCGAACTCGACTCGGCCGGCATTCACGTCGACGACCTCGTGGACGTGATCGCACAGGAGTCGCCCACCGCCAGCCCCCTCGCCCCCGACACGGCGCCGTCTCGGGCCCACACCCCCCCCCACCACCAGAACACCGAGTACCCGGCAAGAAAACCCCC
>JBMDWQ010000140.1:0-3452 GCA_048594675.1 Microbacterium sp. | reverse complement strand
GTGGGCGATACTGGGATCGAACCAGTGACCTCTTCCGTGTCAGGGAAGCGCGCTACCGCTGCGCCAATCGCCCGAGTTACTGCTTCCGGTCGGGACCGGGAGTGGAGGTGGCGACGGGATTCGAACCCGTGTAAACGGCTTTGCAGGCCGGTGCCTAGCCGCTCGGCCACGCCACCGTGTGTGGTTCGACCCACGTGTCGTGATCTCTCCGAAGACAGATCCCCGCACTCGAGCGGATGACGAGACTCGAACTCGCGACCCTCACCTTGGCAAGGTGATGCGCTACCAACTGCGCTACATCCGCGTGCTCCCTGGTTGCCCCGGGCGCTTGATCGACTTTAGTCGACGAACGGCCAAGTGCAAAACCGGATGACATTCGCGCGTGTCCCGGCTCGGATTCGGTCCAGGCCCGCCCATCCGGTAGCATCGGTTGTCGGCCCCTCGGGGCGACGGGCGATTGGCGCAGTTGGTAGCGCGCTTCCTTCACACGGAAGAGGTCATCAGTTCGAGTCTGGTATCGCCCACTCCTCTCTTTCCGAGTCTTCCCGCCCGCCGTCCGCGGCGCTGAAGGTCGCTGCCGTCGTGAACACGCCCGGCCGAGCGCTTGCCACTTCCGCTGTGCGTCGCGCGTAGGTCGAGGCTCCCGGGGCGGACTGGGCTGCCGAGAGGTCTTCCGCGCTGTGCCAGCGGGCGACGTTGATGATCCGCGTGCCGTCGGTGCTCACGAGCAGCTCGAGCGACACGAACCCTGCGCACCGCGAGAACACGGTCGCCGCGCCCTCCCGGAGATGTGCGAGCACCTGTTCCCGCGTGTCGGGCTCGATGTCGATGACGTTGACGAAGGTGACGGGTCCGGTCATGAGGGTCCTCCAGATCTGCGATGAGACGAGCGCGTCGGTCGGCGGCTCTCAGAGAGGACGACACAACCCTTCGATGTGTGAGGTCCGGCGGAGACGTCCGACCTCACGATTCCCTTGGCTGCGTCGTCTTGTCGTGGAGAGGATGGTGACCGGGCCGGGCGCGCGCGAGGCCGGCGCCGCGTCCACGAGAGGAGGGCACGGTGGACGACGAGACGGGTGCTCCTGACGTGGACGCCGCCGCGGCGGCCGAGCGTTCGGCGCTGAGAGGTCTGGCTTATCGGATCCTCGGGTCGGTCGCCGATGCCGAGGACGCCGTGCAGGAGACCTACGTGCGGTGGTATCGGATGACATCGTCGCAGCGGCGGGAGGTGCGCTCTCCTCGGGCATGGCTGATGACGACGGCGGGGCGTATCGGGGTGGACATGCTCACCTCCGCGCGCGCCCGGCGGGAGCGCTACAGCGGGCCCTGGCTCCCCGAGCCCGTCCCCGGAGGGTCCGCGTGGACGAGCGGAGGGCCCGCGGCAGTCGATCCGGCCGACCGGATCAGCACCGACGAGTCCGTGTCGATGGCGGTGCTGATCGTGCTGGAGGCGATGTCACCCGCTGAGCGCGTCGCTTTCGTGCTGCACGATGTCTTCGGCTACACGTTCCCCGAGATCGCAGACGTGGTCGGGCGGTCGACGCAAGCGTGCCGTCAGCTGGCATCGAGCGCGCGTCGGCGTGTCCACGGCTCCCGGCGACGCCCCGTCGAGCCCGACGACCACGCGGCGGCCGTGCGCGCGTTCCGGCTCGCGTGGGAGACGGGCGATACCGGGCAACTCATCGGTCTCCTCGACCCGGACGCGACCGCCGTCGTGGATGGGGGCGGGACGGTCTCTGCCGCCGCGGAACCGGTGATCGGTGCCGGAGCGGTCACCTCGCTCCTGGTCGGCGTCTGGGATCGTGAGCCCGGTCTCATGCTCGACGAAGAGATCGTCAACGGGCGTCTCGGCCTTGTCGCGCGATCGCGCGGTGAGATCAGGGCGGTCGTCAGCGTCGACCAGGTGGGCGGCCGGGTCGCGGCATTGTGGGTCGTCCGGAATCCCGACAAGATCCAGGCCTGGCGGGCGGTGTCGTGACCCCGCTCAGTACTCGATGCTCCAGCCCCAGCGGCGGTGCAGCGCTTCGGCCACGATCCGGTAGCGACGCTCGTCGAGGATCGCGGCCTCGCGGCGCAATCCTTCCCTATGGACGCTGTACACCTGATCCAGATCCAGCCACGATGCCCGACCGGCGGTATCCCATGCGCCGGTCCCGATCGGGAGGAAGTCGCGATCGCCGTCGTGGGCCTTGCTCGTCAGCTTGACCGCGAAGACGCGCGACGCGTCCTGACGTCCGATGACCAGGACCGGGCGGTCCTTCCCGCGGCCGTCGTTCTCGGCGTACGGAACCCATGTCCAGACGATCTCGCCGGCGTCGGGATCACCGTCGAGCTGCGGCGCGTACCCGATCCGCAGGTCGTCCGCCGGCGGTGGCGTGACCTCGACGGTGGCAGTGCCCGCGTCCTCCACAGGGCTAGTGGTGCGTGGCGGCGGGACGGAGTCCGGCGCGGGTCTCCACGTCCGCAGCCGGGCCTGCGCCGATCGCACGATTCCCCACAGGAGATCGCGAACGATGCCTGGGCGCGGTGAGGACGGCGTCATGGCCGACAGGCTAACAACCCTCGATGCGGCTGGTGGAGTGTGACGAACGCCGAGAGGCGCCGGACCGGTGTCCGACGCCCCTCGGCGTGCTGTGTCCTGCTGATCGCGGGGATCAGTCGACGAGGGCGTAACCCTCTTCGCCGTGAACGACCGTGTCGATTCCGGCGATCTCGTCCTCGTTCTTCACGCGGAAACCGAGCGTCTTCTCGATCGCGAAGCCGAGGACGTAGGCCACGATGAAGGAGTACACCGCAACCACGATGGAGGCGATCACCTGGAGGAGCAGCTGTCCTCCGTTGCCGCCGGTGAACAGACCCGTGTTGATGGCGAAGAAGCCGAGGTACCAGCAGCCGATGAAGCCACCGACCATGTGGATTCCCACCACGTCGAGCGAGTCGTCGTAGCCGAGCTTCCACTTCAGCTCGATCGCGAGGGCGCAGACCGCTCCGGCGATGAGGCCGAGCACAAGCGCCCAGATCGGGTCGAGGTTCGCACAGGCCGGGGTGATCGCGACGAGACCGGCGACGGCTCCCGAGGCGGCGCCGACCGAAGTGGCCTTGCCGTCCTTGAGCTTCTCGACGATGATCCAGCCGAGGATCGCTGCGGCGGTCGCGCCGAGCGTGTTGATGACGATGAGGCCCGCGCCCGTGTTCTCCTCACCGAGGAGGTTGAAGGTTCCTTCGGCTCCGGCATTGAAGCCGAACCAGCCGAACCACAGGATGGCGGCGCCGAGCATGACCAGCGGCACGTTGTGCGGCTTCTGGATGCCCTTCTGGAAACCGACGCGCTTGCCGAGGACGAGGGCGAGGGCGAGAGCCGCCGCACCTGCGTTGATGTGCACGGCCGTGCCGCCCGCGTAGTCGATCGTGCTGTAGTCGAAGCCGAAGGCCTGGCCGAGGTTGAAGATCCA
>JBMDWQ010000014.1:0-2782 GCA_048594675.1 Microbacterium sp. | reverse complement strand
GTGCCGTGCCGGAGCGTCGGCACCGATGCCGGGCATGACGCCCATGAGCCACAGGAGCGGCGCTTGACTGCCGGCCGTCACCAGGAGGTCGACGTCCACCGGCCGTGCCGTGAGGCTTTCGAGGGCGATCACTCCCCCGAGGCTGTGCCCCGCGACCACGAAGGGACCGCCCCGGTGCCGACCTCGCGCCTCGTCGATGGCCCCGTCCACGTAGGCGCGCACGCGACCACTCTCACGGAGGAAGAAGAGGACGTTCCGCAGGAAATCGACGACGCCGTTGGTCAGGCTCAACCGGTGACGGGCGAGGACGTCGGTGAGGATCCGGAGCCCGATGGTCTCGATCGCCGGCGGGAGGGCCGCGACGGCGGCGGGATCCGAGCCGGCCGTGACGAGAGAGGCGGCGTGGAAGTCCGCCGCCGCCTGGGACACGGCGCTCTCTTCGTCGATCCCCGAACGGCGGGCGTCGGCATACGAGACGGGGAGCGCCGGCAGGATGTCGAGATCGGGCGGGCCGACCTCGGCACCCCACGGCGGGCAGACGACGTGCGCATCCGTCATCCCCAGGTCGTCTCGAAGATGGCGCTCGATGCGGGCGCGATCGGCCTCCGGGGACGCCGCGCCCGTGCCATGCAGATACAGAAAGGTGCCCGCCATCGTGTGCTCCGTCCCGGCCCCGTCGTCCACGCCCCGACCCGCCACACGATGCCATCGTCCGCCTCGCGCGGCAAGGCCCGCGCCAGCCGGACAGCTCCTCAGAATCGCGCACCATGAGAGGGTGGGGTTCACGACACCCGGAACGCACTGGAGACCCGTAGTGACCGCCCCCGTCCCCGATTGGCGCCCGATCCTCGCCGCGCTCGCCCACCCCGACTCGGGGCGAGTGATCGCCGCCCTCATGCTGGGCGCACGCCTCGACGATGAGCTGTCGCCCCTGCCGCCGTCGCGGCGGCGCCACCTCCTCGAGCGCCTCCAGGCCGCCGGTCTCCTGCGCGAGGAGGAGGGGACACTCGTCTTCGACGGGTCGGTGTTCGCGGCGGCTCTCCGGGGTGCCGCGACCGTGCGGCCTCAGGGAGTCGAGCGCTTCTTCCGCGACGGACGTCTGGAACAGCTCCCCGCGCGTCCGGACGACCGGGACGCGGTGCTCACCGAGGTGGCGCGACGCGCCTTCCGCCCCCACGAGGTCCTGGATGAACCCACCGTCAACGAGCGGCTGGGCGCCTTCCATGACGACACCGCCCTCCTGCGCCGCTACCTCGTGGACAGCGGACTTCTCGAGCGCCGTCGCGACGGCTCGGAGTATGCGTCGACCGGCGTTGCGGAGCAGTCGTCGTGAGGCCGCCGCACCGGCGGATGCCGCTCCTGCTCGCCACCCTCACCGCCGCGACCCTCGTTCTCGCCGGATGCACCGACAGCACCGCAACGACCGCGACGCCGACCGGAACGGCCGCTCCCGCGGATTCGCCCGGCACCGCTGCGCCGGTGACCCTTCCGCCGGTCGGCGCTCTGCCGGACTATCAGCTCGGTGGAGCGTACGACCCGCCGGACGGGGTGGGGGTCGTCGTCCGCGACCGCACCGAGCGCCCGGCAGCGGGGATCTACTCGATCTGTTACGTCAACGCCTTCCAGACCCAGCCCGGCGAGATCTCCGACTGGCCGGTCGATCTCCTTCTCCGCGAGGAGAGCGGTGACGTGGTGTTCGACCCGGACTGGCCCGACGAGGCGATCATCGACACCCGCGACCCCCGAGCCGTCGCCCGGTTCGTGGCGCCCTGGATCGAGGGATGCGCGGCGTCAGGCTTCGACGCCGTGGAGTTCGACAACCTCGACACCTACACCCGCACAGGCGGCGCCCTCACTCGCGACGACAACGTCGAGGTGGCGCGGCTGCTCGTGCAGGCGGCGCACTCCGCGGGGCTTGCGGCCGGCCAGAAGAATGCCGCGGAGGACGCACCGCTGCTTCGAACGACCGCCGGATTCGACTTCGCGGTGGTGGAGGAGTGCTCGGTCTACGACGAGTGCGGCACGTACGCCGCGGTGTACGGCGACCACGTGATCGCGATCGAATACCCCGACGCGCTGACGGAGTCTTTTGCGGTGGTGTGTGCATCCGCCGACGCCCCGCGGTCTCTCGTCCTCCGCGATCGCGATCTCACCACTCCCGCAAGCGACGACTACGTCTTCGTCGCCTGCGCCGACGCGCGCTGAAACGCCCCCGCGGGGGGAGCGGGGGCGTTTCGATCGGATCGTGGGGGACGACCCGGGCAGATCGTGTGGGGCCACGATCTGAGGGGGATCACCAGAGCCAGGTACGGTCTCCGACGATCGCGCGCCAGGTCTTCGCGAGGCTCAGCCGCTGCGTGGGAACCGCGAAGAAGGCGATGGCCATGACACCCATGTCGATGATGTGGCTGTCGACGAGCGGGTTGGTGGCTCCGGTGAGAGTCAGGGGGAACTCGGCCAGGTACATCAGGAGCAGCATCGCTGCGCCGGCGATCGCGCCGAGGCGGACGCCGATCCCGGTCATGAGGGTCACACCGACGGCCAGCAGTCCGAGCATGAACAGCCAGTCGACGAGGACGTTTCCGGCGAGGGCGGCGAACACGTCGGCGAACGGGCTCTCCGCTGTCGCGTTGCTCAGGAATCCGGTGGTCGGGCTTCCGCCGTTGATCCACGCCCGCTCTCCCGGAGTGACGTATCCGAGCCCGAACACCTTGTCGAGGAAGGCCCACAGGAAGTAGAACCCCATCAGGATGCGCGTGACCGCGATGGCGATCGGCAGAGC
>JBMDWQ010000139.1:0-6326 GCA_048594675.1 Microbacterium sp. | reverse complement strand
AGCATCACGATCACGACGAGGAGGAAGCCGACGAACCCCCACCGCAACGCGTTCTGCGGGAGGCGCGCCAGCAGCCAGGTACCGATCTGCGCGCCCACGACGGCTCCTGCCGCGAGGATGAGCGCGGGGATCCAGGCCACGGAGCCGTGGATCGCGTAGGAGACGACCCCGACCGTGGCCGTCGGCACGATCGCCGCGAGCGATGTCCCGGCCGCGAGCCGCTGATCGAAATGCAGGAGCAGGAGCAGCATCGGCACGATCACCGTTCCGCCGCCGACGCCGAACAGACCCGACAGCAGTCCGGCGATCAGGCCGATCGCGATGCACGAGAGGACGAAACGAGGCGAGCGACGAGCAACCGCCGCCGTCACGCCGTCGTCTCCGGCTCTCCCGCTTCTGCGTCCGCCCGCTCGAGCTGCTCCACGTGGTCATCGACCGCGGCCTTCTCGAACTGCGACCGGTACAGACGCCAGTACGCGCCCTGCGCGGCGATCAGCTCGTCGTGGCTGCCCTTCTCGACGATGTCGCCGTGCTCCATGACGAGGATCAGGTCTGCGTCGCGGATGGTCGACAACCGGTGCGCGATGACGAACGAGGTCCGCCCTTCACGCAACGCCGACATCGCGTGCTGCAGCAGCAACTCCGTACGGGTGTCGACCGAGCTCGTCGCTTCGTCCAGGATCAGCACGGCCGGCTGTGCCACGAAGGCGCGTGCGATCGTGATGAGCTGCTTCTCACCGGCCGAGACGTTCGCCGCATCCTCGTCGAGGACCGTGTCATAGCCATCGGGAAGCGAGTGCACGAACCGGTCGACGCGCGTGGCCACCGCGGCATCGACGATCTCGTCGTCGGTGGCCGACTCGTTGCCGTAACGGATGTTCTCGCGGATGGTCCCCGCGAACAGCCAGGGGTCCTGCAGCACCATTCCGGTGCGCGAGCGCACCTCGTCGCGGGTGAGTTCAGCGATGTCCTGGCCGTCGAGCAGGATGCGGCCACCATCGAGCTCATAGAACCGCATCAAGAGGTTCACGAGCGTCGTCTTTCCGGCGCCGGTCGGCCCGACGATCGCCACGGTCTGTCCGGGTTCGACGCGGAACGACAGATCACGGATCAGCGGCTTGTCAGGCGAATAAGAGAAGGCGACGTTCTGGAACTCGATGACGCCGCGTCCGGGCGCGAGCTCGGGCGAGTCACCGGCGTCGGGCTCCTGTTCCGGCTCATCGAGGAGCTGGAACACCCGCTCCGCCGAGGCCGTGCCCGACTGCACCACGGCAGCCATTCCGCCGAGCTCGGAGAGCGGCTGGGTGAACTGCTGCGAATACTGGATGAAGGCCTGTACATCGCCCAGACGCAGCTGTCCCGACGCCACCATGAGACCGCCGAGCACGGCAATGCCCACGTAGCTCAGGCTGCCGATGAACATCATCGACGGCATCATCAGCCCCGAAAGGAACTGGGCCTTGAAGGCGGCCTGGTAGAGCTCCTCGTTCTCCTCCTGGAACCGCTCGCGAGCGTCCTCCTCGCGACCGTAGACCCGCACCAGCGCGTGACCCGAGAACGACTCCTCCACACGGGCGTTGAGGCGGCCGACCTTCTTCCACTGCGTGGCGAACGCCTTCTGTGAGCGGGGACCGATGACGCCGAACACGACCGCCATCAGCGGAAGCGCGATGAGGGCGACGATCGCCAGCTGCCACGAGATCGAGAACATCATGACGAGCACGCCCACCACGGTGAGGACGTTGGTGACGGCCGTGGACAGCGCCTGCTGCATCGTCTGGGTGATGTTGTCGATGTCGTTGGTGACGCGCGAGATGAGCTCACCCCGCTGCACCCGGTCGAAGTACGACAGCGGCAGGCGGTTGATCTTGGCCTCCACGTCTTCACGCAGACGCCACATCGACCGCACCATGATCACGTTGATCACATAGCCCTGGAGCCACGTCAGGATCGAGGAGACCACGTAGATCGCGAGCACGCCGACCACGACCCACCGGAGTCGGTCGAAGTCGACGCCGGCTCCCACCTGGAAGTCGTGCATCGCGGCGACCATGTCGGCCCGGTCGGTGTCGCCCGACGCCCGCAGCGCCTCGACGACGGCCGCCTGACTGGTGCCGGGTGCGAAGAACTCCGTGAGCGAGCGCGACACGACGCCCTCGAAGATCAGGTTGGTCGCTTCACCGAGCACCTTGGGCGCGATGACGGCGAGGACGACGCCGATGGCGCCGAGCGTGGAGACGAAGAGGAAGGCCCACTTGTGCGGTGCGAGCAGTCCGATCATCCGCGCGAAGCTCTTGCCGAAGTTGGCGGCCTTGCCCGGCGCCACGGAGTCCCAGTCACCGGAGGTCAGTCGCGCCTGCTCGGCACGCTCGCTCTCGAGGCGCTCCTCTTCGGTCATCGTCACATCCGAGGACGTGTCGGGCGCGCTCATGCGTCCACCCCCAGCTGCGATTCGACGATCTCTCGGTAGGTCTCGTTGCCGGCCAGCAGCTCCTCATGAGTGCCGAGCCCCACCATGCGACCGTCTTCCAGCACGACGATGCGGTCGGCATCCGTGATGGTCGACACGCGCTGGGCGACGACGATCTTGGTCACGTTCGGCAGCTCCCGCCACAGGGCTTGCCGTAGTCGCGCATCGGTGGCGACGTCCAAGGCGGAGAACGAGTCGTCGAAGACGAGGATGTCCGGCTGGTGCACGATGGCACGGGCGATCGCCAGGCGCTGCCGCTGACCACCCGAGACGTTGGTCCCGCCCTGGGCGATGCGCGCCTCGAGCCCACCCTCGAGCTCGGACACGAAGTCCTTGCCCTGCGCGATCTCCAGCGCTCGCCAGAGCTCCTCGTCGGTGGCGTCCTCCCGCCCGAAACGGAGGTTGGAGGCGACGGTGCCGGTGAAGAGGAAGGAACGCTGCGGCACGTAGCCGATGCCCTTCCAGAGGAGATCGAGGTCGGCATCGCGCACGTCGACGCCGGCCACCTGGACAGATCCCGAGGTGACGTCGAAGAGCCGCGGGATGAGGGAGACGAGCGTCGTCTTGCCCGCACCGGTCGACCCGACGATCGCGACCGTCTCACCCCGGTCAGCCCGGAAGCTCACTCCTTGCAGCACGGGAGCCTCGGCGCCCGGGTAGGTGAAGGTGACATCGTCGACGACCACCGAACCCGGGGTCGGGAAGGTCTGCACGGGGTTCGTCGGACGGGTCAGCTGGTCTTCGGAGTCCAGGACCTCGCCGATACGGTCGGCCGAGACCGCCGCGCGCGGGATCATGATCGTCATGAAGGTGGCCATGAGCACCCCCATGAGGATCTGGCCGACGTACTGCATGAAGGCGAAGAGTGTGCCGACCTTCACGTTGTCCTGGTCGACTTGGATGCCGCCGAACCAGATCACGCCCACGACGGTGATGTTCAGCACGAGCATGGCCAGCGGGAACATCAGCACGAAGAGGGAGCCGACCCGCCGTCCCACGACCATGATGTCGGTGTTGGCGCCGCGGAAGCGCTCTTCCTCGATGCGCTCGCGCACGAACGCGCGCACGACCCGGACGCCGGTGAGCTGCTCGCGCATGATGCGGTTCACGGCATCGAGCTTGTGCTGGTACTGGCGGAACAGCGGCACCATACGACTGATGATGAGCCCGGCGACCACGAGCAGCACGGGCACGGCCACGCCGATCAGCCAGCTGAGCCCGACGTCCTGCTGCAGCGCCATGACGATGCCGCCGATGGCCAGCAGCGGCGCGGTGACGAGCATCGTCGCGCCCATCATCGCAAGCATCTGGACCTGTTGTACGTCGTTGGTGTTGCGCGTGATGAGCGTGCCGGCGCCGAAGCGCGACACCTCCCGCTCGGAGAAGCCGCCCACCTTGTGGAAGACGTCGCGTCGGATGTCGCGACCGGCGCTCATCGCGGCCCGCGCCGCGAAGTACGTCGCGATGACCGAGGCGATGATCTGGCCGAGGGCGACGGCGAGCATGAACATGCCGTGCGTCCAGATGTAGGCGGTGTCACCCGGGGTCACACCCTTGTCGATGATGTCGGCGTTCAGGCGCGGCAGGTAGAGCGATGCCATCGCAGAGGCGAACTGGAACACCAGAACACCGACCAACAACCACTTGTACGTCTTGAGATAGCGCACCAGCAGCCTGCCCAGCATGCCGCACCTCCGAGATAGGCCGTGGGGGAAGAACGGTTCATGCTAGCGCCGTCCTCCGACACCGGCCGAGCCGGATCGGCCCGTGTTCGCTGTCAGCATGCGCACTGGCTCTCCGCGTGCGCAGCGCGAGGAGCGGACCGCGCCTCGAGACGGAGCGTGAGGCGGATCCGCTCCTCGGCAATCGATCAGGCGACGCGCGGTACCGCGGCAGTCGTGCGCGTCCACCGACCGTCGAACACCCGCCGGTGCGGCAGCTGGTCGTGACCAGAGCCGGGGCAGACGACCGAGACCCGGAAGGCCTCGGTGGTGCGGTCGGTGAACCACTGCGCTTCGCGGTCGACCTGGTCGACGACCCGCTCCGTGAGCAGCTCGACATTGTCGTGGTCAGGACAGCGGAAGGCAGCCGGAACCAACGTGATATCGCTCATCGAATCCCCCCAGTGATCGATGCACGGGACCCCCATCCCGTCGATATCCAGTGATACCAGGTCCGGCCTGCCACCGGCAACTGCCGGACCCGGTATCAGGGCTGCATCAGAAGGTGGCGGTGTCGGGGTCCGCTCCGACCCGCTGGCCGCGGTCGAGACCGTCGATCGCCGCCATCTCGTCGGCACTCAGCTCGAAGCCGAACACGTCGATGTTCTGGGCGATCCGCTCGGGAGTGGACGACTTCGGGAAGACGATGATGCCGCTCTGCAGATGCCAGCGGATGACGACCTGCGCCGGAGTCACCCCGTGGGCCTCGGCCGCACGCCGGATGGGCTCCTCGCTGAAGAGGTCGTACTTCCCCTGCCCGAGCGGTCCCCACGCCTCGGTGCGGATCCCCTTCTCCTCGCCGAAAGCGCGCAGCTCGCGCTGCGCGAAGGCGGGGTGAAGCTCGATCTGGTTCACCGCGGGTACGGTGTCGGTCTCCGACAGCAAACGCTCCAGGTGAGGACGGTGGAAGTTGGAGACGCCGATGGAACGCGTCAGCTTCTCGTCGCGCAACTGCTCCAGCGTCTGCCACGACGCGACGTAGCGGTCGAGATCGGGGCGGGGCCAGTGGATGAGGTACAGATCGACGTGATCCAGTCCGAGCTTGTCGAGGCTCTTCGCGAGTGCGGCGCGAGCGGAGTCGGTGCCCTGATCTGCGTTCCACAGCTTCGTCGTGACGAACAGGTCGTCGCGGGAGATTCCACTCGCGGCGATGGCGCGGCCGACACCTTCCTCATTGCCGTACACGGCGGCGGTGTCGATGTGGCGGTAGCCGGCGGCGAGCGCTTCGCTCACGATCCGCTCGGTCTCCGCGGGGTCGACTTTGAAGACGCCGAAGCCGAGCTGCGGGATCGTGTGACCGTCGTTGAGGGTGATGTTCGGAATCGTCATCCCTCCAGCCTGGCATCTCTCGTGCGAGTGCGGGCGACGCAGAGCGCAACC
This sequence comes from Microbacterium sp., assembly GCA_048594675.1. Classification (GTDB taxonomy): domain Bacteria; phylum Actinomycetota; class Actinomycetes; order Actinomycetales; family Microbacteriaceae; genus Microbacterium. The sequence goes on along the minus strand of JBMDWQ010000139.1, from coordinate 755 downwards.
GGCCGCGACGAAGAGGTGGCCGGGGCCGTGCGCCGCCTCCCCCCGGATAACGACGCACGACCCCGAGCCGTAGGAGCGTCAGCCGAACAACTCGACGCCCAGAGGAAGAGACGCCGAACGGGCAGGTTCATTACGCGAAACGCGGAAGATCTCTTTCCGGCATGCTGGACCCCCGCTCAGCAGAGCCCTCTCAAAGCACGAGGGCCGAGAGGGCTCTGGCGGGCCATGCTCGGAGCTGGGGAACTCCTCACGACACGGGGGGAGTGTCTTCTGCGAAATCGGCCCGCACTTTCAGGCTAGGGGAAGGCTCCTCGGGATGCACGGCTCTTGCGTGCGGTGTCCTCACCGTGTCGCGCCTAGCGGCATGCCGGCGCCCTCGTCAATGCCCTCGGAATCGTCGGTGGCTTCACCTACGCTGACCCTTCAGCGTGAGCGTTCCCCCTGGGGAGAGAAAAAGGACGCAGATCGGCCTGCGAACGCCTGGCCCACGCGATGACCTCGGCGACGTGGGGGCTCTCGCCGGGGTCATCGGCACCGGTCAGGGTGTTCGCGCGCGGGGCGCCTGGCGGGGTGGCCGAGCCATCAACCACATGGTTCGGTGGACGTGCCGCACATAAAGAGACTCACCGGAACATGCAGGTTCCGCTGCTTACCGTCAACCTCGTATCGCACGACCACGCCGTCCCAACCCCCGCCGGTGGGGCTCGCGGCACGCAGACCGATCACGACACGCTGAAAGCCCTCCCCGCGGTCGC
>JBMDWQ010000138.1:0-2293 GCA_048594675.1 Microbacterium sp. | reverse complement strand
GCCGGGCGTGATCGAGGAGGTCGACGGGACTTCACGTCTGACCCTCTGGGTGGGCGTCGAGCGTTTCGACAACGGGGCAGAGGTGGCGGTGCGCGTGCGCCTCCGCGCCGACCGACCGCACGAGGTCGAGCTCGCCGGGTTCGTGCGCGAGACATCGGTTCCCCTCGCCCACCTCGTCCTCACCGCGACGATGGGCAACTGGGCCCGCCTGCGTGAACTCCACCTGGCTGATCGGGTCGTTCAACCGATCCAGCTCTGGCCCGGCTTCACGCGCACCGACTTCACCGAGCACGCCCGGTTCCCGCTGTCGCTCCTCGCGCGGGACGGCGACGCCGCCGTCGTCACGGCGACCGGCGACGAGGGCGATCCGCTCTCGGCGACCTATGCCGACGACACCCACGCGCACTGGCGCTTCGAAGGGCGGCGCGCCGCGCAGGGATGGCGCGTCGAGGATCCGCACCCCGCCCTCGTGGCGCAGGTGAACGGGCGCTGGGCGTACTGGGCGAGCACGTCGCCGATCCCCGGGGGCGTCGCCTACGAGAACCTCGAGATCGTCGAGCCGTTCCGCCAGGGCGCCGCCCTCCGGTTCTTCGTCGAGCCGCTCGACGACACCGCCCTCTCCTGAGGCCCGAGTCCGGCCCCCACTACCTCGCCGTGCACCACCTCGCCGTCCACAACGGCGGATCCGCCGGCCGACACGCCGGTTCGCCCGGGCCTCAGTGCGGCGTGTCGCTCCTCACATCCGCCGTTGTGCAAAGGGGAAGGGCGGAGCTACTCCTCGAGGGGCGGGCGCCAGACGACGACCTCGGTGGCGCGCCGCACGCGGGTGCCGTGGCGGAGCGTGACGACGGAGCCGGTGGCACCGGCGGCGAAGACGCGCGCGCCACGGCGCTGATCCACCTCGTCGCGGAGCCGTTGCTCGAGGTCGTCGACGTGCCGCCGGAGGGTGCGCACCTGGTTCTCGAGCTCGATGATGCGGGAGATGGCGGGAAGGCTCATGCCCTCCGCCGAGAGGGCAGCCACCTCACGCAGCTGCTTCACGTGACGGAGCGAATACCGGCGCGACCCGCCCTGCGTGCGACCCGGCACGACGAGCCCGAGACGGTCGTACTGCCGAAGGGTCTGCGGATGCATGCCCGACAGCTCCGCCGCCGCCGCGATCGCGAAGATCGGCGTCTCTTCATCGACGTCGTCGCTCATGATCGCCTCCTCCTGTCCAGTGTGCCTGCCCAGCGTGTGCCTGCGAGAAGCGCAGCCGGGGAACGCGGAATCTCTGCGCCTACTCCCTCGCCTTGCTCATGAGGTCTGCGCGCGGGTTCTCCTTCGGCTCCAGCTCATGGAACCTCTCCAGCGCCTCGCGTGCGCGATCGTCGAGGTGCGCCGGAACGGCCACCTGCACCTCGGCGAGGAGGTCACCGGTGCCTTTGGAGGACTGCACGCCGCGTCCCTTGACCCGCAGCACCCGCCCCGAGGGAGTTCCCGGTGCCACGCGCAGCTTGACGGGATCCCCACCGAGCGTGGGCACTTCGATCGTGGCGCCCAGGGCCGCCTCGGTGAAGGTCACCGGCACCGTGACGCGGAGGTTGAGTCCGTCGCGCGTGAACACCGGATGGGGCCGAACGGTCACCGACACGACGATGTCCCCCGACTCGCCTCCGTCGGGCGACGGGCGTCCCCGTCCGCGCAGGCGGATCTTCTGCCCGTCGGAGACGCCGGCGGGGATCTTGACCTTGAACGGCTTGCCGTCCTCGCCCTGCAGGGTGATCGTCTCGCCCTTGACCGCCGTCTGGAAATCGAGCGTCGTGCGCGCGGTCACGTCGGCCCCGCGCTGCGGTCCGCCGAATCCGCGGAAGCCGCCCGTGGGCTGCCCGAAGCGTCCCGACCCGAAGCGTCCGCCGCTCTGCTCGCCGAACATCGCGAACAGGTCGTCGAAGTCCGCTTGCGAAGACCCTCCCCGCCCGAAGCGACTGAAGACGTCCTCGAAGCCGCCGGCACCGCCGGGACCGGGCGCCTGGAACCGGGCGCTGCCCGACCCCATCGCGCGGATCTGGTCGTACTCCTCGCGCTGCTCCTTGTCGCTCAGCACGGCGTAGGCCTCGCTGATCTCCTTGAACTTCGCCTCGGCCGCGGGGTCTCCCTGCGTCGAGTCGGGGTGGTACCGACGCGCCAGCTTGCGGTACGTCTTCTTCAGATCGGCGTCGGAGACGTCCTTGGCGACACCCAGGACCTTGTAGAAGTCCTTGTCGAACCAGTCCTGACTGGCCATACCCCTCCTCTCGACCTACTCGGCCGG
>JBMDWQ010000137.1:0-8301 GCA_048594675.1 Microbacterium sp. | reverse complement strand
GCAGTCGACGGCGCCGACGGTTCCGGTCAGCCGTCCGCCCATCGAGGACTACACCGAACCGGTCGCGCCTCCTTCCCGCCATGACACGCGCCTGAACCCGAAGTACACCTTCGACAACTTCGTCATCGGACAGTCCAACCGCTTCGCGCATGCCGCGGCGGTCGCCGTGGCCGAGGCACCCGCCAAGGCCTACAATCCGCTGTTCATCTACGGAGACTCGGGGCTCGGCAAGACACACCTCCTCCACGCCATCGGCGACTACGCGTTGAGCCTGTACACCGGCATCCGCGTGCGGTACGTCTCGAGCGAGGAGTTCACGAACGACTTCATCAACTCGATCGCGAACAACCGCGGCGCTGCCTTCCAGGCGCGCTATCGCGACGTCGACATCCTCCTCATCGACGACATCCAGTTCCTGCAGGGGCGCGCCGAGACCCAGGAGGCGTTCTTCCACACCTTCAACACGCTGCACGACCACGACAAGCAGGTCGTGATCACGAGCGACGTGCCGCCGCGGCACCTCACCGGCTTCGAAGATCGCATGCGCAGTCGATTCGAGTGGGGCCTCATCACCGACGTCCAGGCGCCCGACCTGGAGACGCGTATCGCGATCCTCCGCAAGAAGGCACAGTCAGAGCGCCTCCTCGTTCCCGACGACGTGCTCGAGTACATCGCGACGAAGGTCTCCTCGAACATCCGAGAGCTCGAGGGAGCACTCATCCGCGTCTCCGCGTTCGCCAACCTCAACCGCTCCACCCTCGACATCTCGCTGGCCCAGACGGTTCTCCGCGACATCGTCGACCAGGACGACGCCAACGTGATCTCCCCGACCGACATCATCACCGCGACGGCGCAGTACTTCCGACTGTCGGTCGACGACCTCTACGGGTCGAGCCGCTCGCAATCGGTGGCCACCGCGCGCCAGATCGCCATGTACCTGTGCCGCGAGCGCACCAACCTCTCCCTCCCCAAGATCGGTCAGCTGTTCGGCAACCGCGACCACACGACCGTCATGTACGCGTACAAGAAGATCAGCGAGCTCATGAAGGAGCGTCGCTCGATCTACAACCAGGTGTCGGAGATCACGACGCAGCTCGGCAGAGTCGGTCGCTGAACCGCTCACCCGCTCGATGGGACATCCCGCGCTTGACAACCAGGCGCGGGATGTCCCATCATGCGCGTTCTACACAGTGTGGACAGCCTGTGGATAACTCGGCCGTCATGTCGAACAGATGTGAACGAATCCCGGCATCCTGTGGATGACCGGACGCGCATACGTCTCTCCGGATTTCCGCGTCCGCACAGGCATCCGCAGCCGGCTCACAACTTACACGCGTGTGGTTTCCGCTCCTCGACAGCGATCTCTCGAGTTATCCACACTTTCCACAGGTGTTAACACCATGACAGAGAAAGAAGAAGAGAGAAGGGCAATCCATCACCCTGTGCACAGGGAGGTCCACTCCGACTGACGGCACAGACGCTTCCGGAGCACGCCGGTCGTGGCACTAGCATGGAGGGGCCCTACTCGCCGTCAAGGGAGCACCTGTGAAGTTTCACGTGAATCGCGATGTGTTCAGCGAGGCCGTCTCGTTCGTCGTGAAGCTTCTGCCTCAGCGAAACCCGCAGCCCATCCTGGCCGGTGTCCTCATCGAGGCCTCCGAGTCCGGCTTGTCGCTCGCGGCGTTCGACTACGAGGCCTCGGCACGGACGACGATCGAAGCCACTGTCGACGCCCCCGGCACGATCCTCGTGCACGGGCGTCTTCTCTCCGACATCGCCAGCCGTCTTCCCAACGCGCCGATCCAGATCGAGCAGGACGACGAGAACGGCATCGTCCTCACGTGCGGTTCCGCCCGGTTCACGCTGGCCTCGATGCCGGTGCAGGAGTACCCCGCGATCCCCGAGGTCTCGGGCGACGCCGGCCTCGTCCCGGCCGAGGACTTCGCGACCGCGATCGCGCAGGTCGCCTTCGCCGCTTCTCGCGACGACGTCACTCCCGTCCTCACCGGCGTGCAGCTCGAAGTGTCGGGCAACGACCTGAGTCTCGTCGCCACCGACCGCTACCGGGTTGCCCTCCGCGAGATCCCGTGGGATTCGGGAACCGTCGCCTCGGGAGACGAAGCGACCACCGCCCTCGTCCCGGCCCGGACGCTCACGGAGGTCGGAAAGACCTTCGCTCACTCCGGCGACATCCAGGTGGCTTTCTCGGGATCGGGAGATCGCGAGATCATCGCTTTCACCTCGGGCAACAAGACGGTGACGTCGCTGCTCATCAAGGGCAACTTCCCGCCCGTCCGCCGGCTGTTCCCCGAGCAGACGGATCACTACGCGGTCGTCAACACGGCCGACCTCGCCGAAGCGGTCCGTCGTGTCGCCCTGGTTCTCGACCGCTCCGCGCCGCTGCGCTTCACCTTCACGGCCGAGGGCGTGTCGATGGACGCGTCGGGGACGGAGCAGGCCCGCGCCACCGAGTCGGTCGACGCGACACTCACCGGCGAAGAGGTCACCCTCGGACTCAACCCGCAGTACCTGCTCGAGGCACTCGGTGCCGTGCGCAGCGAGTTCGCGCGGATCACCTTCACCTCGGCCGAGAACGCGAACAAGCTCAGTCCTGTGCTGATCACCCCGCAGACGTCGGGGACGCCGGAGAGCTTCAAGTACCTCCTGCAGCCGAATCTCCTGCTGCGCTGAGTCCGGGCGCGCTCCCTTCCCGCACCTTCGCTCGATGCTCTGAAGCCGAAACGAGACGTCGGGCCCGAGAACTAGGCTGAACAACTGTGATCGTGGAGCAGTTGAGTCTCGTGGACTTCCGCAACTATGCGGCCGCAGACGTCACGCTCCACGCGGGAACCAACGTCTTCGTCGGCCGCAACGGCCAGGGCAAGACCAATCTGGCCGAAGCGATCGGCTATTTCGCGACGCTCGGCTCGCATCGGGTCTCTCAAGACGCACCCATGGTGCGTGACGGTGCCGATGCCGCGATCGTTCGCACCCGACTCGCGCACGGCGAGCGTCGCGTGATCCTGGAGGCCCAGCTCAACCGGTCCGGGTCCAACAAAGCCCGGGTGAACGGGTCGAACGTGAAGACGGCCGAGCTCCCTCGGTACGCGCAGGTGGTCCTCTTCGCTCCGGAAGACCTGCAGATCGTCCGTGGTGATCCGTCGTCGCGGCGTCGGTTCGCCGACCAGCTCCTCATCCAGCGTGCCCCGCGGATGTCGGGGGTGCTGTCGGATTACGATCGCGTGCTCAAGCAGCGGACCGCACTGCTGAAGTCGGCGCGGGCGCGGGGTATTCGTGGCGACGAGCTGACCACTCTCGATGTCTGGGACGACAAGCTCGTGCAGCTGGGCACGCAGGTGATCCGGGCCAGGCTCGCCCTCGCGCAGGATCTCCGCGCCCCCGTGACCGACGCGTACGAGACCATCGCCGGCGCCGACCACCGGCCGGAGTTGGAATGGTTGCTCTCCGTCGACGGCGGCGAGTCCGATGATGATGACGAGGTCGCCGATGCCGGGAACGTCCCGCACACGGCCGTCATCCCCGAACGGAGTGCCGACGACGTCGCCGCGGCGTTCCGGGAACGGCTCGCCGCGAAACGCACCGCCGAGCTCGAGCGGGGTGTGACCCTCGTCGGACCGCACCGCGACGACCTTCTGATGCGGGTCCGAGGACTCCCGGTCAAGGGATACGCGTCTCACGGTGAGTCCTGGTCGGTGGCCCTCTCCTTGCGCCTCGCCTCGGCTCAGCTGCTGCGGGAGCACTCGATGCTCGGCGATCCGGTACTCATCCTGGACGACGTGTTCGCCGAGCTCGACGCCGACCGTCGTGCGCGGCTCGCCCACGTGGTGGCGGGGTTCGAGCAGGTGATCGTCACCGCGGCCGTCGAGGCCGACGTCCCCGACGAGCTGCGCGCCCGCACCGTCTATGTGGAGGCGGGGACGATCCGGGAGGCTCCGGATGAGTGACGGCGCCGAGATCCCCGAGACGATCCGCACGTATCTGCGCCTGCGTGGCCTGGAGCCCTCGGCCCGAGCGTCCCGCAGACGCCGGCGGCGGACCGACGACGATGAGAACCAGCCGTTCACGCCCGGACGGGACGCGCGCGGGATCGGCGACGTCATCGCCGATCTCACGAAGCAGGCGGGATGGGACTCCCAGCTCGCTCGCGAAGACCTGGTCCTGCAGTGGGAGAGTGTCGCCGGCGAAGAGACCGCGCGCCATGCGTCGCCGGTGGCGCTGTCGGAGGGGCTGCTCACCGTGCAGTGCGATTCCACGGCGTGGGCGAAGAACCTCCAGCTCATGCGCGGAGCGATCGTGACGGAGCTCATGCGTCGCTTCCCCGACGCGGGGGTCGAGAACGTCCGCTTCATCGGCCCGGACGTTCCCTCCTGGAAATGGGGCCCCAGAGCCGTTCCAGGGCGGGGCCCACGCGATACCTACGGATAAGCCACGTCCCGCGGCATCCGGATCTATTTCCGCGCGCCACAGCGCCGTGTGGCGTCCGAACGACACCGCGGGGAGATAGACTGGAAGGGCCCTCGAATCTGATGTGGAGTGCTCGAAACCTATGACGTCCGAAAACCCCGACAGCGTTCCCGAGGAACCGCACGCAACCGCTCCCACGAAGGTTCCGAACGAGTACGGGGCAGATGCCATCCAGGTGCTCGAAGGGCTCGAGGCGGTGCGCAAGCGCCCGGGCATGTACATCGGCTCCACCGGTGAGCGCGGACTGCACCACTTGGTCTATGAGATCGTCGACAACGCCGTCGACGAGGCTCTCGCCGGCTATTGCGACACGATCCAGGTCACGATCCTCGAAGACGGCGGTCTCCGGGTGGTCGACAACGGCCGCGGCATCCCGGTCGATCCGCATGCGTCCGACCCGACCAAGTCGACGGTCGAGGTCGTCCTGACCGTGCTTCACGCCGGCGGCAAGTTCGGCGGCGGCGGTTACGCCGTCTCGGGGGGTCTGCACGGCGTGGGATCCTCCGTCGTGAACGCGCTGTCGACGCGCTTCGAGGTCGAGATCCGCCGGCAGGGTCATGTCTGGCGGCAAGCCTTCTCCGACGGCGGCAAGCCGACGGGACCCCTGGCTCAGGGCGAGGAGAGCGAGGAGACCGGCACGATCGTCACGTTCTGGCCTGACTCGCAGATCTTCGAGACGGTCGACTTCGACTACGACACCCTCCGCACCCGCTTCCAGCAGACGGCGTTCCTCAACAAGGGTCTGCGCATCACGCTGAGCGACGAGCGTCCTGCCTCGGCCTATGTGGTCGACGGCGAGGACGGCACGGCGGTCACCCGTCAGCCGCACGACGACTTCCTCTACGAGCGCGGACTGGTCGACTACGTGGAGTACCTCAACAAACTGCGCAAGTCCGAGGTCGTCAACGAGGAGATCATCGAGATCGAGTCGGAGGACACCGTCCGCCACATCTCGCTCGAGCTCGCGATGCAGTGGACGACGAGCTACACCGAGAACGTCTTCACCTTCGCGAACACCATCAACACCCACGAGGGCGGCACCCACGAAGAGGGTTTCCGCGCCGCGCTGACGACCAAGATCAACAGCTATGCGCGCGAGAAGGGCCTGCTCAAGGAGAAGGACGACAACCTCACCGGCGACGACATCCGCGAGGGCCTGACCGCCGTCATCTCGGTCAAGCTGTCCGAGCCGCAGTTCGAGGGTCAGACCAAGACCAAGCTCGGCAACACCGAGGCGAAGGCGTTCGTCCAGAAGATCGTCGGCGATCAGTTGACCGATTGGCTCGACCGCAACCCCGCCCAGGCCAAGCGTGTGATCTCCAAGGCGATCGACGCGGCCACGGCGCGCCTCGCCGCCCGCAAGGCGCGAGAGACGGCACGGCGCAAGAGCGTCTTCGAGTCGGCGTCCATGCCCGACAAGCTCAAGGACTGCACGAGCAAAGACCCCTCGATCAGCGAAATCTTCCTCGTGGAGGGTGACTCTGCCGGCGGATCCGCGGTCCGCGGGCGTGATCCCGAGCCGCAGGCGAGCCTGTCGCTGCGCGGCAAGGTGCTCAACGTGGAGAAGGCGCGGCTGGATCGTGCGCTGGGCAACAACGAGATCCAGGCGATCATCTCGGCCTTCGGCACCGGGATCGGCGAGGACTTCGACGTCGCCAAGGCCAGGTACCACAAGATCGTGCTGATGGCCGATGCCGACGTCGACGGCCAGCACATCACGACGCTCCTGCTCACCCTCCTCTTCCGCTACATGCGCGGACTCATCGAGGCCGGCTTCGTCTACCTCGCGATGCCGCCGCTGTACCGGATCAAGTGGTCCAACGCCGACCACGAGTACGTGTTCAGCGACCGGGAGCGCGACGCGCTCGTGGCTGACGGGCTCGCCAACGGTCGTCGTCTCCCGAAGGACTCGGGCATCCAGCGGTACAAGGGTCTCGGCGAGATGAACCCGAAGGAGCTGTGGGAGACCACGATGGATCACAACACGCGGACCCTTCGCCAAGTGACGATCGACGATGCCGCCGCCGCCGATGAGATCTTCTCGGTGCTCATGGGCGAGGACGTCGAATCGCGGCGGAGCTTCATTCAGCGCAACGCCAAGGACGTCCGCTTCCTGGACATCTGATGAGCCACCCCGCCCACGCCGTGGGTCGGGGTTACGACGACTTACGAGAGGGCGGAGGGATGTGTGGTTCCGGACAATCGGGGTGCCGCGAAGCGGCGGGGCCCCCGCTCTTGTCCGGAACCACACATCCCGGAGCCCGTCACCGCCTGACGAAGACGAAGACGAGAAGACATGACTGACGAAGAACGCCCCGACCCGACGGCCGGCCACAACCACGGCAACATCGACCAGGTGGATCTCCAGGTCGAGATGCAGCGGAGCTACCTCGACTACGCGATGAGCGTCATCGTGGGCCGCGCGCTTCCCGACGTGCGGGACGGCCTGAAGCCCGTGCACCGCCGCGTCATCTACGGCATGTACGACGGCGGCTACCGCCCCGACAAGAGCTTCAACAAGTGCGCTCGTGTCGTCGGCGAGGTCATGGGTCAGTACCACCCGCACGGTGACAGCGCGATCTACGACGCCCTGGTGCGCCTGGTCCAGCCGTGGTCGCTGCGCTATCCGCTCGCCGAGGGGCAGGGCAACTTCGGCTCGCCGGGGAACCAGGGAGCCGCGGCTCCCCGGTACACCGAGACGAAGATGTCAAAGCTGGACATTGAGATGGTCCGCGACATCGACGAGGAGACCGTCGACTTCGAGGACAACTACGACGGCAAGACGCAGGAGCCCGTCGTCCTGCCCGCCCGGTTCCCGAACCTCCTCGTCAACGGGTCGGTGGGTATCGCGGTCGGCATGGCGACCAACATCCCCCCGCACAACCTGCGGGAAGTCGCCGAGGGTGCCCTGTGGGCGCTCGAGCACCCGGATGCTCCCCGCGAGGAGCTGCTCGAGGCGCTCATGTCGCGGATCCACGGCCCGGACTTCCCGACCGGTGCCCAGATCCTGGGCACGAAGGGGATCCGCGAGGCCCAGCGCACGGGTCGCGGCTCGATCACGATGCGCTCGGTCGTCAACGTGGAGGAGATCCAGGGGCGCACGTGCCTCGTCATCACGGAGCTCCCCTACCAGGTCAACCCCGACAACGTCGCGATCAAGATCCGTGACCTCGCCCGCGACGGCAAGATCACGGGCATCGCCGACATCCGCGACGAGACCAGCGACCGTACCGGTCAGCGACTGGTCATCGTGCTCAAGCGGGATGCGGTGGCCAAGGTCGTGCTCAACAACCTGTACAAGCACACGCAGCTGCAGGAGAACTTCGGCGCGAACATGCTCGCGATCGTCGACGGCGTCCCGCGCACGCTCGCCCTCGACGGGTTCATCTCGTACTGGATCGAGCACCAGATCGAGGTCATCGTCCGGCGCACCGGGTTCCGCCTGCGCAAGGCCGAGCGCCGCATGCACACTCTCGAGGGGTACCTGAAGGCCCTCGACGCGCTCGACGAGGTGATCGCGCTCATCCGCCGGTCACCGACGGTCGAGGATGCGCGCGACGGCCTCATCGAGCTGCTCGCGGTGGACGAGGATCAGGCCAACGAGATCCTCGCTCTGCAGTTGCGCCGGCTCGCGGCCCTCGAGCGCCAGAAGATCATGGACGAGGCCGATGAGCTGCGTCTGCAGATCGAGGACTACAAGGACATCCTCGCCACGCCGCTGCGCCAGCGGGAGATCATCCGCGACGAGCTCACCGGGATCGTCGAGAAGTTCGGCGACGAGCGTCGCACCCACATCCTGCACGGCTTCGACGGCGA
>JBMDWQ010000136.1:0-15951 GCA_048594675.1 Microbacterium sp. | reverse complement strand
GCCCCATGCGCTCACGCTCGCGGGCTCGCTTCGGCCGCCTCCTGCCCGTGCTCATCGTCGCGACTCTCGCCGCGGTCGGCTTCGCCCCACCGGCCGTCGCTCCGCCCGCGGCCGCGACCTTGGCGACCACCTCGACGACAGCGCCGGCACCCACAGCCGTGAAGCCCAAGAAGGTGGGTGCCTACGCCTACCAGCTCGACACCGCCACGCGCACGGCGACCGTCACGGGCTGGAGCGGGAAGCGGAAGAAGACCATCGCGATCCCGGCGAAGATCACGGTCGCCGACCGGTCCTATCGGGTGACGCGCGTCGGCTACGGAGCCTTCGCCGGCCCGGTGACCTACGTGCTCCCGGACTACTCTCCCCTCCCTGCGACGAAGCTCACCCTCCCCGAGGGCATCGAATCGATCGACGACTTCGCCTTCTACGGGAACGCTCTGCCCTCGGTGACGATCCCGACGACGGTCACCTGGATCGGCACCAGCGCATTCGATCAGGACCGCATCAGCGGAATGGGCTGGAAGCACCCGCTGCGCAAGGTGCTGTTCCGCGGCAACGCGCCCCGGATGTCCGAGCTCGGCAGCTACATCGTGAGCCCCGGCGGGGGCGGGTACAACGGTCGTGCGCCCTTCGGAAGCGGCAACGGGCTGATCCTCTACTACGAGAAGGGCGCGACCGGGTTCACCCCATCGATCTGGGCGGGGTATCTGACCGCTCGACGAGGAACAGAACCGGTGCCCACGGGGTACGGCAGCCGCGTGCGCAACTACACCATCGACATCTCGCCCACTCCTCTGGCGGGAGCGAAGCTCACCGCGAGACTGCATGCCTGGTCGACGGGAGCGAAGTTCTCGCCGAAGCCGTCGTCTCTCACCTACCGGTGGGAACTACGGGGCACCGACGGTGCGTGGCGCGTCCTGAGCACCAAGAAGACCGCCGCCTTGCCCGCTGACAGCACCGGACAGATCCTGCGCGTCGTCGTGGTCGCCAAGGGGCCCGGCACGCGCAAGGCGGTCCTGCAGCTGGGGGGCGTTCGCACGGTGCTCGACCAGTTCGGCAAGACGCCGAAACCGCGCATCACGCTACCCGGCGGAAAGAAGAAGGTGACCGTGGGGATGAAGCTGCGCGCCGACGGTGCGACGGCGGCCGCGTGGACCCCCGATGCCGATCGCGTGGACTACCAGTGGTATCGCAACGGCAAGGCCATCTCGAAGAACAGCTGGAGTCGCACCTACACGGTCGTCGCCGCCGACAAGGGCAAGAAGATCACGGTGCGTGTGACCGGGATGAAGTACGACTTCGTCGCCAAAACGCGAACGTCGGACGCCGTGACCGTCGCGCGCTGATCCGCCGTGGTGGGCCCGGACGGATTCGTTCAGGCCGCGCCGTCGAACATGCTCGTGACCGAGCCGTCTTCGAACACTTCCTTGATCGCCCGGGCCAGAAGCGGGGCGATCGGCAGCACCGTCAGACCGGGGAACCGCTTCTCCGGCGGCAGCGGGATCGTGTCGGTGACCACGACCTCGTCGATCGCCTCGTCTTGAAGACGGGTGGTCGCCGGGTCGCTGAAGATCGCGTGTGTCGCGGCGACGATGACCCGCTCCGCTCCGTCCTTCTTGAGGGCCTGAGCGGCCTTGACGATCGTGCCGCCGGTGTCGATCATGTCGTCGACGAGGAGGCAGACGCGCCCTTCGACGTTGCCCACGATGTCGTTGACGGTGACCTGGTTCGCAACGTTCGGGTCCCGCCGCTTGTGGATGATCGCGAGGGGAGCATCGAGGCTGTCGGACCAGGTGTCAGCCACCCGGACTCGGCCCGTGTCGGGCGAGACGACGGTGAGCTTGGCGCGGTCGTCGGCCGACAGGCTCTTCTCGAAGTAGTCCAGCAGCACCGGTTTGGCGAAGAGGTGGTCGACGGGACCGTCGAAGAACCCCTGGATCTGAGCGGCGTGGAGGTCGACGCTCATGACCCGATCGGCACCGGCGGTCTTGAGGAGGTCGGCGACCAGACGCGCACTGATCGGCTCTCGACCGCGGCCCTTCTTGTCCTGCCGCGAGTACGGGTAGTACGGCGCGACCACGGAGATCCGCTTCGCCGAAGCGCGCTTGGCGGCGTCGAGCATGATGAGCAGTTCCATCAGCCATTCATTGACCGGGGGCCCGAAGGACTGGATGAGGAAGATGTCACAGCCCCGGATCGACACCTCGAAGCGGGTGAGGATCTCGCCCGATGCGAAGGTGCGGTGCTCGGTGGGCACGAGTGTCGAGCCGAGCTCCGCGGCGACCTCCCGCGCAAGCTCCGGATGCGAGCTTCCCGCGGCGACCACGAGCCGCTTCTTGGTCTTCACGACCAGTCCGGGAGCGATGTCGTCCCGATCGGGCTCAGTGGCTTTCTTCTTGCGCGACATCGTCCGCTTTCTCTGCGGACCGAGCACGGGCCGCGGCCTCGGCCGCTCCAGTCCCCGGTCGGTGGTTCTCGACCCACCCCTCGACGTTTCGCTGAGGGGCGACGCTCAGTGCCAGCGCACCAGCGGGAACATCCTTGCGGATGACCGCACCGGCACCCGTCTTGGCGCCATCTCCGATCCTAACGGGCGCGACGAAGACGTTGTGCGACCCCGAGTGCACCTCGTCGCCGATCTCGGTGCGGTGCTTGGCGATGTCGTCGTAGTTGGCGGTGATGGCGCCCGCACCGAGGTTGACGCCGCGGCCGATGGTCGTGTCGCCGATGTAGGAGAGGTGCGGGACCTTGCTGCCCTCGCCGATCGTGGAGTTCTTCGTCTCCACGAACGTGCCGATCTTGCCTCGGGCCCCCAGCTGCGTGCCGGGTCGCAGGTACGCGAACGGCCCCACCGAGGCTCCTTCGCCGATCACGGCGAGCGTCGCATCGGAGCGCCGCACGGTCGCCCCCGCACCGACCTCGCAGTCCTCCAGAGTGGTGTCCGGGCCGACGACGGCGCCTTCGCCGACCACGGTCGCCCGCAGGATCTGCGTGTGGGGAAGCACGGTGACGTCGGGGGCGAGCGTCGCAGTGACATCGATCCAGGTGGAGGCCGGATCCTGCACCGTCACACCCGCGAGCTGCCACTTGCGCACCGTCCGGGCGTTGAGCACCCGAGCCGCCTCGCTCAGCTGCACGCGGTCGTTCACGCCCATGACCGAGGTGACGTCGGCGACGATCGAGGCGGACACCTCGTACGCATCGGCGCGCAGCATCCCGATCACGTCGGTGAGGTATTTCTCTCCCTGCGCGTTGTCGGTGCCGACGCGCTCGAGCTCGGCGCGGAGGGGCCCGGCCTGGAACAGGTACACCCCCGCGTTGACCTCCCGGACCGCCGCCTGCTCCGCCGTAGCATCCTTCTGCTCGACGATCTGCGCGACGGCACCGGCCTCGTCACGCAGCACCCGGCCGTACCCGGTCGGATCCTCCAGCACCGCGCTCAGGAGCGTCGCGGCCGAGGATGCCGAGCGATGGGCGGCGAGGAACGGCATCAAGGCGTCGGCGTCGAGCAGCGGGACGTCGCCGCTGAGCACCAACACGTCACCCTCGAAGTCGCGGAGATGACCCAACGCGACCTCCACCGCACGCCCGGTTCCGGGGATCTCGTCCTGATCGACGACGATGACCTCGTCGGAGACGCCCAGGACCGCGTCGGCCACGAGATCGCGCTCGTGTCGGACGACCACCACGACATGGGCGGGCGCGAGATCCCGTGCGCTGTCGAGCACGTGGCCGACCAGCGGGCGGCCGCCGATACGGTGCAGCACCTTCGGGAGCGACGAGCGCATCCGGGTTCCCTGCCCTGCGGCGAGGATGACGACGGCGAGGGAGGCGTCGAGCGCGTTGTCTGTCATGCTCCGCCGCCAGGACTCGAACCTAGACCTCACAGCTCCAAAGGCTGTCGTGCTGCCATTACACCACGGCGGACCGCGGCGCCCGGTTCGCCGGCTTCTCGCGAAGAGTGCCGGCCGGTGGCCGCCCGACAAGTCTGCCATGCCCGCCCACCCTCAGCGAGACGCGCGCACCGGCGCGCGGGCGCACGCCGCCCCGCGGCAGACCGGGATAATGGGCACCGTGACAGCAGAGCACGACGAGGTCGACCGGATCGTCGACGCGTGGACGCGCCAGCGTCCCGACCTCGATTTCTCCCCCCTCGAGGTGCTCTCGCGCGTCGATCGCCTCTCGCGCCATCTCGACCGAGCGCGCCGCGAGGCGTTCCGCCGCAGCGAGCTGGAGCCCTGGGAGTGGGACGTGTTGTCGGCGTTGCGCCGAGCGGGCGACCCCTACCAGTTGAGCCCCAAGCAATTGCTGCAACAGACGCTCGTCTCCAGCGGCACGATGACCAACCGCATCGACCGGCTCGTCGGCCGACGACTCGTGCGACGCGAGGCCGATCCCGCTGACGGCCGCAGCGTCCTGGTCACCCTTACGGGAGACGGGCGGACGCGCGTCGACGCCGCCATCACCCGTTTGGTCGACGCCGAGGCGATCCTGCTGTCGGTGCTCTCCCGGAGCGACCGCGACCGGTTGGCGGGGCTCCTCCGCAAGCTCAGCCTCGGATTCGACACCTGATCCGAGCGCGGTCGGCGCTCGCCCAGGTCACTCCACGGCCTCGGAGAGCTCCAGCCACCGCTCCTCCAACGTCGCCACCTCGGCCTCGACCTCGCCGATCGCGCGCATCTTCTCCCCCAGCCCCACATAATCGGATTGGTCGTGGTCGGCGAGGGCAGTGCGGTCGGCCGCGGCCTGCGCCGTGAGCTTGGCGAGCCGCCGCTCGATCGCCTGCAGCTCCTTCTGGGCGGCGCGCCGTTCGGCTCCGGAGAGCTCAGGGACGGACGTCGATGCCGGCTCGGAGGTGACGGGGGTGGGGCTGGCGGGCCGGCCGCGTTGCAGCTGACGCAGCCGCAGGTACTCGTCCACGCCGCCGGGGAGGTGACGCAGGCGCTGATCGAGGATCGCGTACTGCTGATCGGTGACGCGCTCCATGAAGTAACGGTCGTGCGAGACGACCAGGAGCGTTCCCGCCCACCCGTCCAGCAGTTCCTCGATGGCGGCGAGCATGTCGGTGTCGAGGTCGTTCGTGGGCTCGTCCAGGATGAGGACGTTCGGCTGGTCGAGGAGGATGAGCAGCAACTGCAGCCGCCTCTTCTGACCGCCGGAGAGATCACGGACGGGCGTGGACAGCTGCGCGGAGGAGAAGCCCATCCGCTCCAGGAGCTGTCCCGGGGTCAGCTCCTGCGCCTTCGACCCGGCCCCGAACGTGTAGCTCGCGCGCAGGCGCGACACGACGATGCGCACCGGCTCGTCGAGGTGGGGGTCGAGCTCGTCCATGCGCTGGGTGAGCACGGCGACCTTGACCGTCTTCCCGCGCTTGACCCTGCCGGAGGTCGGCTGCACCGTGCCGGCGATGAGGCCCAGCAGCGTGGACTTGCCTGCACCATTGACCCCGAGGATCCCCGTCCGCTCGCCGGGCGCGACGCGCCACTCCACGTCGGTCAGCACCGTCCGCGGCGGGCTGTCGGGTGTCGCGGGGTAGGTGACCCCGGCATCGAGGAGGTCGACGACGTCTTTTCCGAGCCGGGAGACCGCGAGCGACTGGAGCGAGACGCGGTCGCGCAGCTCGGGGACGTCGGCGATCAGGGCGTTGGCCGCCTCGATCCGGAACTTCGGCTTGGATGTGCGGGCGGGGGCGCCGCGCCGGAGCCACGCGAGCTCTTTGCGCGCGAGGTTCTGCCGACGCGCCTCGATGGAGGCGGCCTGCCGGTCGCGCTCGACGCGCTGCAGGATGTAGGCGGCGTAGCCACCCTCGAAGGGCTCGACGATGCGGTCGTGCACTTCCCACGTGCGTGTGCAGACCTCGTCGAGGAACCACCGGTCGTGGGTGACGACCAGGAGCGCGCCCGCCTGCGGCGTCCACCGACGCTTCAGGTGCTCGGCGAGCCAGGCGATCGCCTCGACGTCGAGATGGTTGGTGGGCTCGTCGAGGGCGAGGACGTCCCAGTCGCCGGCGAGGAGGCGCGCGAGCGCGACGCGGCGGCGTTGTCCGCCCGACAGCGAACCGATCGGCGCGTCCCACGGCACGTCGGCCAGGAGCCCGGCGATCACGTCGCGGGTCCGCGCGTCGCCGGCCCATTCGTGCTCGGCCGCGTCGCCGACCACGGCGTGACCGATGGTATCTGCGTCGTCGAGCGTGTCCTGCTGATCGAGGACCCCGACCCGCAGACCGCCCACCCGGGTGACCCGCCCCGAATCGGGTGACATCGTCCCCGCGAGCAGTTTGAGCAGCGTCGATTTGCCGTCTCCATTGCGCCCGACGATCCCCACGCGGTCGCCCTCGTTGAGACCGAGGGTCACGGAATCGAACACGACCTTCGTCGGGAACTCGACATGAAGCGCCTCAGCGCCGAGTAGATGAGCCATCGCTTCCAGGGTAGACGGGCACACTCCTCGGCCCGACCGCCGGAGTTCCGCTCAAGCGAGGATCGACACGGAGAGGTCGCCCAGCCAGACCACGTCGCCGGGCGCAGCCTGAGCCGGGCTTCCCCCCGACTCGAGCTGGTAGACCGTGCTCCCCCGTTGCAGACGCGAGCCGTTGGCGGAGCCGGCGTCGGCGACCGTCACCTTGCCGTCGGCGACCTCGAGGAACAGGTGCACCCGCGAGACCGACCTGCTGTCGTCGGTGACGGGCACGGGGCGCGCACCCATCGTGCGGGCCGTGTCGGAGGGCTGCCGACCGAGCACCACCTTGCCGGTCACCCGGAGCCGCTGACCGGTGGGGAGGGCGAGCTCGACACTCTCGATCGCCCGCGGCGCGGACATCACTACGGGGGTGGCCTCCGGTTCCGGAGCGCGCGAGCCCTGCCACGGCAGCGAGCGCGGCAGCGGCACGCCGCCGGACGGAGCGGCCGCGGCACGCGCGCTGGCGGGAGCAGCGGCGGACACTCCCGCCGCAGAGGCCGCCGAGACCGCGGAGGCCTGCGGGATCTGTTGCCCACACTCCAGGCAGTAGGCGCTGTTGGGCGTCAGGGTCGCGTTGCAGTACGCGCACCGAGCAGATGCCATCTCGCTCCCGTCCTCTCCCGTGGCGCAGACTCTTCCAGTCTAGGGTCGTGTCCGCCCGCGCGTCTGCGTACGCTCATTGCCGCACGTCGGGCACACGCGCGGCCAGCCACCCGGCGGGCGTGGTGACCACGGCGGAGCCGGGGGTCCCGCGTCCCAGCATGAACTTCGGGATGGGCGACCCGATCGCCTGGGTGCCCATGATCGTCGACTCCGGCCGCAGCACGAGCGCCTGCCGGGACCGCTTGGCCTCGACCACCGGCCCGCCGAAGAGGGTGGACAGAGCGTCACTGTCCGCGCCGACGATGAAAGCGGCTCGGTGCTTGACGCCGGTGAGGGCGTGCTCGATCGGCGCGTTCTTGTACTGGTCGGCATCGTCCACGACGATCGTGGTCAGCGCTCCGTCGGCCGGGAGCTGCGCCTCCAGCTCCGGCGGGGTGAGCAACGCACTGTCCACGACCGCGATGCCGTGGGAACGCGCAACCTCCGTCAGCACCGACTCGCGGGCGGAGACGACGAGGAACGGCCCGCGTCCATGCGAGGCCAGTTGGTGGAGGATGCCGGCGAGCGCCGTCGACCGCCCCGACCGTCGCGGCCCCACGACGAGGAAGCCACCCGCTCCGGGCCAGTCGACCGTGTAGCGGGAGAGCACGTCGCCGCCCACCGCGACGACGGGACCGTCCTCGGGCCCGGAATCGCCCACGGGAAGCGAGAGCGCTTCGCTCAGGGAGATGTAGCTCGGCAGCGGGTCCACGCGCAGCGCCGTGGGGAGCTCTGCCAGCTCCGGGAACGCGTCGAAGTGGTCGCGAACCTGCTCCACGGTGCGACGCAGCAGCGTCGTCTGCGCCTCGCCGGCGGTGTCGCGCGACAGCGTGGCCAGTTGCGCCTCCGCTCCCCCGGCCCCGAAGAGCACGCGGCCGGGAGGCATGTCGGCGGGGATGTCCTTCGTCATGATGCCCGCGGTGCGGTAGTCCGAGAGGTCGCGCAGCGGGAGCACGTACTGCTCGTCGATGAACGCCGTGATCTTGTCGCCGGACACGCCCCGGTCGCCCGTGATCAGCACGCGCACGCCGACGGCGGGCCCCTCGCGGAGGATTCGCATGAACTGATCCCGGAAGGTCACGAGTTGGTCGGGATTCATCGTCGAGAGCATGCGCTCCCAGCCGTCGACGACCACGACCGCGTACGCCAGTCTGTCCTCCGGCCGCGCCTGCGCCCGCTGCTCCGAGATGTGGCCGACCCCAGCCGAGGCCATGACGGCCTGGCGGCGGGCCAGATCCTCCAGGAGCGCCTGGACGAGTCGCGGCAACCGGTCGGCATCGAGCTGGGTGACCACCGCGCCGGTGTGCGGCGCGTCGACCAGAGGCAGGAGCGCGCCGTTTCCGAAGTCGATGACATACATGTGCAGGTCATTCGGAGCGAACTGCTGGATGAGCTGCGCCGTCATCATTCGCAGCGCCGAGGTGCGCCCCGACATCGACCCGCCGATGAACAGGACGTGGGAGGCGGACCGGGCATCCCACACGAGCGGGTGCTGCGACTGCTCGCCGGGAACGTCTTCCAGACCGAGGACGATCGCATGCTCCGGAATCGGCTCGCCCTGGAACCGGTCCAGCGGCAGCACCGTGGGAAGGGGGACGAGCCACGGCGACGGGTTCCTCCGGATGCCGAGCTCCGCCGTCGCTCGCCCGATGAGGCCCACGATCGCGCGGAGATCGGTGTCATCGTGATCGGTGACTTCGCCTGCGGCAGACGGCGCGGGCGGGAACTTGGGGGTGAAACCGAGGGTGTCCCAGCGCAGCGCCGCCTTGCGCGGCGCCACGCGCGTGGTGCGCTGCACGCCGGGGCGAAGACCGGCCACACGTGCCGCCTGGAAAGCGACCGGCGCGGAGGACGGCCCCATCCGCACGTACGCGCGTCCCGGCGTAGCGGGCGAGATGAGCGATGCCTCCGGAGAGCCCAGGACGTCGGACGAGTCGGTGCGATCGGTCACCCGCAGCGCCACGCGCAGGTTGATGTTGGACTGCATCTCAGGAGTGACCACTCCGGCGGGGCGCTGGGTCGCCAGGATCAGGTTGACACCCAACGAACGTCCGACGCGGGCGATGCGCACGAGGCCGTCGATGAACTCGGGGAGCTCGGTGCGCAGCTCCGCGAACTCGTCGATGACGATCATGAGGCGAGCAAGTCCCCGCGCGGCCGCGGTGTCGGCGTCCTTGGCCCAGGCGGCATCGATGTCCTTCGCGCCCATGTCGCGCAGCACCCGCTCGCGACGCTTGAGCTCGGCCTCCAACGAGGCCAACGCGCGTTCGGTCTCGCGCGCATCGAGGTTCGTCACCATGCCCACCGTGTGGGGCAGCCGCTCGCAGTCGGCGAACGCCGACCCGCCCTTGTAATCCACGAGCACGAAGTTCAAGGCGTCGGGACGGTTCGCGAGCGCCAAGGAGACGACGAGCGTCTGCAGGAACTCGGACTTCCCCGAACCGGTGGTTCCGGCCACGAGCGCGTGAGGACCGTCGCGGCTGATGTCGAGCGCGAACTCGCCGTCGCCGGTGGCGCCCACGACGACGAACGTGTTGCGCGGCTGCGTGGTCCAGCGGCGGATGAGCGGGGACGGGTCCTCGAGATCCATACGCATGAGGTCGACGAAGCGCACGGTGTCGGGGAGGATCGCGTCGTCTCCGACGCCGCTGACGTGCCGCAGCGAGCACAGGCACCGCGCGATCCGCTCGGCCCGGGGGATGGACATCCCGTCGAGGAGGACCACCGGGTGGTACGCGCCGCCGGTCTCGACGCGCGCCACCGACGGGTCGATCGGATCGATCTCGACGATGCTGCGCGCCTCCTCCGGAAGGCGGGCGCGTTCGGAATCGATCGCCACGACGTGGATCCCCACTGCGGCCCCCTGCTCCAACAGGGGCACCATGCCGGGGAGCATGCGCGCATCGCGGGCGCCGTCGACGACGACGAGGATGTCCTCGGACGCTCCGGCACCCTTCTGCCCCGCGACCCGCATCCGGTGCTCGAGGTCGACCGTGAGCTCCCGCAGGCGCTCGCGCCGTGTGTCGTCGGTGTTGCCGATCGTGACAGGACCGGCCCCCGCCGGCTGGGTGTGCGGAAGCCACTGGGAGAACGACCAGTCCTCGGCAGCATCATCGGGGCAGATGACGACGATGCGTCCATCACGCGGAGAGCGCAGCGATGCGAAGGAGACGATGACCGAGCGCACGAGCGACGTGGCGGCGGTGCGGTCGCCCGCCACGCCGAGGACGCCGCGACGCAGATCGGCGGCAATGGGCGATGGCGTGACGCCGACACGGTGAGCGACTCCCCGGTCCTTGCCCCCGCCTTCGAACCGGGCGTCGAGGTCGACCTCGCCGACGCCGATACGGACGGCCATCGCGTCGGAGTCCGACCGGCGTCGCTCCCAGAGGCGCGACAACGGCGCGGTGGCGATGTCCTCGATCACGACGGCGTCGGGCATCCGGTACCAGGAGCTCAGCCGCTGACGGCGGGTGAGGTCGGCGATCCGATCCCCGGCGGCGTGGACCTCGTCGATCCACTGCTGCTCGGTCTTCAGCCCCTTCTTCTTGGCGAGCTTGCGATTGGTCAGGAACGACCCGATCACCATGATGGGGCTCGCGGCGGCCATGAGGAGCATGATCGCGCGGCCGAAGACGAGCGCCATCGTCACCCCCAGCACGACCGGGATGATCGCCGACAGCCAGGGCAGGGGCGACTGATCGGGATCGTCCGGCTTCTCCCCCGGCAGGACGACGATCGGCGGCTCGGTCGGCGGCATGATGCGCGCCGGACGGTTGAAGGCGCGGTCGCCGAGCGGGTCGCGGCGAACATCGGCGTCGGAGGCGGGCACGAACCCGAGGCGGAGGATGCTCGCGCCCACCTGCACGAGGTCGGCGGGAGCGAAGGTCGTGGGTCCGGAAATTCTCTCGCCGTTCACCCACACGGCGGCCTCGGGCCCCGCGGGCTCGATCTGCCCCGTCAGCGGGCCTCCGCCGTGGGTCTCCGCCGAGGTCGTGACCGAGGCGTGCACCGGCAGCAGTCCTTCGTCGGCGATGACGAGGTCGGCACCGGCACTCCCCACGGTGAACGCGACCCCGCGGCGCAGGGCGATCGCTTCACCGGAGAAGGGACCGCCCACGATGCCCAGCCGAACGGCGCCCGGTTCCAGCGCCACCGGAGCCGTATCGGGGAGGATCATTCCGCCCGAGAGGACGGGAGCGGCAGCCAGAGGGTCAGTGGCCTCTGCTCCCGGCGCCAGCGCCCCCACCGGGACACCGAGTGCCTCGGCCGCCTCGGCGACCGTGGTCGCCTCGTCGGTCTCGAGGACCCATGAGCCTGCGGCCGACCGGCCTGCGCGACTGCCGACGGTGACTCTCATCGTCATGCGTTCTCCTCGCCGTGATTGGTCATCGGGCACCCACCCGGTCCAGCAGAGCTGTGAAGGGGACGAACAGGCCGCCCTGAGCGCCGCTCTTCTCCTTCGGCGGCGCCGGTGGGATGATCCGCATCGGCACCGTCGTGCGTTGCGGACTCGGCGCCATCGGAACCGGTCCGACGGCCTCGCCCTCCGGCACCAGTGTCACAGACCCCCACGCCTGGTCGGCGCCGGAGATGACGCGGAAGGCGAACTGGTCCGGCAGTGTCTTTCCGGCGTAGCGAGCCGTTCCGTCCGCGCAGGTGACCGTCCCATGGACGGCGGCGCCGCATCCCACCACGGCGATGTCGGCCCCCGCGGCACTGCCGGCCAGCGCAGCCAGATCGATCTCGGCACGGCCCTTCGCGTCGACGGCGACGAACACGTCGCCCGCCCAGACCTGGTCGCGCGCGGGATAGACGAAGGCGACGATGCCCGTCTGGGTCTCCGAGCCCACGTCGTCGCTGACCCCGACCCGGATCTCGGCGTCGCCGCGATAGTCGCGCGAGGCGCGGAAGACGACGTGCGTCGGAGTCGTCCAGGCCGACCCCGCTTCTGCCGGCTCGACCCCCAGCACGCGGGTGCCACCCCCTTCGCTGCAGAGGGTGCATGCGAGGGAGAACTCTGAGAAAGGCACACGCAGGAGCGCTCCGGCGGCAACCGCTCGTTCGGGGATCGGACGCGCGGCGGGCGCCGGGGGCGGTTCGAGTGTGACGCGGTAGCGCACCGTCATCTTCCGCCCCGAGGCGGACGGACCGGTGCCAGACAGCGTCACCGGGATCACCGTCGCCCCTGCGTCGGGGTCATAGGTCTCGGCCGACAGGACGATCGACTCCGCGTCGCACGCGACCACCAGGTCGCTGGCGGCGCGCACGTCGGCGCACGAGGCGACGCGCCACGGATACTGCGGCTCGATCGACGCCGTGTCGCCGTAGGGAATCGCGACGTCGGCGGGCCCCGAGGGCGTCGGAGCGTCCTCGACGTCGGCCTGGGCAACTCCGGCGCCGCCGATCGCGAGGACGGTCGCGACGAGGAGCGCGACGATGCCGCGTCGATGTGCGCCCACGCGCCCTCCTGCCTCCCCGGTCGTGGCGTATGCCTCCATATAGCATGGTACGGGCCGCACGGACCATCCGCGGGCGCGGGCAACGGAGGGAACCGAATGACTGCACAGTCGGCGCCGTCGTCTCACGCGAGCATCGGCGACGAGCCCGGTCGCCCGCGCATCGGCGCGTCCTCGGTGCGGGATCTCGGCTCAGGCGGCGCGCCGCTCCCCGAGATCGTCGAGGCCCCCGAGCGGCAGCGGCCGTGGTGGCTCCACCCCGCCTTCATCGTGTCGGTCATTACGACGTTCCTCGCGCTGGGCGCCGCCGCCGCGTGGTGGATCGTCTCGATGGTCACCGACGATTCTGTGAAGGTGACGGGCCTCACCATCCGTTCCGAGGCCGGCAACATCGTGCTGCACTGGGACGGTCCCGACGCGGACTATGCGCTCTATCAGGTCTCCGGGGGCGGCGACGTCACCGATCTCAGCCAGATGGTCCGCGGGACATCAGCGTGGGTCTTCTCCGCGGCCGCGCTGTACGACGACTCGAGCTGTTTCGTCGTCCGGCCGGCCTCTCGCACCGAAGTCGTCTCCCTCGACGCAGCGAGCCTCCAGGCGCAGAACGGCGCCGCGGCCTGCGTCGCCGACGCGCAATGAGGGGTCGTCGCGCGCTCGTGCTCGCGGCCCTGCTCGCGGGAGCGATGTCGCTGTCGGGGTGCACGCGTCCCGCTGATCCGCCGCCGACGCCCAGCGGCATCGACCTGCGCTCGGCCGACCCGGCCGACGGCAACGGCCTGTGGCTGCGCAGCGGCTCCGACGTGACGTCGATCGTGGCGCAGGCGGTGCGCGCCGGCGGCCCCGTCCACATCACCGGTCAGATCACGGAGATCGTCCAGCCCGACCCCGACGCGGAGCCGCGGCGCGGGCGCACCGTGTCTGTCGACTTCCACGGCACCGCATCGACCTATGCGGCGACGATCACGGCCGGCGACGTGCGCGTCGCGGCGCTGGTGACCGCGGAAGGCAGTCGCGTGCGCGGCAATGCCGGGTTCGCGCGCGCCTTCGAAGGGCGCACCGCGGACGAGGTCGTGTGCAGTTCGGGACTGGATCCGACGCTCGTCGACTTCGCACCGCTGCTGGATCCGGCCGCGCTCGTCACGACACTCCTCGGCAGCGGCGGCGTCGGAGCAAATCCGCCCGTCGGTGACGACATCGACACGCTCGACGTCGTCACTGGGGAGGAAGGCTCGGTGGTCGGAGTGCTCACCGTCGAACGCTATGGCCCGCCGCTCCCCCGCTCGTTCGTCGCTGCCGACGCGAGCGGCGAGGGCGCCCTGACTTTCGCGGACTGGGGCAGCGAGCTCGACATCGCTGCCGCGGAGAAGACCCTCGCCTGCCCCGGAGCCGCCGGGTGACCGGCCCGACCCGCACCCCGATTTCGGTGCGACAGTGACGATGGAGGATCGATGAAGGACGCCACGCTCTCCCCTCACCCCGACTTCGCGCTCCGCCGCTCTCCCGGACTGACGGCGCTCTTCTGCGCCCTGGCCGCGCTCGCCCTTCTGGGGCTCGTCCTGGCGATCGTCTTCTACGGCGACCTCACCCAGACCGAGACCGTGTCCTGGCGGGGACGATCCACGACCGCGTTCGCCGGGATCGTCGCCCCCGCCGCGGTGGGGCTGAGCGCCTTCGCAGCCTTCCTCTTCGGCTGGCTCGCACTGTCGAACTCCACGCGATGGGTGCGCCAGTCGACCGGGAGCGTGCTGCGGGGGTTCGAGCTCGTCGTCGACGGCGACGCAGCCACCGCCGACGAGCTCCACCGTCGCCTGTCGACCGGGGACCCGGCGCAGTACCTGCCGATCCCGGTGGCCAAGCGCGGCAACCTGCGGGTGCACATCTACCGGGCCGACGCCGATCGCCGCGCCTTCGTGACGATCGAGCAGCGCGGCACGGGCGAGCCGCGCGCGTGGCCTCTCATCGAGCTGGCCGACCGCGGTTACGTGCAGATCAAGCGCCGCCGCGCCGAGGACTTCGCGAAGCCCTACGTGCCGGCCGGAGGCACCACCGATCCCCAGCTGCGGCCGTGAGCGACCCCGCAGCGGCGGCGCCGCGCCTGCCCGACTTCACGGTGCGTGCCGACGACAGACTCGTCTCCCGGGCACGCCGGTGGAATGCCGGCCTCGTCACCGCCGCCGCCGTGCTGCTCGTGAGCGCTGTCGCCGGCACCGTTGTCATGATCGCCACCGGCTTCGGCTCGGCCGTGACCTACGTGCTTGCGGCCCTGTTCGCCGTCCTCTGCTTCGCGGTGCTCTGGACCTCACGCTCCCGAACGCGCATGCTGCGGCTCCTGACCGGCGGCGACGGCGTGCTCCGCGTCGACGACCAGGGCGTCCGTCTCCCGGGGCTCGGCGAGATCGCCTGGGACGAGCTGGTGTTCGTTTGCGTGACCGATCATCGCGAGAGGGTGCAGCGGCAGGGCAGAGTCCCCGTGTTCGGCTGGGCCGGGCGCGCCGCCGTCAACGCCGGGAACGGCACGATCCTCTGCGAGATCGCCGTCCGAGACGGCGAGTCTCTGCGCTCACAGGCGCGGGACGCCAGCGCCGCGTCCCGGGTCACGCTGTACCCTCGCTGGCCCGACGGCCATCGCCGCGGCGTCGTGCCTCTCCTCCTCGATGCGGTGTACGACGCCCACAACGTGCAAGCGGTCGTGACCGTGCTGTTCGAAGTGGCGAAGCAGCGCGGGATCGCGCATTCCCTTTTCGCGCAGCTACCACCAGCCATGCGGTGGAAGGGCCCCTACCTCGACGACGTGATCGCCGGAGGGATGCCGCGGTCGGTGAGCTGACTCATCACCCTCCCTCTCGCTCGTCCTCTTCATCCCACCACGGTGCCCGCACGCTCTCCCATCGCGGCGAGATCCGCAGTCGGGCATCGTCGGCGAGAACCACGAGCTCCCACGTGCCTCGATCGAGCGACGCAAAGCCGGCCGCCTGCGCACGTGCATCGCCCGTGCTGAGCATCACGCCCCCGCCCGCGCCGGGTTCCGCGTCGACGGGGATCCCCCGGTAAGTTCCCGCGTAACTCAGCCTCCTGACCGAGAGCACGTCTTCCCGACCGACCGAGCGGACGTAACGATCGCGACCGATCGACCGGAAGCCGTCTCGAACGCTATCCGGGTCGCGAGTCAGGATCTTCCAGCCACCGCTCTTGATCACTTGGCAGTCACGACCCGCGGCGCGGACATACAGGCCTGGCGGCAACATCTCCGTCACCGCGCAGCACCGGTCGCGTCGGGCTCAAGAACGATTGCAGGTCGGGACTCAGCCACGGGGGTCTCCTCAAGGGTCTCCGTCACGGTGCATCACCACCGACATGATCTCATCCATGCCCGACACCGCCTCTGCGCCGA
>JBMDWQ010000135.1:0-18577 GCA_048594675.1 Microbacterium sp. | reverse complement strand
GTGGTCACAACCCACTCCCGCCCCGGGTGAGTCTCACCCGGCAGTCACGAGTCGACCAGGGGCCACGAGTCAGTGGATGGCCGACTCGAACGGGCGCCTTGCCCGCTGAGATGAACGTACGTCGCCTCATCGTCGGGTTCTCGACGCGACACGCGGGCGCAGATGTCCTTCTCGTTAACTCTCGAGAGTGACGACGGTGGGCGGCGCGAGCACGCTCCGACGCGCCGCGACCTCGGCGAGCGCATCGCCGAGCAACTGCAGCGTGTCGGCCCCGGTGCCGGCGTGGGCCCCCAGACGCACGATGCCGCCGCGCGCCGTGGCCGTCACGCCGTGATTGGCCAGAGCCGCGGCGAGAGGGCCGGCATCGACGGGGTCGGGTTCGAGCGCGACGATCCCCGAGTGCGCGTCTCGGGGCGTCAGGACGGGGATCTGGTGCTGGTCGGCCAGCGCCATCACATGGCCCGCGCGGTCGGCGACCTCCGCCGCCACCGTCGCGATGCAGGCATCGACGAGTTCGGAGGCAGCCACGGCAAGCCGCCCCGCGGCGAGGGAATCCGTCCCTGTCACGGCGAACGCATCCGCCCCCGCGCGGGGAGCACCGAAGTCGCCGACACCGAGCTCTCCCTCAAGGCCCGGGAACCCGGCCAGAACCGGCTCAATGCGCTCGCGCGCTGCCGGGGAGAAGCGGACGAATCCCGTACCGTAGCCGGCACGCAACCACTTGTACCCGTTGCCACAGAGGACGTCGGCAGCTGCGTAGTCGGCATCGACGACACCGACGCCCTGAACCGCGTCGACGATGAGGAGGCGATCGCCGATGACCTCCCGCAGCGCGCTCAGGTCGACCGTGTAGCCGGTGCGGTAGTCGACGAGGCTGACGAGCACGGCATCGATGTCGTCGGTGAGCGCGTCACGCACCGCCTCCGGCCGGAGCATCCCATCGGCCGGAGCGAAGTCGCGCACGTGGAGACGGCCGCGCGCCTCGCGCGCCCGGCGGGCCGTGACCGGCAACGCCGGGTACTCGGAGGAGGAGACGAGGACGTTTCCGGTGAGCCCGAACAGGGCGTGCATGAGCCCATAGGTGGTCGAGGGCTGAAGCGAGATCTCCTCGGCAGGTACCGCCAGGAGGTCGCCGAGCGCACGGCGCGCCTCGTCGCGGTGGGCCGAGACGAGCGCGATACCGGAGGCGCGTCCCGACGCGAGCAGTTGCGCATCGGCGCGGCTCTCCTCCAGCACGGTCGGCGACAACGGACCGAAAGCCGGCCAGTTCAGATATCCCGGTTCCTCATCGAAGCTGTCGAGGAACGACTCCAGCGCGCTCACCCTTCCAGTCTGTCACGGGGCGCGGCGCCGGAGACGACGACCTCACCCCCCGTACCGGCGGTCGCGGGAGGCGTAGTCCCGGATCGCTCGCAAGAAGTCCACTTCGCGCAGGTCGGGACCCAGTGCCTCGACGAAGTAGAACTCCGAGTGGGCCGACTGCCAGAGGAGGAAGTCGCTGAGCCGCTGCTCGCCGGACGTTCGGATGACGAGGTCGGGGTCGGCCTGACCGCCCGTATACAGGTGCTCTCCGATCTGCTCAGGAGTGAGGTGAGCCGCCAGCTCCTCCAGCGATCCCCCGCGC
This sequence comes from Microbacterium sp., assembly GCA_048594675.1. Classification (GTDB taxonomy): domain Bacteria; phylum Actinomycetota; class Actinomycetes; order Actinomycetales; family Microbacteriaceae; genus Microbacterium. The sequence continues at coordinate 16,953 of JBMDWQ010000135.1, read as the reverse complement.
TCCTGGTGTTTGGCGACGATACGGCGGACGGCGTCGACGATCTCGCTCCGCCCGCCATAGCCCACCGCGAGGTTGACATGGAGTCCTCGGTGCCCGGCGGTGCGTTCCTCGGCCGTCCGCAGGGCGCGCGCGAGATCGGTAGGGAGGAGATCGGCACGGCCGACGTGCTGCACGCGCCACTCGGGCTCGAGGGAGATGGCATCGGCCAGCTCGGCGATGATCTCGATCAAGTCGGCGAGCTCGCGCGAGTCGCGTTTGGTGAGGTTGTCGGTCGACAGGAGATAGAGCGACACGACCCGGATGCCCAGTTCGTCACACCAGCGGAGGAACTCCCGCATCTTCGCGGCTCCCGCCCGATGCCCCTCGGCGACGGTCGGGTATCCGGCTTGACGGGCCCATCGACGGTTCCCGTCGATCATCATCGCCACGTGGTGCGGCACCGTCTGCGGCGTGAGGCGTCGGCGCAGGCGAGAGATGTACAGCCGGTAGAGGGGACCGCGCCCCTCCCCCGAACCGTTCGCCGTCACGAGGTCTACCGTACCCCTCACGACTCGGAATCCTCCGTCTCGACGGGCTCTTCGCATCGCGGGCGTATGTGAGGGTGGGCATACGGCGCGGCGTAGGCTCGGGTCGTGACCACCCCACCCGAGGGTGCTGAGATGCCTCAGCTCCCGCTCCTCGATGCCGCTGCCGCCGGCGCCCAGGTCGAGTTGAAGCCGTCGTGGCGCGGCTGGATCCACGCGGCGACCTTTCCCGTGGCCATCGCCACCGGAGTCGTGCTCATCGTCCTCGCCCACGGCGCGGCCGCCAAGTGGGCGAGCGCAGTGTTCATGGCGAGCTCACTCCTCCTGTTCGGAAACTCCGCGCTGTATCACCGCTTCCACTGGGGCCCGCAGACCAAGGCGGTCCTCAAGCGCATCGATCACGCGAACATCCTGCTCCTCATCGCGGGAACCTATACCCCCATCGCGGTGCTCGCCCTCCCGCGCGACAAGGGTGTGCTCCTCCTCACGCTCGTGTGGACGGGGGCTCTCCTGGGGATCCTCTTCCGCGTGTTCTGGATCAACGCTCCGCGCTGGCTCTACGTCGCGCTCTACCTGCTGCTGGGCTGGGCGGCCGTCATGTACATGGTCGACCTGTTCCAGGCGAGCGTGCCGATGATGATCCTCGTCATCGTGGGCGGTCTTCTCTACACGGGCGGGGCGATCGTCTACGCCCTCAAGCGTCCGAACCCGTGGCCGGGGCATTTCGGCTTCCACGAGATCTTCCATGTCTGCACGGTCTTGGCCTTCCTGTGCCACTGGACGGCCTGCCTGCTGATCGCGCTGTCGCCCCTCACTCCTTCGCTGGGCTGGGCGGGTTGAGGCTCGTCCCGTCGGCGTCGTCATCCCGCGCGTCCGCCGCTTCCGCGTCGAGTTGTTCGGCGATCTCGGAACGGTAGCGAGCGCGACGGATGCGTCGCTGCATGTCGATCAGCAGGAGCACGACGGCGATCGCGATCACCGCGATCCCGATGAAGCCGGCGACGCCGGGGGTGACCCGATCGGGGTCGATGAGGGTCGGGGACGGCGAAGGAGTCGGAGTCGCCGTCGCGAGCCACAGGAGCGCGTACATCTGTCCTCGTTCTGCGCGCGGAGCGCATAGCCTGGAACTCCAGCCTAGAAGATCCCTCCACGCGTCCCGACCGTGTCGTCGGGGAGTGACCACGACCGACGGAAGATGATGACCACCGAATCCACGCAGGCGATGCTCGACGACCGGTATGGGCGCTCCTCCGCCCGGAGCCGCCGAACGCGGTGGATCGTTCTGGGGGTCATCGCGGCCGCGCTGGTGGGCTACCTCGGTTGGACGACGATCACCCGCACGATGAACCAGGTGGACTACGACACGACGGGCTTCCGGAAGGTCGACGACCATCAGATCACGGTCGACTTCCAGGTCACGACGCAGCCCGACACCGCCGTCGCGTGCGCCATCGAGGCGCAGGACACCGAGCACGGCATCGTCGGCTGGAAGGTCGTGGAGTATCCGGCCGACCCGGCGCACACACGTCGCTTCAGTGAGACCGTACCGACGACAGCGCTCGCGACGACCGGTTTGGTCACGTCCTGCTGGATCCCGTAGGCTGAGTCGACACTCATGCGCCCCGGCTCGGCTGCCGGGGCGTTCGGTTTAGGTCCGATCCCATCGGCCTCTTCCCCCTAGGAGACGACGTGTCCAGCGACAGCACTGTGACCTTCCTCACGCAGGATGCCTACGACCGCCTCGCCGCGGAGCTCGAGCACCTCTCGACGGTGGGCCGCGAGGAGATCGCGAAGCGCATCGAAGCCGCCCGCGAGGAGGGCGACCTCAAGGAGAACGGCGGATATCACGCCGCCAAGGACGAACAGGGCAAGCAGGAGGCTCGCATCCGCACCCTTCAGCAGCTGCTCAAGGACGCCCAGGTGGGCGAAGCACCCGAGTCCGACGGCACTGTGCAGCCGGGCACCGTCGTCACCGCCGTCGTTGCGGGAGGTGAGGAGGTGTTCCTCCTCGGCAACCGCGAGATCGCGGCCGGTTCCGAGCTCGACGTCTACAGCGAGGCCTCCCCCCTCGGCGCGGCCATCCTGGGCCTCGCGGAAGGGGCGAAGACCTCGTACACGGCGCCGAACGGGCGCGAGATCTCGGTGGAGATCATCAAGGTCGAGACCTACGCGGGACAGTAGCCCGTCAGTCGGAGACGACCCGCGGCTGGAAGCCCGCTTCTTCGAGGACGGCGATCACATGGGCGCGGTGGTCCTCGCCGCGGGTCTCCACGCTCAGCTGAAGGATCACCTCGCTGATCTGGAGCCCTTGTCCGTGCCGGGTGTGCAGGACCTCGATGACGTTGGCCCCGGCCACCGACAGCAACTCCGACACGCGGGCCAGCTGTCCTGGGCGGTCCGGAAGCGGGATCTGCAGGGTCATGTACCGCCCGGAGGCGGCGAGACCGTGGGCGACGACGCGCTGCAACAGAAGCGGGTCGATGTTCCCTCCGGAGAGGATCACGACGGTCGGACCGTTGGCCACGACCTTTCCGGAGAGGATGGCCGCCACCCCGACCGCACCGGCGGGCTCCACGACCTGCTTGGCGCGCTCGAGGAGAACGAGGAGGGCACGCGCGATGTCGTCGTCGGTGACGGTGACGACCTCGTCGACGAGGTCCCGGATCACCTCGAACGGCGCCGCTCCCGGGCGCGCCACCGCGATGCCGTCCGCGATCGTGGGGGTGGTCTCGATGGTGACGGGCTCCCCGGCCGCCAACGAGATCGGATACGGCGCCGAGTTGGCCGCCTGGACGCCGATGATCCGTACGACGCGTCCGTCGGCCGCCGCGCGCGCCTTGATGGCCGCCGCCACGCCGGCGATGAGGCCGCCGCCTCCGATGCCGAGGACCACCGTCTCGACGTCGGGAACCTCGTCGTAGATCTCCAGACCCACGGTTCCCTGCCCGATGATGACGTCGCGGTGATCGAAGGGGTGGATGAGGACCGCGCCGGTGCGCTCGGCGAACTCGGCCGCCAGCCGCAGGGGCGTCTCGACGGTCTCGCCTTCCAGCACGACCTCGGCCCCGTAGCCGCGGGTGGCGAGGAGCTTGGGCACCGGGACGCCGAGGGGCATGAAGATCGTCGCCGGGATGCCGAGCTTCTGCGCGGCGCGGGCGACGCCCTGTGCGTGGTTGCCGGCGGAGGCGGCCACGACACCGCGCGCGCGCTCGTCGTCGGTCAGTCGCGACATCCGATAGGCCGCGCCGCGGATCTTGAACGACCCGGTGCGCTGCAGGTTCTCGAGCTTGAGGGAGACCGGCACACCGAGGACGTCGCTGAGGAACTCGGAGTCCTCCAGCGGCGTGCGTGCGGCGACGTCGCGGAGGAACGCCGCGGCATCGTGGAACTCGGCAAGCGACGGGTGGGTCGCGGTGCGGGGGTCGGTCACAGGGCACTCCTCTTCGCGCGGGGCACGGTACTCCAGATCAGGTCGTCGGGTCCCAGCCGCGCCCCGGTCTCCCATTGACGGCGCGACAAGTACAGCGTGACGACATTGACGAATGCGGCCAGCGGTACAGCGAACAGCGCGCCGGGGATGCCGGCGATCATGGCGCCACCGGCCACCACCAGGACCACCGCCAGCGGGTGGACCTTCACGGCTGCACCCATCATGAGGGGTTGCAGGACGTGGCCTTCCAGCTGCTGCACGCCGAGCACGACGATGAGCATCCACAGCGCGATCCAGGGACCGTTGTAGACGAGCGCGAGGAAGACCGCGAGGCTCCCCGTGACCACGGCTCCGACGAACGGGATGAACGAGCCGAGGAAGACGAGGACCCCGATCGGGATCGCCAACGGAACGCCCAGGAAGAATGCTCCGAGCCCGATGCCGATCGCGTCGATCGTCGCGACGAACAGCTGGGTACGGGCATACGTGACGACCGTCTTCCATCCGGCGTGACCGGCTCCGTCGACCGCCGGCCGCGCGGCGGAGGGGAACAGACGCACCACCCAACGCCAGATACCGCTGCCATCGGCGAGCGTGCAGAGCAGGATGAACAGAGTGAGCAGGGCGCCCGTCGCCACGTGCCCGACCGTGGATCCGATCGCAAGGGCTCCCGACCACAGCGTCTCGGCCTGCTGCTGGAGGAACGTGCCGGCCTGGGCGAGGAGATCGTCGATCTGCTGCGCAGTCAGGTGCAGAGGACCGTCGATCAGGTATTGGCGGAACTGCCCGACCGACGCCTCGGTGCTCGCGCGCACGCGCGGCCACTCGCGTGTGATCTGCCAGATCGCGAGGTAGAGCAGTCCGGAGACGATCGCAATCGTACCGAGCACACTGATCACGAGCGACAGCCATCGGGGAACGCGATGGCGCAGCATCCAGGTGAACGCCGGCCAGACCAGTGCCGTGATGAGCAGGGCGACCAGGAGGGGGATGACGAGGAGCTTCAGCTGGATGACGAGCCACACGAAGATCGCGAAGGCTGCGGCGATGACGACGAAACGCCACGAGTAGGCGGTCGCGATCCGCAGCCCCCGCGGGATCGACTCGCCGATCTCGGTGGAGACCGTGCGATTGCGCAGCGCATCCCGGAACCTGCCGCGGGGCTTCGGATCCGACGACTTCGGGGCTGAGCCGGTCATCCCGCCAGTCTACGACCGGGTGTATGCGTCACCGGGAACGCGCGGCGCGACTAGAAGCGACCGCCCATCTCGTGCAGCCGGGAGATGCGGTCGGGCAGCGGTGGGTGCGTCGCGAACAAGCGCGACATCGCGCCGGGACGCAGAGGGTCGCTGAACCACAAGTGCGCCATCGACGTGCTCTCCTTCGAGAGAGGGCGCCCGTGATCGGCGAGCTTGGCCAACGCCGATGCCAGTCCGTCGGGGTCACGCGTCGTGAGCGCGCTCGTCGCGTCGGCGAGATACTCCCGCTGCCGCGAGATCGCCGCCTGCACGAGCCCCGCCAGCAGAGGTGCGACGACAGCCGCGACGACGCCGAAGATGAGGAAGACGATCTGCGCCTGATTGTTGCCGCGCCCCCGACCTCCGAAGAAGGCGATCCGCATCATGATGTCGGCGAGGATGCCGACGGCCACGACGAGCCCGAACACGATCAGCGAGACGCGGATGTCGTAGTTGCGGATGTGACCGAGCTCGTGACCGAGCACCCCCTCCAGCTCGCGGTCGGTCATGAGCTCGAACAGGCCGGTCGTCACCGTGATGGAGGCCTCTTCCGGCGTGCGACCCGTCGCGAACGCATTGGGGGCGGGGTCGGCCACGACGTACAGACGGGGCATCGGGGTGCCCGTCGTGATGCACAGGTTCTCGACGAGACGGTAATAGCGGGGAGCCTCTTCGCGGGTCACCGGTTGGGCGCCGGCGAGAGCGAGAGCCTCTTTGTCGGCGACGAAGTACTGCACCGTGGCGTACCCGGCCGAGAAGATCAGGACGAAGGCGGTGATCCACCAATTGTTGCCGGCCAACCAGCCCGCCACCAGACCGATCGCTCCGAGCACGAGCACGAAGCCGATGAGGATGAACCAGGTGTTGCGCTTGTTGCGCGCGATCGCCGAGTACACCTCGTCACCTGCGGTTTCCCGCGGCGCTCACCGCTGACCTCAGAACTGGATGCGCGGAGGCTCGGCGATGGCGGCGCCGTCGACGACCTCGAAGAACTCGCGCTCGCTGAAGCCGAGGTTGCGCGCGAACAGGTTGTTCGGGAACACCTTGATCTTCGTGTTGAGCTCTCGCACTCCGCCGTTGTAGAACCGCCGCGACGCCTGGATCTTGTCCTCGGTGTCGACCACGGCCTGCTGCAGCTGCAAGAAGTTCTGGCTCGCCTGCAGCTGCGGGTAGGCCTCCGCGACGGCGAACAGCGACTTGAGCGCCTGCTGCATGTGCCCCTCGGCCACACCGGCATCGGCGGGCGTGGAGGCCGTCAAGGTCTCGGCCCGCGCGCGCGTCACGTTCTCGAAGACCGCCTTCTCGTGCGCCGCGTATCCCTTGACCGCTTCGATCAGGTTCGGCAGAAGATCGGCGCGACGCTTCAGCTGGACGGTGATGTCGCTCCACGCCTCATCGACGCGGACGTTCAGCGCCACGAGCGAGTTGTACGTCGCCCAGAGGTAGATTCCGACGATGACGACGAGTCCCACGACGATGAGGACGGGGATCAGCCACTCCATAGCACTCCCAACGGTTATGTGCTCATCCTATCCAGGCGTCGAAGGCGCACGAACCGCGACCGCCTCACTCCCAGCCGTTACTCACCGAGGACGCGGTCGAGATAGGCGTTGCGGAAGCGCCGATCGGGGTCCAGGCGGTCGCGCAGCGCCACGAAGTCGTCGAAGCGCGGATACTCGGCCCGCAGGTCGCCGGCCGTCCGGGTGTGCATCTTCCCCCAGTGGGGCCGCCCGCCGTGGGAGCGCATGATCTGCTCGACCGCGGCGAAGTACTCGCGATGGTCGGCACGCCAATAGCGGTGGACCGCGATGTAGCCGGAGGGCCGTCCGGACGCAGTGGACATCCAGAGGTCATCCGCCGCGGCCGTCCTCACTTCGATCGGGAACTCGATGCGCCACCCGCGAGCGCGCACCAGTTCTCGGACCTCGGTAAAAGCCATCGCGAGACGGTCGAGGGGAACCGCGTACTCCATCTCGCGGAATCGCACGCTCCGCGCCGTCGTGAACACGCGCGACGACGCGTCGGAGAAGGTCCGGTCGCCCCACACCCGCGCGGACAGCCGATTGATCACGGGAACGAGCGGAGGCACGACCCTCCCCGCGCTGCAGACCAGTTGATGCACACCGTTGCCGACGACGACGTCATCGATCCATCGCGTCACGGGCGGGAGGGGCGCCGTCGGCTCACCGGGCGGGAGACGGGTGTTGGTCTTGGTGAGCGCGACATCGGTGTGGGGGAACCAATAGAACTCGAAATGGTCGACCGCCTCTGCGCGGCCGATGAGTCCGGCGACGACGTCATCGAGCGGTTCGGGGCGCTCGACCGCTCGGAGCCCGAACGCGGGCACGCACTGCAGGGTCACGTCCACGATGACGCCCAGCGCACCGAGGCTGAGAGCGACGGCCGGAAGGAGCTCGGTCTCGTGATCCTCGTCGATCGTGAGCAGCTCGCCGTCGGCGGTGACCAGGGTCACGGCGCGCACCTGCGTCGCGATGCCCCCGAACGCCAGGCCCGTCCCGTGCGTACCGGTGGACAGGGCGCCGGCGAGCGACTGCCGGTCGATGTCGCCGAGATTCTCCATGGCCAACGCGTGCGGCGCGAGCAGCGCCGGGATCTGATGGAGTCGGGTCCCCGCCCACAGCCGCACCCGGCCCCGGTCGACGTCGACCGAGACGATGCCGGTCAGATCGGAGAGATCGAGCAGCACGCCCGGAGCGACCGCGATCCCGCTGAAACTGTGCCCGGCTCCGACGGCTTTGACGGCGAGGCCGCGCGCGGCAGCGGATCGGACGGCGCGACGGACCGCATCGAGAGTCGGCGGATACTCCACCCGCTGAGGGCGGACACTCTCGGTGCGGGCCCAGTTCCGCCAGGCGCCTCCGGGCCGTGTCACAGGAAGGACCTCCCCTCGCCCCGGTACGTCGGTGTCTCGCCGACCAGCTCCGATCCTCGCGTGAGGTGGTATCGATCCACGCGCTCGGCGAGTTCCCCGCTCTTGGCGTGCCGGAACCAGACACGATCCCCCACGCGCAGGCCTCCGGCGTTGGCGCCCTGCAGCGGGGTCTGCACCTCTCCGGTGCCCTCACGTCCGAGGGTGCGCAGGCCCGTCGGCCAGGCGGGGCGCGGTTGGCGAGAGGACACCGGCGGGCCGGAGGCCACCCAGCCGCCACCCAGCACGGTGGCGATGTCGGCGGTCGGACGGCGTACGACTTCGAGGGCGAATGCGGCCGCGGGCGCCGGATCGAAGGCGCGGTAGCCATCGAAGAGGTGGCCCGCGAGCAGCCCGCTCCCCGCCGTCGTCTCGGTCACCGCCTGGTCCGCGGAAGTCGACTCCAGCGAGCCGGTCCCACCCCCGTTGACGAACTCCAGGGGTGCGATCTCCTGCAATGCGGCCACGATCGCCGCACGCCGGTCACGCAATTCGTGCTCGCTGCGCCGCTGCATCCACCGGATCACCGGATCGCCGGGGCCGACGTCGTCGGGCTGACCGGCGATCTGCGCCTCGTACATCATCAGGCCGACGAGCCGGAACCCGGGCCGCGCGACGATTCCGCGCGCGAGCCGGGAGACCTCGGCGGCATCGTGCACGGGCGATCGGCGCACCCCGATGTGCCCCAGCACGGGTGCCCGCCACGAGGCGTCGGCGTCGATCGCCACCCGAAGCGTCTCGCGGTGCGAGGGAGTGGCGACCGCGTCGATGAGGTCGAGCTGGGCGAGGTCGTCGACCATGAGCGTGATGCGCGCGCTCGCCGTCTCATCGGCGGCGAGCGAGGCGATCGCCGCACGATCGGCCGTCGGATATCCCAGGACGATGTCGTCGTACCACTGCGCGAGCCAGAGAGCCTCGGGCAGGGTGAAGGCGAGGATGCCCGCGTACCCATCGAGCGCCAGGGTCGCATCGAGCACCTCCCGCACGCGGATGGACTTGCTCGCGACCCGGATCGGGACTCCGCTGGCACGGACGATGAGGTCGAGGGCGTTGTAGCGCAAGGCGTCGAGATCGATCGTCGCGATCGGTCCGGACAGCGACGCGACCGCGCGGCTGCGGGCCGTCCAGTACGCCTCCGGGTCGCGCCACGGCGAGAGCGCACCCGCGGGTTTGGAGAGGAGATCGAGGACCATGTGAGGCTCCTTCGCACGTCGAGGCCCAGCCTAGACGCCCACCGGCACCGGGCGCCCGCATCCCTCGCCGACGGCGCGCGGTGACGATGTCTGACGATGTGGGACGATGCGTAGGATGTCCTCTCCCGATGCCGAGCTCCGCCAGCTCCGCCAGCGCGCGTACGGTCGCCACGCCGACCTCGACGGCGACGGACGACGCCGACTCGAAGAACTGGAGGAGCTCGAGCGAGCGGCGCGGTCGAGCGCTCCCGCTGCGGTGGATCCGGTCGACGGCGACGGGGGGTTGACGGATCAGGACGACGGGCACGTGGATCAGCGAGACGGGGATGCCGCCGAGACATCGCCCGCGGCGGTGAACTCCCCCGACGCCGATTCTCTCCCCGCGCCCTCCGCGACGGTGATCGAAGGCCCGGGATCCCGACGCGGTGTCCGCCGACGCCGATGGCTCTATGCCGCGTCGCTGGTTCTGGTCGCGGCGGTCTCGGCAGCCGTCACCTGGTCACTGTCGACCGTCGCGCCCGTCGTAACCTCGAGCGGTGCACGCCAGGTCGCGACACTCGAGCAATCGGGCCAGCCTGTGCCGGAGTTCTTCGAGACCGCGGGCGAAGGAACACGCGCGTACGAGTTCCGCGGCATGACGATTGTGCGCACCGAAGGCTCCTTCTATGGGACGGCCGGCGAGTGCATCATGGCCTACCCGTCCCTGAACGCGTCCGCCTCGGGCGACGCGATCACTGGCCCGACCTACTACGGCTGCCGTGCCGGCGACTTCCCCGCAGCCGTCCAGTTCACGGTGGGCGCAGACGGGCCTGCGGAACTGCGAGATTCCGTGGGCGAGGGGAACGGCGTGCAGTTCGTGCTCGACGGTGACGTCGTCGGCGTCTTCATGAGCGAAGCCTCCTCCGACGACTAGGGCGTGTCTGATAATCCCAGTTCGCGCTGGGCGTTCTGCGAGGATGACCGCGTGCGCTATTTGACGATCGAGATTCCGGTGGGGTTGTGGCAGCGCGTCGATGGGTGCGTCGACAATTCGATGGCGATCGATGTGGTGGACGGGGTCATGGAAACGGTGATCGCCGGTTCCTGCGTCCGCGATGCGGGATGGCGGGCGTCAGCCGCGCACGAGGGCGAGCGTGACGGATACGGCTGGCCGCCTCGCGATCATCCGCTGGCAATCACGCTGCGACTCGAGCACTGGGAATGGGTGTTGGCTCAGTTGGACCGGTGGGAACCCTTCGTGACCGACGGCGCGGCTGACGACTCCGACGTTCGCGCCATGATCAGCGCCGCGCTCATCACTGGATGACGTGCCCCGCGGAGCCAAGGCAACGCGACCACGCGATGACGGCGTTCAGGACTACGGCAGCGCGGTAGACAACCGCGTGCTTGTCGTAGCGGGTCGCGAGGGCTCGCCATTGCTTGATGTGGCAGTAGCGGCGCTCGATCACGTTCCGGTTCTTGTAGTCAGACACGCCCTAGGTGAGCCGGCGGGACTCGTCGCGCTCAGACACCGGGGACGTGAGGAGCTGGAATCGGAACAGCACTCCCCCGCTGACGAGCCACAAAATCCACGGGTCCCCGGTGACGGGATACGCGGAGAGCAGGGCTCCCTCGTCGTGCGGGTCTTCGATGAGCTCCGTGTCGTGGGCGAAACGCTTGCCCACGACGACGAGGTTCCCCCGACCCTCCGCCAACTCCGCGACGCTGAGCTCGAGCCAATCGCCGAGCTCGTGCGCGTGCGGCGAGAACGTCATCCCACCGACGGGGCTCGGATCGGGGACGAACGCCGTCTCCTCCGCCATGTCGATGTGGATCATGCGTGCCCAGCGCTCGGCGAAGATGAGACCACAGGTCTCCAGTTCGCCGCGCACGCCGCGTACGGCGTCGACGGCGTCGGCGCGCGCCAGTGTCGGACTGGCCGTCAGCGCTTCGAACTCGTGGAACGGAAAGGCGGAGCGTCCCCGCACCACCGTCGTCGTGAGCCGCACGCCATGTGCACGCTCCGCGCTCCCCGCGGCATCGGCGCAGAAGTCGCCGAGGTGGCTCAGCATCACCGGCCCCCACTCGGGGATGAACCCGATCGGCGCCAGCTCCTGCATCGCCCGATCCCACGCCTGACTTGTCCGGTCGTCGGGGCGGCGGATGGCGGGGACCGCGGCGGGATCAACCTCTTCGACGATGCAATGGTCCAGATCGCGCGTCTCGGTGACGCGGAAAGCGACCTGACCACCATCGATCACTCCCGTGAGGAAGGAGACAGAGGATCGCCGGTACAGAAGGTTGACGGCCAGTTGTTCGGCATAGGCGCCGACAGCCGACTCCTCCCATCCCGGCCGCGACGTGTACCACTGCGTCCCGTCCGCAGAGACGAGACGAGCCTCCGTCGCCACCGCCGCGAGGATGTCCAGCGCATCGAACCGGCTGGCCGCGGCCTCCAACTCCTGACGTACCGTGCGCACCGGCATCTCTTCCTCCCCGCGTGGGAGCCTACCGAAAGCGTGACCTCCGCCCGCGAAGCTCTCCACACACACCACGCGGTCGAGGAGGTCTCACTGTGGCGCAGCCGTCTGCAGAGAACGGACGTACCCCCGCTGGGACTCGAACCCAGACTGAAGCGATTTTAAGTCGCCTGCCTCTGCCATTGGGCTACGGGGGCCTGCGCCCACGATAGCCCGCGGGTCAGCGCGCGGTGGTCTCGGCGGGCTCCTTGGCGGCCACCTTCTTGGCCGGGGCCTTCTTCGCCGCGGGCTCAGCCGGAGCCTCTGCCACCGCCGGACGCGGGCGAGCGGCGAACTCCTCGAAGACGTACCGCGGGTTCTGCACGGTCTGCAGAGACACGTTGTCGCGGTTGAGCCAGAAGTTGTGCCACCAGTCGCCGATCACGCGCCACTTGCGCTCCCACGATGGCATCGCCATGCCGTGGTAGCCGCGGTGCGCGACCCAGGCGATGAAGCCCTTGAGCGCGATCTTTCCGGACTGGAAGACACCGTTGTAGAGACCGAGACCGGCCACCGCACCGAGGTTCTTGTGGATGTACTCACGGGGCACCTCACCGCGCATGACGGCGACGAGGTTCTTGGCGAGGAGCTTGGCCTGACGGACGGCGTGCTGAGCGTTGGGCACGCAGTATCCGCCGACTCCGGCACCGGTGAGGTCGGGAACGGCCGCGACGTCGCCCGCGGCCCACGCGCCCTCGACGGCCTCGTCGGGATTTCCGACGCGGAGGTCGGCGCGAGTGCGGATCCGGCCGCGCTCCTCGACGGGGAGGTCGCCGCCGCGGACGACGGTCGGGTTCGCCATGACACCGGCGGTCCAGATGATGAGGTCAGTGGGGATGACCTCGCCGGTGGAAAGCTCGACGTTGCCGTCGACGGCGCCGGTCACCTGCGTGTCGAGGTGGACGTTCGCGCCCCGCTTGGCGAGGTCCTTGAGGACCCACTCGCTGGTCTTGAGCGACACCTCGGGCATGATGCGCCCCATCGCCTCGATGAGGTGGAAGTGCGTGTCTTCGAAGCGCAGCTGCGGGTAGAGCTTGAGAAGGGACGACGCGAGCGCGCGCGTCTCGGCGAACACCTCGATACCGGCGAAGCCGCCGCCGACGACGACGACGGTGAGCAGGCGGTCGCGCTCCGGGCCGGCCGGAAGGTTGGCGGCGCGATCGAAGTTCGTGAGGATGCGGTCACGGATCGCGACGGCTTCCTCGATCGTCTTCAGACCGATCGCGTTCTCGGCGATGCCGGGAATCGGGAACGTACGCGAGACCGCTCCGGCGGTCACGACGATCTGGTCGTAGGTCTCGGTCCACGGCTCGCCCACCTCGGGCGTGATGGTCGCGGTGCGCGTGGCGTGATTGATGCCGGTGACCTTCGCCACCACGACACGGGTCTTCTTGAGGTGCCGACGCAGGCCGACCACGACGTGGCGCGCCTCGATCTCGCCCGCGGCCACCTCGGGCAGGAAGGGCTGGTACGTCATGTACGGCAGCGGGTCGACGATCGTGACCTCCGCCTCGCCCTTCCGGAGGTGCTTCTCGAGCTTCCACGCGGTGTAGAAGCCGGCGTAGCCGCCTCCGACGATGAGGATCTTGGGCACAGCGCTGGTCGCGGGGGCGAACGCAGGGCTGGTCGCGGTGCTGGTCACAGGACGCGGAACTCCTTGAATCAACGGCTCGACGTGCGGGAGGCGCGCGCCGATCTAACTCGCCGGGCAGCAGCGGTGACGCCGAGCCCCACCATTATAGCCACGACGGTACCGGCCAAGAGCGGCACGGTGCCGTACCTCAGACTGTCCGCGCTGGGCAGGAGCGCCGATTCCGGCGGCGTCGCAGCCTCCGGAGCGGGAAGCGGCGGGACGACGACAGGCGCCACGGTGGGGGTCGGCTGCGGCTTGACCTCCTGGCGCCGGTACAGCCGGATCCACTCCGTCAGGCTCCCCATCGGGTTCTCATCGACCCGGGCCACTTTCGCCGACACCGCGGCGGCGGCATCGACCAGGCCGTAGCCGTACAGCGCCGGCTTGGCCCGGGATTCGGGAGTCGATCGTGCCGTGCGGATGATCCGGTTGATGACGTTGTCGGCGTCGAGCTCGGGGTGGGCCGCCCTGACGAGCGCGGCGATTCCGGCAACGATGGGGGCCGCCCCGCTCGTGCCGTCCCAGATCACGATCTGACCGTCGGGCGACACCCCGAGCAGTTCCTCACTCGGGGCCATGATCCCGATCGAGATCCCCTGCGTCGACGCTTCGACGCTGGCCTTCCCGGATCGGTCGACGCCGCCCACCGTGAGCACGCCGGGGATCGTCGCGGGGGCACCCACCTCGTCGGTACCGGTGCCCCGGTTCCCTGCGGCGACCACGACGACCACGTCGTGCTGGAACGCATAGAGGAATGCCTCGTCCCAGCTCGGATCCCACTCCAGAGTGTTCGTGGTGAAGGACAGATTGATGACATCGGCGCCGTGATCGACTGCCCAGCGCAGGGCCTCGGCGATCTGGTCGACGAACGGCACCGCCGCCGATGAGCCGAAGCCGACCGACAGCGACAGGAGCGTCGCCTCGGGGGCGACCCCGAGCATCCCCGCCCCGTCCCCGGTGCCCCGCGACGCGGCGAGCGAGGCTACCCAGCTGCCGTGGTTCGAGTCGACTGCTCCGACAGGATTGCGTCCGTCCTGCGCGCCGACGCCGGAGAAGTCGGCGCCGCCTCGCACCCCGTCGAACTCCACCGGGCCCTTGCCGATACCGGTGTCGATGACGGCGATCGTGACCCCCTCGCCCCGCGTGGTCTCCCACGCGGTGCGGATCCCGTAGTCATCAAGCCAGTACTCCAGCGACTGCACGGGATCGATGTCAGCCGCGTCGTCGGGCGGCACCGTCGCGGCCGTCGTCCCCCCGAGGACGATGAAGAACGCTACGGCCGCGGCGCTCCAGCGCACCCACGGGCTCCACCGGGCCGTCACGCGGCGCCCTCCGCGAGGGGACCGGGCCGCGCGCACGTGCACGTCGACGGCGACCAGTCACCGCGCTCGAGCGCCCGGTCGCCGATGGGATTGACACCGGGGCCCGCCGCCAGGGCGTGCCCCGCGAGCGCGTGAAGACACTTGACGCGCGAGGGCATGCCGCCGGCCGAGACACCCGCGATCTCGGGCACCTCGCCATAGACCGCACGATCGGCCAGATATGCCGTATGCGCGGCCGCGTAGGCGCGCGCAACCTCGTCGTCGGCCGCCAGCAGCTCGGAGAACTCGCGCATGACCTGCGTCGCCTCCAGAGCGCTCATCGCGGCGGTCGCGCCCGGGTGGGTCAGGTAGTAGAACGTCGGAAACGGAGTGCCGTCGGGAAGCCGCGGCTCCGTGGCCACGACCGTCGGATTGCCGCACACGCACCGCGCAGCGATCCCGATGACGCCGCGCATGGGGCGACCGAGCTGCTCGCGCATGATGTCGAGGTCGCGGTCGGTGGCAGGCGTCAGAGGCACCCGTCCAGGCTACCCGGCCGCACCTGGTGCCCCGCTGCGCCCTCGGTCGCGGTGGAGATGGCGGCGAAGACGGACCGACGGCCGCTCACTCCGCTCAGTCCCCCACGGCAGGCCGCGCGAGGCCCGCGGCAGCGACGGACCGTACGAGCTGCGCCATCCAGTCGGTGCGCGTCTCCTCCACGTCCTCGCTCACGGGGGCCTGCTCTTGCGGGATCGCGGAGGCGGGAAGATCGTCGTCGACGAGATAGACGACCTCACCGGGCCGGTAGTAGTAGAGCCGCTCCCGTGCCTGCGCCGTGACATAGGCGGGATCCGCCCAGCGCTCGCGCTCCAGCCGGAGCTCGGCGATCTCGTCCTTGCCGAGCGTGACGGCCTGACGCAGGGCCGCGATCTGCTGCCGCTGATCGAGATACGTGCCCACCGATGGCACGAGGACCAACGCCGCGAGCACGACGAGCCCCAACATGATCCCGGTGAAGGCGGTGAGGCGCAGACGCCCCACCCAGTCGCGGACATCCACCTGGGACCGGGACGGCGAAGAGGGAGCCGACGCGTTGCGTCGGGCTCCCTCTTCGTTCATGTCTTCCAGCCTACGTCGCGGGCGCACGCGCCGCGGCAGGCGCTCCGTCAGCCGGCGAAGCGCGGGAAGGCGGCGCGCCCGGCGAAGACCGCGGCGTCGCCGAGCTCCTCCTCGATGCGCAGCAGCTGATTGTACTTCGCGACGCGCTCGCTGCGGGCGGGCGCTCCCGTCTTGATCTGGCCGGCGTTGACCGCCACCGCCAGGTCGGCGATCGTCGTGTCCTCCGTCTCGCCGGAGCGGTGCGACAGCATCGAGCGGTAACCGTTCTGCGTGGCGAGGGAGATCGCGTCGAGAGTCTCCGACAGCGTGCCGATCTGGTTGACCTTCACCAGCAGCGCGTTGGCGACCCCGAGGTCGATGCCGCGCTGCAGACGCTGGGGGTTGGTGACGAACAGGTCGTCGCCGACGAGCTGGACCTTGGAGCCGATCGCGTCGGTGAGCGCCTTCCACGCGTCCCAGTCGTCCTCGGCCAGGGCGTCCTCGATCGTGACGATCGGGTAGTTGGCGACGAGGTCGGCGAAGTAGTCGGTCAGCTGCTCGGCCGACCACGCCTTGCCTTCGACGGTGTAGACGCCGTCGGAGAAGAACTCGGTCGCGGCGACGTCGAGGCCGACGGCGATGTCCTTGCCGGGCTGGAAGCCGGCCTTCTCGATCGCCTTGATGAGGAAGTCGAGCCCCTCGCGGTTGCTGGGAAGGTCGGGGGCGAACCCGCCCTCGTCGCCGAGGCCGGTCGCGAATCCGGCGGCCTTCAGCTCGCCCTTCAGCACGTGGTACACCTCGGTGCCCCAGCGCAGCGAGTCGGCGTACGTGTCGGCGCCGATCGGTGCGAGGAAGTACTCCTGGAAGTCGATGCCGTTGTCCGCGTGCTCGCCGCCGTTGATGACGTTGAAGAGCGGAACGGGCAGGACGTGCGCGTTCGGGCCGCCGAGGTAGCGGAACAGCGGCAGGTCGGCGCTGTCGGCGGCAGCCTTGGCGACGGCGAGCGAGACGCCCAGGATCGCGTTCGCGCCACAGCGCGACTTGTTCTCGGTGCCGTCGGTCTCGATGAGGATCTCGTCGACGATGCGCTGCTCGCTGGCCTCGACACC
>JBMDWQ010000134.1:0-27982 GCA_048594675.1 Microbacterium sp. | reverse complement strand
ACTTCGGACGCGACTTCGCAGACTAGTGGGAAATCTCCGACGACGTCAAGCCGGGGCCACGATACGGCGCGTCGGTGGTCCCGGGATTCCGTGGCGCCGTCCGCTACGGTGGAGCCACACACCCTGTCCGTGGAGGAACCCGAATGCACCTGAAGAGCGTGACGCTCAAAGGCTTCAAGTCCTTCGCACAGCCGACCACGTTCGCTCTCGAACCGGGTGTCACCTGCATCGTCGGACCGAACGGGTCGGGCAAGTCGAACGTCGTCGACGCCTTGGCCTGGGTGATGGGTGAGCAAGGGGCCAAGACCCTTCGTGGCGGCAAGATGGAAGACGTCATCTTCGCGGGGACGGCGACGCGCGGCCCTCTCGGGCGCGCCGAAGTGCAGCTCACGATCGACAACTCTGACGGCGCGCTCCCGATCGAGTACTCCGAAGTGACGATCAGCCGCACACTCTTCCGCAACGGCACGAGCGAGTACGCCATCAACGGTGAAAGCTGCCGACTGCTTGACGTGCAGGAACTGCTCAGCGACTCGGGTCTCGGGCGTGAGATGCACGTGATCATCGGTCAAGGCCGCCTGGACACCGTGCTGCAGGCGACCCCGGAGGACCGCCGTGGCTTCATCGAAGAGGCCGCGGGGATCCTCAAACACCGCAGGCGCAAGGAGAAGACCCTCCGCAAGCTCGATGCCATGGAGGCGAACCTCACGAGGTTGAGCGACCTGGCGGGGGAGTTGCGCCGGCAGCTCAAGCCCCTGGGCAAGCAAGCCGACATCGCTCGTGAGGCCGCGACGATCGCGGCAGTCGTCCGCGACGCGAAGGCGAGGCTCTACGCCGACGAGCTCGTCGGACTGCGGGCACAGTTGGCCGATCATGCCCGCGCCGAGCACGAGCGTCACGCGGAGCGTCTCGTCCTGCAGGACGAGACGGGGCAGTTGGCGGAGCTCATCCGCGCGCGGGAGGCGGAGCAGCGTTCGGATGTCGTGGACCGGGCCCGGGCCACGGCCTTTGCGCTCGAGCAGGTGCAGGAACGTCTCCGCGGTCTGGCCACTCTCACCGCTCAGCGGCTCGCGCTGCTGGAGGACGACGGGCAGCTCGCGATCGACGTCGCGACCGTGAGCCAGGCAAGCATCGACGAAGCACGCGCGGAGATCGACGAGATCGGTTCCGGGCTGGGCGAAGCGCAGGACGCTGCAGCCGCAGCCTCGCGCGACGTGATCCGCGCCCGCGCCGAGCTCGATGCGTTGGACGTCGACATCGCTGCCCAGAGCGCGCTGGTCTCCGAGCACGACATGCGGCTGACGACGCTGCGCGGCGCCGCCGATGCGGCCACGTCGCGATTGGATGCCGTGCGCGGAGCAGTCGAACGTCAGCAGCGCGCGCTGGATGCCGCTCTGGAACGACGAGTCGAGGCGGAGCAGGCCCTCGAGGGGGTCGATCCCGAGCTCGTACCGGAGGGGTCGTCGGCGGAGCACGCCGCGGCGTACGAACGCGCCCAACGGGATGCTTCCGAGGCGGAGACCCGCGTGGGGAGTCTCCGCGAGAGACTCCACGCGGCCGAACGCGAGGTCGAGTCGCTGCGCGCGCAGGCCACCGCGCTCAGTAGGGCGCTGGATGTGCGCAATGCCGCAGCGGCACTCATCGGACGCGGCGGCACGGGCGTACGCGGCCTCGTGAGCGATGCGGTGAAGGTCACCCCCGGCTATGAGGCGGCAGTCGCCGCGGCGCTCGGCTCTCTCGCCGACGGACTTCTGGTCGACGACCTCGCCGCCGCCGTGGACAATGCGGCGGCGGCGCGCGATGCCGATCTCGGTGTGGTCGACATCGTTCTGGCCGATGCGGCCGGCGCCGCGGTCGCGGACACCTCGATCGGCGGGGCCGTGCCCGCCCGTGACATCGTGTCCGCGCCTCCGGGGGTCCACGGGTTGCTGGCGGGCGTCTTCGTCGTCGACGACCTCGAGGCGGCGCGGTCCATCCGGGCGACGCTGGAGGCACCGGTGACACTCGTCACGCGCGGCGGCGAAGTGCTGACGGAGTTCACCCTTCGCGCCGGATCGGGAGGCGGCCGTTCGAGGCTGGAACTCGCCGCCGAACGTGACGCGGCCCAGGACCGGCTCGACGAGATTGCGGTGGTCGCAGACTCGCTCCGCGAGGCTCTGGAAGACGCGCAGCAGGCCTGGAACGAGGCACGGCGGCGCACGAAGGAGTCGCTGCAGACGCTGCGGGAACACGACGCGGCGCTGGCAGCCCACACGGAGCTCGTCAACCGTGCGACCGTTCGTCATGAGGCGGCCGTCGCGGAGTGCGAGCGACTGGAGGCCGGCGTGCGCCAGGCGGAGTCGGCGGTCGCCGAGGCCGAGACCGCAGCCCGGAGTGCGACGGAGGCCTACGAGAAGGCGGTCGCGGCCCCGCGACCCATCCTCGATGCCTCCGCCCGCGACGGGCTCTTGGCCGAACTCGAACGGACACGCGACGCCGAAATGCGTGCGCGCCTTGATGTGGAGACGCTCAAGGAGCGCGTGCGCGCGGCGGAGTCCCGCGTCGTGCAGCTGGAGCGGCAGCGCGAGCGTGAACGGGCGGCGGCCGAGGAAGCGGCCCGGCGGGCCGTCATCCGGCGTGCGCAGCGCGACCTCGCCGCAGAGGTCTCCGAACAGCTGCCCGCTCTCCTGGAGTCCGTGGACCGCTCGGTGACCGGCGCGCGGGTCGAGCTCGAGCTCGCCGAGCAGTCACGGACCGCCGTCACCGCGGAGCTCTCGGAGCTGCGCCGGCAGGAGGCGTCCGCGCGCGAGCGTCTGAGCGTCCTCACCGAGAGCGTTCACGGGCTCGAGCTCCAGATGCACGAGAAGAAGCTCCACGTCACCTCGCTGCTGGAGCGTGTGTCCAGCGAGCTCGGCGTGGACGAGCGTATTCTCGTTTCGGAATACGGTCCGGATCAGCCGATTCCCGGTGAGAGCGAGGAAGACGATCCGCAGCCGTTTGAACGAGCCGCTCAGGAGAGGCGGCTGCGCGACGCCGAGCGGAAGCTCGCGCAGCTGGGGCGGGTGAACCCGCTGGCGCTGGAGGAGTTCGCGGCCCTGGAACAGCGCCACGCCTTCCTCACCGAACAGCTCGCCGACCTCACACAGACCCGCGCCGATCTGCTCACGATCATCGAGGAACTCGATGAGAGGATGCAGACGATCTTCCTCGCCGCCTTCGAGGACACCAAGACCGCCTTCGGAGAGGTCTTCCCGATCCTCTTCCCCGGCGGCTCCGGAAGCATCTCGCTGACCGACCCGGACCATCCGCTCACGACGGGCATCGACGTCTCAGTGCGCCCGGTCGGGAAGAAGATCGAACGGCTCTCGCTGCTTTCCGGAGGCGAGCGGTCCCTGGCGGCCGTCGCGCTCCTCACCGCGATCTTCAAGGCCCGTCCCAGCCCCTTCTACATCCTCGACGAGGTGGAGGCGGCACTCGACGATGCGAATCTCGGGCGCCTGTTGGGTGTCTTCGAGCAGTTGCGCGCCTCGAGCCAGCTGATCGTCATCACCCACCAGAAGCGGACCATGGAGATCGCCGACGCCCTCTACGGCGTCTCGATGCGCCAGGACGGCGTCTCGGCGGTCGTCGGGCAGCGGGTTCGCGAGAAGACCTCGGCGTGAGCCGGTCCCCGTCACCGCGCCCGTTTGCGGCGCCGCGAACGGTCGGCACGCCTCTTTCCGCGGCGACCTCCTAGGCTGGAGGCATGGCGGAGAGTTCGTGGTCACTGGGTCGTGCGTTGCGCGGCATGTTCGTCAAACCCACGATCGACGAGACGACCTGGGACGACCTGGAGACCGCCCTGCTGACGGCCGACTTCGGTCCGGACATCACCGAACGGCTCCTCGATGAGCTCCGGGAGAAGGTGGATCGTTTCCGCACCACTGATCCACGGGATCTGCAGCGGATGCTCAGAGAGACGCTCGAGGAGCACTTCGCACGGTTCGACACCACGCTCAAGCTCACTGAGCGGCCCGCCGTCGTCCTCGTGGTCGGGGTCAACGGCGTGGGAAAGACCACCACGATCGGCAAGTTCGCGCACTACCTGCAGCGCTTCGGTCGATCGGTCGTGGTCGGCGCGGCCGACACCTTCCGGGCGGCGGCGGTGGACCAGCTCGCGACGTGGGCCCAGCGCGGCGGCGCCGCCATCGTGCGGCCGCAGCAGGAGGGCCAGGATCCCGCCTCGGTCGCCTATCAGACGATCGACCACGCCCTGCGCAACGGCACCGAGATCGTCCTGGTCGACACCGCCGGCCGATTGCACACCAAGGGCGGGCTCATGGACGAGCTCACGAAGATCCGACGGGTGATCGAGAAGCTCGCGCCGATCAGCGAGGTGCTGCTCGTCCTGGATGCGACGACGGGTCAGAACGGCGTGATGCAGGCCGAGGCGTTTCTCGAACACGCGGGGGTGACAGGCCTCGTCCTGACCAAGCTCGATGGATCCGCGCGTGGCGGCTTCGTTCTCGCCGTGCAGGAGCGCACCGGGATTCCGGTGAAGCTCCTGGGCCAGGGCGAGGGGATCGGTGATCTCACGGGCTTCACTCCGCACGTCTTCGCCTCGGCCCTGGTCGACTGAAGGCGCCTGCGCGGGGACGTCGCACCGCCGCAGAGGGTCGCGCCGACTGTCCCAGGGTGATTGCATAGAACCATGGCGATCGAGCACGACTATTTCGGACTGCTGGAGTCCGGCCCCGACGGATCGATCTTCTGGAGCGAGGTCGTGGACTTCGGAGACCAGACGGTCACCGTCGACCTCACCGCACCGGATCAGGACGACGTCTCGGTCGAGGCTCTCGATGTCGCCGCCGCCATGATCTCCTCGATCGAAGACGTGGACCTGCGGGCCCGCAATGCGATGGTCTCGGAGCTCGACGACCGCACGAGCGAAGTGACCGAGTACATCCTTCAGCAGCAGGAGCAGCTGGGCGAAGAACTCGAGGCCTTTCTCGCCGACGTCTCGGGTGACACGCATATCGACGTCATTCGGTCGCTGCAGCTGGTCAGCATGACGATCCTCGCCGACGAGCACGGCGGGACCGACCCGTTCGCGGTGCTCGAGTACGCGCTCGACCGTGACGCGACCGACGAGGTGCTGTTGGTCAACCTCGCCGGCGACGGCTCCGTCCAGTCGGTGACCAGCGCGGACTGAGCGGCCACCCGACCGCCGTCCCAACGCACGGGTTCACACTGCCTGGGCGAACTCCGCGCCATCGGCGAGGTGGGCCAACCCCGCCGGGATCTCGCGCCCCTTGCTCACCATGGACTGCGCCCAGAGGCGACCCGCCCGATAGGAAGACCGCACGAGCGGCCCGGCCAGCACGCCGAGGAAGCCGATGCGCTCCGCCTCGTTCTTGAACTCCACGAACTCTTCGGGGCGCACCCAGCGGTCGACCGGGAGGTGGCGCGGCGTCGGGCGCAGGTACTGCGTGATCGTGACGATGTCCGTTCCGGCGTCGTGCAGATCGTGCAAGGCCGAGATCACTTCTTCCTTCTGTTCGCCCATGCCGAGGATGAGGTTGGACTTCGTGATCAGACCGGCTTCGCGGGCTCGGGTGAGAACGCCGAGGGACCGCTCGTAGCGGAAGGCAGGTCGGATGCGCTTGAAGATCCGTGGCACGGTCTCGACATTGTGCGCGAACACCTCGGGGCGGGAAGCGAAGACCTCGTCGAGAAGGTGGGGCTGGCCGTTGAAGTCGGTCGCGAGGAGTTCGACGCCGGTGCCGGGATTCGTCGCATGGATACGCCGGACGGTCTCGGCGTTGAGCCAAGCACCCCCGTCGGGCAGATCGTCGCGCGCGACGCAGGTCACCGTGGCATACCGCAACTGCATCCGAGCGACGCTTTCGGCGACCCGGCGGGGCTCATCGGTGTCGTATGCCGCGGGCTTGCCGGTGTCGATCTGGCAGAAGTCACACCGCCGCGTGCACTGTGAACCCCCGATGAGGAACGTCGCCTCTCGGTCCTCCCAGCACTCGTAGATGTTGGGGCATCCCGCCTCCTGGCAGACCGTGTGCAGCTGCTCGTCCTTCACGAGCGCATGGAGCTGCTGATACTCCGGGCCCATCTTCGCCCGAGTCTTGATCCACTCCGGCTTTCGCTCGATCGGAGTCTGCGCGTTGCGCACCTCCAGCCGGAGCAGCCGTCGTCCCTCGGGGGCAGCGGGGGAGTCGCCGGGCTCGACGGTGACGCCACAGCTCATGCCGCGACCTCCGTTGCGAACTCGGCGCGGAACGCGGCCTCCACGACGGGCAGGGCATCGGTGGGACGGATGACCCTCCCCGCGACCTCGCTCAGCGTCGTGACACCGGCATCGGTGATCCCGCACGGGATGATGCGCGAGAACGGCAGCAGAGAGTTGTCGCAGTTGAGGGCGAACCCGTGCATGGTGACACCGCGCTGTACGCGCACGCCGATGGCCGCGACCTTGTCCTCGGAGAGGGGGCGGCGCACCCAGACTCCGCTGCGTCCCTCGACGCGATAGCCGTCCACGCCGAACTCCCGGAGCGCGTGGATCAGAACTGACTCCAGGCGCCGCACGTGAGCGACCACGTCCACGGGCTCGGGAAGGCGGACGATCGGATAGCCGACCAGCTGACCGGGACCGTGCCAGGTGATCTTGCCGCCGCGGTCGACGTCGATGACGGGAGTGCCGTCCTGGGGCCGCTCATGACGCGCCGTCCGCGCTCCCGCGGTGTAGACCGCCTCGTGCTCGAGCAGCAGCAGCGTGTCTGAGCGCTCCCTGGCCACAACCTCGGAGTGGCGTCGTCGCTGCAGCGCCCATGCCTCGGAGTACGGAACAAGGCGCGGGGCCAACCCCACGGTCTCGACAGTCAGCATGAGCTCTCCTCGATTAACTGGACGCCGTCCAACAATACGCCATCGGTAGGCTGGCGACATGCGTGCAGGCAGACCGAGGTCCACCTCTCCCGAGACGATCGCCGAGGCCGCCTGCGAGCTGTTCCTCGAACGCGGCTACGTGCAGACGACGGTGGATGACATCGCGCGCCGGGCGGGTGTGGCTCGCTCGAGCTTCTTCAACTACTTCGCGTCGAAGTCCGCCGTGCTCTGGGCGGGCCTGGACGAGCGCATCGATGCAGTGGAAGAGTCCCTCGACGCAGGCATGGCGGTCCGTGAGGCGCTGACGACCGCCTTGGCCGACCTCCGCCCCGACAGCTTGGCTCTGGCCATGACGCACGCCGAGGCGATGGGTCTGGATGAGGAACTCCCGCGCGAGATGGCGTGGCGGCGCGCGCGGCTGAGTGCTGCAGTCTCCACCCGCGTGCAGCGTGACGGTTGCTCGCCGCTCGTCGGCGATGTGGTTGGCAGTGCACACGCCGGTGCCGTCACCGGCGCTCTCGCCGAATGGGCGCGGCGGGGTCCGGGCCACGTGCGGCTCGACGTCGTTCTCTCGTCGGCGCTGGATGCCGCGGCGCCGACGTTGCCTGGCCCCGTCCGTCAACTGCGCGTGGTGGCGCGCGCCGACGACTTCGAGGGCGCGCTGCGGTTCTATCGCGATGTGCTCGGTATGCCGCAGCGCGCGGCGTACCAGGGCGACGGCGGCGCACGCGTCGCGATCCTCGAGGCCGGTCGAGCGACGGTGGAGCTGGCCAACGCGGCCCAGATCGACATGATCGACGCGGTCGAGACGGACGGGAACGCCCCGAGCGAGTCGGTGCGGATCGGGCTCGAGGTGGACGACGCCGCAGCAGCGACGCTGTCGGCGACGACGGCGGGCGCGCTGCTGGAGGCGACGCCGAGGGAGACGCCGTGGCGATCTGTGAACGCGCGTGTGCGGGCGCCGGCCGGTCTTCAGGTCACCTTCTTCCAGGAACTCGGCGAGGCACAGGGCGATGCCGGGCGTCTGGACGCTCGGCCCCTCCCGTAGAATCGGTGCATCATGGCGACTTTCGGCACACTCTCCGACCGGCTCACAGAGACCTTCCGGAATCTCCGCACCAAGGGCAAGCTGTCGCCCGCCGACGTCGACGGGACGGTTCGGGAGATCCGGCGCGCACTGCTGGATGCGGACGTCGCGCTGACGGTCGTCAAGGACTTCACCGCGCGCGTACGCGATCGCGCTCTGGGAGACGAGGTCAACCGGGCGCTGAACCCCGCGCAGCAAGTCGTCCAGATCGTCAACGAAGAGCTGATCGGAATCCTCGGCGGTCAGCAGCGCCGGCTGCAGTTCGCCAAGAATCCTCCGACGGTGATCATGCTCGCCGGTCTCCAGGGTTCGGGTAAGACGACCTTCGCCGGCAAGTTGGCGCGCATGCTCGAGAAGGACGGCCACACGCCGCTTCTGGTGGCGGCCGACCTCCAGCGCCCGGATGCCGTCGGCCAGTTGACGGTCGTCGCCGAACGTGCGGGAGCCACGATCTTCGCCCCGGAACCCGGCAACGGCGTGGGTGACCCGGTCCGGGTCGCACGCGACGGCGTCGAACATGCACGCCGGCATCAGCACGATGTCGTCATCGTCGACACCGCGGGCCGTCTGGGTGTCGACGCCGAGCTCATGAAACAGGCCGCCGACATCCGCCGCGCGGTCGATCCCGATGAGGTCCTCTTCGTCATCGACGCGATGATCGGCCAGGACGCCGTGAACACGGCCCGCGCCTTCCAGGAAGGCGTCGACTTCACCGGCGTCGTCCTGTCCAAGCTCGACGGCGACGCTCGCGGTGGGGCGGCGCTGTCGGTCGCCTCCGTCACGGGACGCCCCATCATCTTCGCGTCCACGGGCGAGAACCTCGAGGATCTCGAGCCGTTCCACCCCGATCGGATGGCCAGCCGCATCCTCGATCTCGGTGACATCCTCACCCTCATCGAGCAGGCGCAGGCTGCTTTCGACGAGGAAGAGGCGCGGAAGGTCGCCGAGAAGCTGGCGACCGAGCAGTTCACGCTCGAGGACTTCCTCGAGCAGATGCAGCAGTTCAAGAAGATGGGCTCGATGAAGAAGATGCTGGGGATGTTGCCGGGCGCCGGCAACATGAAACAGCAACTCGAGAACTTCGACGAACGCGAGATCGACCGCACCGAAGCCATCATCCGTTCGATGACCCCCGTCGAGCGCCGCAATCCCAAGCTCCTCAACGGTTCACGTCGACTGCGGATCGCACGCGGCTCGGGCATGACGGTCACCGACGTCAACCAGCTCGTGCAACGCTTCGACCAGGCGGCGAAGATGATGAAGACCGTCGCCCGCGGCGGCGTGCCCAACATCCCGGGCATGGGTTCCATGGGTGGCAAGCCGGGCGCATCGAGTAAGCGTGGGAACAAGCAGAAGAAGTCGGGGGGCTCGCGATCCGGAAACCCGGCGAAGCGGGCCGCCGAGAACGCGGGCCTCGCCGCGTCGTCGACGACCCCCACCCAGGCCGGCAGCGGGTTCGGTCTCGGCCGTCCGGCGGGAGGCGAGCCCGACCTCGCCGAGATCCAGAAGCTCTTCGGCAAGGGCTGACGCGCGGCGCCGCTCGACACCATTCGCCGCTGCCACGCTAGGCTGACCCGCAATGACGTGCGACGCCGATGGGGGCGTCGACCGCTGGGGGCCGTGCGGGGGAGAAGCTGGCGGGTGAGAAGTGGCGAGGACAGTCTCTGCGACGTCCGTTTTCGAGCGGGACACTCCGCTCTTCGTCGAGAGTGAGACGGGTCGCCTCGCGAAGTACCCGGCTTCGCCGTGGGCGCGGTGGGGTCTGCGGCTGCTCATTGCGGCGATCTTCGCGGCGATAGCGACCGTCTACCACCTCGGAAGTGACGGCGACTGGTCTGCGACGGCGAACGGCGCTCTCGCCGAGCGCGTCCCCGGGCTGACGCGCGGGGCGTTCGACGAGGGAGTCGGGATCGTCGGTGCGCTGTACCCGCCGCTCACGAGCCTCCTCGCGATGCTCATTCCCGGCGGTGCATACGGTCTCGCGATCGCCGGCAGTGCGGCTGCAGGCCTCATGCTGCAGCTGATCGTCCAGTCCCTGCAGCGCAAGGGCTTCCCCTTCGGCATGCGGATCGTCTTCACCCTGGCCCTGGCCACGACTCCGATCTTCGCCTACATCGCCACGACGAACTTCGAGTCGATCGTCGGGTTGCTCTTCTTCGGGCTCGGCATGGTCGACCTGGTGCGATTCGTCACATGGGCCAATACGCAGGCGGGATTCCGGGCGGGCTTGCTCTTCGCGTGTGCCGCGTGCTCGGACTCCACGGTGACCTTCTCGGCCCTCGTCGCCGCCGTCGCCGGCACGCTGATCATCCAATCCCGTCGTGGCGCGAGACTGGCCAACGCTTTCGTCGTCGCGTTCCCGACACTCGCACTGTTCGCGTCTCTGGCTCTTCTGGGAATCGCCTTCGGTGCAGGACCGTTGGCCATGGTGCGCGGCGACCTCGCGTGGCACCCGGAGCGGCTGGAGGGCTTCCTCGGTTCGCTGACCTCGCCCGGTGGCTTGTTGTTCCTCGCTCCGATCGTGGTGATGATCCTCACCTCCTTTGCGCTGAGGTTTCCGGGCACGGCACTGATCGCCGTGTTCCTCGCTGTCAGCACGTTGCTCGCGTACTTCCTGGGGCTGACGCCACCCGGAAACGCCGGGACGACCTACACGCTCATGCTCCTACTCGCAGTGGCCATCGTCCCGGCCGCGACGACCGTCGCTCATCGGCTGCTGACGGCGACCGTCGCGATCGTCCTCTGGCTCATCGGTTGGGCGACGTCGTCGCAATGGGCCACACTTCGCGACTGGCTGGGTGTCGTGGGAGGCATCGCGTGAACGCGTCGCAGGAGCGCGGGCTCTGGAACGCCGCGTGGCGCACCCGATACGTGCAGGAAGGCTGGATGCCGCTCGCCTGGGACGGGGAGACGGTCGTCGTCGCCGCGTCGGGGGGCCTCGGGCGCGGGGTGCGTAACGAGATCCGACGGGATCTCGGCGCGACGGCGATCGAGGTGCGGCAGGTCTCGCACCGCGAGGTCGTGGACGGCGTCCTCGCACAGTTCCGTGACGAGTTCGCCGATCATGCGGCCAACGGTCTGGCGGACGCCGATCCGGAGCTGTCCGCGCGTCGCGTGCTCTCTCGCGCACAGCAGGTCGGACTCGTGGTGGTGGTCCTGATCGTCGTCGCCTGCGCCCTCCTCTGGCCGCTTCCGACGGTCATCACGGTGATCGCCGTGGCGAGCATCGTCTTCCTCGCCAGCACGCTCTTCAAGGTCTCCGTCGCACTCCATGGATCGCGGTACGACCTCGTCCAGCGTGTGGAGGCATCTGCTATCGCCGCGCTGAGGGACGAGGACCTCCCCGTGTACACGGTGCTGGTCCCGGTGTTCCGGGAAGCGAAGATCGTCGGGCGATTGGTGGAGAACCTCGGGCGACTGGACTATCCCGTCGACAAGCTGGAGGTGATCATCCTCGTCGAGGAGGAGGACGACGAGACGCGTGACGCGATCGCCGTGTCCGAACCGCCCTCCAACTTCGTCGTCGTGACGGTCCCGCGCGGTACCCCGCAGACCAAGCCTCGCGCGTGCAACGTCGGCTTGGAGGTCGCGCGCGGCGAGTTCCTCGTGATCTACGACGCCGAGGATGCGCCGGAGCCGGACCAGTTGAAGAAGACGGTGGTCGCGTTCTCGCGTGCCGACGAATCGACCGTCGTCATGCAGGCCGCCCTGAACTACTTCAACGCGCGTGAGAACATCCTGACGCGGATGTTCGCGCTCGAGTACAGCTATTGGTTCGACTACATGCTCTCGGGTCTCGACGTGCGTGACCTTCCGATCCCGCTCGGCGGCACGTCGAACCACTTCCGTACCGGGGCCCTGCGGGAGCTCGGCGGCTGGGACCCGTACAACGTGACGGAGGATGCGGACCTCGGGATCCGAGCCAGTGCGCTGGGCTACCGCGTTGGCGTCGTGGACTCCACGACGATGGAGGAGGCGACCAGTCGGATGGGCGTCTTCATTGGCCAGCGCAGCCGCTGGATCAAGGGCTACATGCAGACGGCCCTCGTGCACGCCCGGCGCCCGGGCCGACTGATCGCCCAGATCGGCCTGCGACGCTTCCTGTCCTTCACTCTCCTGATCGCCGGCACGCCGTTGACGTTCCTCGGAGTGATCCCGTTCACCGCGCTCCTCGTGGCCGCGTTCGCGATCCCGTGGCTGGACGTGTCAGCGGCCTTCCCTCCGCTCGTCCTCTGGCTCTGTCTCCTCAATTTCCTCGTGGGAAACGGCCTGATGGTCTACCTGAACATGATGGGGCCGTACAAGCGGGGCACGTTCTGGCTCGTCGGCTGGGCGATGCTGAACCCCGTCTACTGGATCCTGCATTCCGCCGCGTCGTACAAGGCGCTTTGGCAGCTGATCACCAAGCCCCACTACTGGCAGAAGACCGAGCACGGACTGTCGACGTTCCACCTCGACGGGGAGCCGACACCCGCGCAGGCTGCGGGCTGAGGAAGGTGCTCCGACCCGTCAGACAGCGGGCGAGGAGAGATGCTCGCGCAGTGTGGGACCGGCGCGGAACTCGCGGATGAGGTGCTGCACGACCTCTCGGAGATCACCGTCGGCGGCGTCGGCCACGAGGAGCTGACGGGCGTAGCTCGCTCCCTGGGAGAGGATCGTGTCGATCCCGGCCAGCTCACGCGCGCAATGCAGTTCATCCGCTACAGAGCGGAGGCGTTCGATCGTCTCCCGCAGATGGTCGACCACGGGGCGCTGAGTCCCCTCGCGATCGACGATCACGCGCGCGTCGAGGCCGTAGCGTGCGGCCCGCCACTTGTTCTCGCGGACGAACCACGGCGGGATGGTCGGGAGTTCACGTCCCTCGTCGATCTCACGTGAGAAATGCTCGACCAGCACCTGCACGAGCGCGGCGACCGCCGCGAGCTCCGGAAGCGTCGACATGCCGTCGCACGCGCGCACCTCGATCGTTCCCCACCGCGGTGCCGGACGGATGTCCCAGCGCACCTCGGTGGCATCTGCCATCACTCCGGTGCGCACCATGTCGTCGAGGTAGGTCTCGAACTCCGACCACGACTCCAGCGGCCAGGGGAGGCCCGCCGTCGGAAGCTGCTGGAAGACCAAGGCGCGGTTGGAGGCGTATCCCGTGCGGTCTCCGGCCCAGAACGGGCTGGAGGCCGAGAGCGCTTGGAGGTGTGGAAGGTAGACCGCCAGGGCGTTGATGATCGGGAAGACCTTGGTCACGTCGTCGACTCCGACGTGGATGTGGATGCCCCAGATCATCATGTTGCGGCCCCACCACTGGGTGCGTTCGATGAGGCGGTGATACCGCGTCTTGTCCGTGACGCTCTGGTCGTACCATTGCGCGAAGGGGTGGCTCCCGGCGCACAGGAGCTCGATGCCGCGGGGTGCGGTGAGCGTGCGGATCTCGGCGATCGCGTCCGCGATGTCATCGACGGCGGCGGCGACGGTGTCGCCGACCCCACTGGTGACCTCCACGGTGTTCGTGAGCAGCTCACCGGTGACGGTGTAGCGCTCCAGCGCCGTGCGGTCTTCGAGTTCGGGCACCAGCTCCGGGGCGCGGGGGACGAGATCACCCGACTCGTTGTCGGCCAGCATCAGCTCCCACTCCAGCCCCACGGAGGAGCGGGCGGATGTCGCGAACGGCACCGTCATGCGCACAGTCTGACACGCCCGTGCCGAGGGATTCGCAGCATGCGTCATGATCTGGCAAAATAGACGGTTGGACCGACGCTCGACCCTCTATCCAGCGTCTCGTCCGACCGCAGAGCTTCCGCCGGGTGTGCACCCCACTCTCCAGGCGACGTTCATCATCACTCGCACACCATTCAGGAGAATCGTGGCTGTCAAGATCCGTCTCAAGCGGCTCGGTAAGATCCGTGCCCCGTACTACCGCATCGTCGTCGCCGACTCGCGCACCAAGCGCGATGGTCGCGTGATCGAAGAGATCGGCAAGTACCACCCCACCGAGGAGCCCTCGTTCATCGAGGTCGACTCCGAGCGCGCCCAGTACTGGCTGTCCGTGGGCGCCCAGCCCACCGAGCAGGTCGCCGCGCTGCTGAAGCTCACCGGCGACTGGGGCAAGTTCAAGGGCGACGCCAACGCCGTCTCGACGGTCAAGACCGCCGAGCCGAAGGCGGAGTTCAGCGTCGACGCGTCCAAGAAGTCGGTCATCAAGCCCAAGGCAGAGAAGAAGGCCGAGGAGCCGGCTGCTCCTGAGGCCGACGCCGCCGAGGCCGAGACCACCGAGGCCGAGTAAGACCGTGCTCGCTGCCGCGCTCGAACACGTCGTCAAGGGGATCGTCGATCACCCCGACGACGTCACCGTCCGCTCGTCCACGTCTCCTCGCGGCGACGTGCTGGAGGTGCGCGTGCACCCCGACGACCGCGGTCGCGTGATCGGGCGCGGCGGCCGCACGGCCAAGGCGCTACGCACCCTCATGGCCGCTCTGGCCGACGGGTCGCGCGTGCGTGTCGACGTCGCGGACGACTGATATGGCCGCTGCAGAAGCCGCACGCACCCAGTTGCGCGTCGGCCGTCTCGTCAAGGCGCACGGGCTCAAGGGTGCCTTCAAGCTTGAGCTCTATACGGACGACCCCGACGGCCGCTTCGTTCCGGGCGCGCAGTTCACCTTGCAGGTTCCCGAGTCCTCGCCGTGGCACGGCAAGACGGCCACCGTTCGGGAGTTCCGCTGGATGAACTCCCACCCTGTGGTCTTCCTCGAAGGGATCGACGACCGCACCGCAGCCGAGTCGCTCGTACGTGCGATCCTCTGGATCGACCAGGACGACGATGACCTCGCTGAGGACGACGCCTGGTACGACCACCAGCTGGTCGGCCTGGCGGTCATCCGAGACGGGGAGACGGTCGGTCAGGTCCGTCGCGTCGATCATCTGCCCGCGCAAGACCTTCTCATCGTCACGCCGGCAGACGGGAGCGATCGCGAGATCCTCGTCCCCTTCGTCGCCGCGATCGTGCCGGAGGTCGATGTCGTCGCCGGCAGGGTCGTCGTCACGCCACCGCCGGGGCTCTTCGAAGAGCTGCCGGATGAGGAGACGCCGCGTGGCGAGACGGACGACGCACCCGGCGAGTCTTCCTCCGAGTCCTGACGTGCGCGTCGACGTCGTCACGATCTTCCCGTCGTTCTTCGACGTGCTCGAGGTCTCCCTTCTGGGCAAGGCCCGCGCAAGCGGCATCCTCGACGTGCGCGTCCACGATCTGCGTGACTTCACGACGGATCGTCACCGCACCGTCGATGACACCCCGTATGGCGGTGGCGCGGGAATGGTGATGACGCCCGAGCCGTGGGGCCAGGCGCTCGACGCGGTCGTGGCCGACGGCGCCGCGAACGACGCGACGCGGCCGACGTTCATCTTCCCGTCGCCTGCCGGAGAACGCTTCACCCAAGCAACGGCCCGCGAGCTCTCCGGTCATGCCCACCTCGTCTTCGGTTGCGGCCGGTACGAGGGGATCGATGAGCGGGTGTTCGACTACGCCGAGTCACTCGGCGAGGTTCGCCTTCTGAGCCTCGGCGACTATGTCCTCAACGGCGGCGAGGTTGCCGCGATGGCGATTATTGAGGCCGTCGGCCGCCTGATCCCGGGCGTCGTCGGCAATCCCGAGAGCCTGGTCGAGGAGTCGCACGAGTCGGGCCTTCTCGAGTACCCCTCCTATACGAAGCCGGCGGTCTGGCGGGGGCGCGAGGTGCCACCGGTCCTGCTGAGCGGCCATCACGGCCACGTCGCACAGTGGCGGCACGAGCAACAGCTCGAACGCACCCGCACGCGCCGTCCCGATCTTCTCGGCGACGAATCAGCCGTCGTGTAGCGCCCGCAACGCCGAGACGACCTGATCCTCCCATCGTCGGGACGCATCGAGCGCGCCCGTGTACGTGGGCACGTCGTGCCCGACGCCGAGGTAGCGCACGACCGTCGCGTCGACCCCGCTGTTTCGCAGCGCCGCCCCGTAGGCGGCGCCGTCGCCGCGGAGGTTGTCGTACTCGGCGGTGAGGATGAGCGCAGGGGGAAGCCCGGAGTGGTCCGTCGCCCGCAAGGGCGACGCGTACGGATGGCGCGCGTCACCCCGGGGGCCGAGATATGTCCGGGCGATCGAGCGGAGTTCGCGGACGACGAAGAGCGCGGGGATGCCCATCGCCCACGTGGGGCGCAAGTCGATGTGCCGGCCGGTGAGGTCGGTGACCGGCACCTCCAGCACCTGGCATCTGATCGGGTGCCGCGCGCGGTCGCGGTTCATGAGGGCGACCGCTGCCGCGAGCGCGCCACCCGCGGAGGTGCCCTGGAGGCCGATGCGATCCGGGTCCACGCGCAGTTCTGCCGCGTGCGAGACGAGCCATTCGAGCGCGGCGTGTCCTTGCTCCACCTGAGTGGGGAAGCGGTGCTCCGGTGCCAACGCATAATCGACCGCGACGATGACCACGTCGGCACCGGCGGCACGACGCCGAAGGGCGGCATCGGTGGTCGGGTAGTCGATGCCTCCGATCCGGAAGGCGCCGCCATAGAACGAGAGGACCGCGGGCCGGCGGCGCTCGTCGTCGGCGGGCCGATAGACCCGGACGCGCACGGCAGGCCATCCCGGCACCGTGACGGTGTGCTCTTCGGTGGGGAGGTCGGGGCCGGGCGTACCCGCGCGTGTCAGCTCGTTGCGATCCCACGCCAGTGCCGCAGCGCGATGACGCTCGCGCGGGGTCGCGGCGCGAGCGTCAGCTCGGGGGCGGATCGGCGGCCGCTCGGCGGTGTTCGACCCGGCACGGAGCGGTCCGGTGACCCGGACGCCGTCCCGCTGTGCCGCCAAGGGCCACCACCGCCGCACGGCGCCGCGCAGTCGCGCGCGGAAGCTCTTGACAGCCGTACGCAGCAGATAGCGACGGTGTACCCGGAGCCGCTCCGCGAAGTAGGGGTCCAGGGGCACGGCGGCGCCTCAGTCGACGCCGAGGAACGAGCGATCGGTGAGGACGATCGGTCCTTCCTCGGTGATCGCGACCGTGTGCTCGGAATGTGCGCCGCGTGAGCCGTCGACACTTCGCAGCGTCCAGCCGTCGGGGTCGGTGACGAGCCCATCCGTGGTCTGCAGGAACCACGGCTCCAGCGCCAGCACGAGCCCCGGTCGCAAGGGGTATCCGCGACCGGCCTTGCCATCGTTGGGCACGTGCGGGTCGCCGTGCATCGTGCGTCCGACTCCGTGCCCCCCGAAGTCGGTGTTGATGCGGTAGCCGTCGGTCGTGGCCACGTGAGAGATGGCGGCGGAGATGTCTCCGATGCGGTTGCCGACGCGGGCGTGAGCGATGGCGGCTTCCAGGGCCCGCTCCGTCGTGTCGATCAGCGCGAGGTCTTCGTCGCGCGCCGTGCCCACGACGAAGGAGACGGCCGAATCGGCGACCCAGCCGTCGACGGAGACGGCGAAGTCGAGGCTCACCAGGTCGCCGTCGCGCAGGTCGTAGTCGTGCGGCAGGCCGTGGAGGACGGCGTCGTTGACCGATGTGCAGATCACCTTCCCGAACGGACTCGCCCCGAACGAGGGGTGGTAATCGATGTAGCACGACTCCGCCCCCGCCCGCCGAATGAGGTCGTGGGCACGACGGTCGATCGCCAGCAGGTTCGTCCCCACTGTCGTCTCGTCCCGGAGGGTGGTGAGAACCTCGGCGACGAAGCGCCCCGCGGCACGCATCTGTTCGATCTCTGCGGGCGTGCGCAACTCGATCATGTGGATCCTTTCCTCAGGTTCCATTCTGACGGACAGGCGTAGCATCGGAGTCATGTGGGTGCGACGGGCGTTCTTCCGATGGCTGATTCCCGCGGCGGTCCTCCTGCCGCTGTGGCTGGTGGTCGGGTGGATCGTGTTCGGCGCCAACCCCTGGGCGCTCCTGTGGGTGCTCGTCTCGGCTCCCATCGTGTTCATCGGCCAGATCGTGCTGACCCTGCTGGTTCGTGCCCGCGGCACAGTCCGCACGGATCGGGCCGTGTCCTGGACCGACGTCGGTGTCATCGGGGCCTGGCACGTGCTCATCGTCGCTCTCGGAGTGTTCGACGGCAGGTGGTGGTGGCCGACACTCGCGGTGACGATCGCGGTAGGCGTCGCCGCGTTCTGCACGTCACTGTCTCAGTTGTGGCGGGAGGCGCGGCCCTCGACCTTCCTGCTGCGCACGAGTGACGGTGTCGGCTACATCCCTCCGACGGCCGAGCCCGCATCGGAGCGCGTTGATCCCGACGTGCTGATCGTTCGCGAGAACCGGCCCCCGACGAGCTGACGGCTCCCGGGCGCGCACCGCGGGCGTTTTGGCGACAGTGTCCGTCCGTGGCAGAATAGACACTTGTGCCCTGACCGGTCTCTGCCTCAGGGGAGCACGGCGTCTAACCATCGGCGTCTCGGGCACACCTCATTCACCTTTGACTCTCGCGATCGACCTGTGGCGGTCGCAGGAAGTGACGATCATGCAGATCCTCGACTCCGTCGACGCGGCCTCGCTCCGCTCCGACATCCCCACCTTCTCGCCCGGCGACACCGTCAAGGTGCACGTGAACATCACCGAGGGAAACCGTTCCCGTATCCAGGTGTTCCAGGGCGTCGTCATCGGCCGCTCCGGCGATGGCGTTCGTGAGACGTTCACCGTCCGCAAGATCAGCTTCCAGGTGGGTGTGGAGCGGACCTTCCCCGTCCACAGCCCGTCCATCGACCACATCGAGGTCGTCACCCGCGGCGATGTCCGTCGCGCCAAGCTGTACTACCTGCGCGAGCTGCGCGGCAAGAAGGCCAAGATCAAGGAGAAGCGCGACAACTGACGCGCTTGTCCACGAATGCCCCGGGCGTGGTCCGGGGCATTCGTGTTTCCCGGGGCGTGGCATGAGGCGGGATGCCGACGTGGACGAATCCGGCGCCGTGAGCGTGCGCGCCGACGCGGAGACGAGGCCGGGGTGTGCGAACCTTGAAGGGTGCACTGAGCACGGCGGGATCAGCCCCTGCCGCCGAGACGAAGGATCCGAATGACGTCCGAAGAGACCGCCGCAGGGGCGGGCGAAGCACCGTTGCGCTCACGACGGCGCTCTCGCCGAGGATTGTGGCCGCTCGTGCGCGACATCCTGGTCATCATCGTCATCGCGGTCTTGGTGTCCTTCCTCGTCAAGACGTTCCTCGTCCGGTCGTTCTACATTCCGTCCGGCTCGATGGAGCAGACGCTGCAGGTGCAGGACCGCATCCTCGTCGATGAACTCACCCCTCGTTTCGGTGGGTACTCCCGGGGCGACGTCGTCGTCTTCCGGGATCCAGGCGGCTGGCTTCCCACCGAGCCCACGCCGGCGAGGTCGGTGCTCGTCGAGGCCGTCGACTGGCTGCTGTCGGTGGTCGGCATCTCCGCGCCGGACAGCAAAGATCATCTGATCAAGCGGATCATCGGCGTTCCGGGCGACCACGTCGTCTGCTGCAACGCCATGGGCCAGGTGACCGTTAACGGCGTCCCCATCGACGAGTCCTCCTACCTCAACCTCGCGGAGGGCCAGAGCGCCCCCAACGTGGTCTCCTACGACGTGACGGTGCCGGAGGGGTCGCTCTGGGTGCTGGGAGACAATCGGGACTCCTCACGAGACTCTCGATACAACATGGACCAGCCGGGAGCCGGCTTCGTCCCGCTCGACAATGTCGTCGGGCGTGCGTTCCTGATCACGTGGCCGTTGCCGCGCTTCGGTCTCATCGACTTCCACCACGACGTTTTCGCCGGCGTTCCGGAGCCCGTGGCGCGATGACGGTCGTTGCGCCTCGGCTCGGTCTTGAGCGGCGGCTCCTCAAGGAGCACCCGCTCATCATCGCGTGTGACGAGGTCGGCCGTGGAGCCCTTGCAGGGCCCGTGGCGGTGGGGGCGACGGTGATGGATGCCGCCGGCGCGCGGCGCCGGATCCCCGCGGGACTGCGTGACTCCAAGCTCGTCGCGGAAGCTCGGCGGCCGGAGGTCGCCGAGCGCGCGAGGGCGTGGGTGCGGGCCTCTTCAGTCGGTTGGGCCGACGCGGGCGAGATCGATCGAGTGGGGATCATGCGTGCGCTGGGGCTGGCGGCCCAGCGCGCGATCGCCGACCTGCGGGCGGCCGGGGTGGTCGTCGAGGAAGCGATCGTGCTCCTCGACGGGAACTACGACTACATCTCGGCGGCCGGCTCGGCGACGCTCACCGTCCGCCCCGTCGTCAAAGCAGACCGTGACTGCGCGTCGGCCTCCGCGGCGTCGATCATCGCGAAGGTCGCGCGCGACGAACTGATGGCGCGCCTTCACGAGGAGAGCCCCGTGTACCAGTGGGCGCGGAACAAGGGGTATGCGAGTGCGGACCATCGTGCCGCGATCCGCTCGCACGGCCTCAGCCCGCACCATCGATCGTCGTGGGCGATCGCCGATGCGCCGACCTTGTTCTAGGGACGTTGACGCGACGCGGCGGCCATAGGATTGAGTCACCATGGATGACGAAGTCTTCGAGGATTACGACCGCGAACTCGAGTTGGCGCTCTACAAGGAGTACCGCGACGTCGTGTCGCAGTTCCAGTACGTCATCGAGACCGAGCGGCGCTTCTACCTCGCCAACGAGGTCAACGTCGTGCGCCGCGACACCGAGCACGACTTCTACTTCGAGATCTCGATGAACGACGTGTGGGTGTGGGACATCTACCGCGCGGATCGCTTCGTGAAGTCGGTGCGGGTTCTCACCTTCAAGGATGTGAACGTCGAAGAGTTGCAGCGGCGGGACTTCCAGATCCCCGATGAGCTTTCGCTCGACTCCTGAGCGTCGGCTCCTGCACGCTGTGCGAATGATGGGGCTCATCCCCACCTAGGCGCTCCGGGCGCACCCGCTGGCCTCGTCGGCCGTCACGATCGTCGCATGGCGATGAAAGACGTACGCGGTCGCGACGGTGAGGAACGGGCTGCCGACTACCTGCTGGCGGCCGGATACCAGGTCGTCGACCGAAACTGGCGGTGCCCCGACGGTGAGATCGATATCGTGGCCACACGCGGAGCGAGCCTGGTCATCGTCGAGGTCAAGACCCGGCGGACGGAGTGGTTCGGACACCCCTTCGCGGCGGTCGATGCGCGCAAGGCAGCCCGGCTGTGGCGGCTCGGCGCCGCCTGGAGCCGCGCCCACGAGTCCGTGGCGCGCGGTCGTCGTCTGCAACTCGACATCATCGGAATCACGGGAGAAGACCCCCGAACCGCCGTCCTCGAACATCTCGAAGACGTCCGATGACGATCGGTCGAACGTGGACAGTCGTCCTCACGGGCCTCGTCGGCGATGTGGTGGAGGTAGAAGCCGACCTCGCTTCACAGACCCCCGGGTTCACGGTGATCGGTCTCCCGGACAAGTCGATCGGGGAAGCGCACCAGCGCGTACGTAACGCGTGTGGCAACAGCGACCTTCCGTTGCCGCGTCGACACGTCGTGGTCAATCTCTCACCCGCTAGCCTGCCCAAGCACGGAACGGGCCTCGACGTTGCCATGGCGATCGCCGCGCTGGCGACCGAACTGCCCCTCGATGCCGTCTCCCTCGGCGCCACCGTCCATCTGGGCGAGCTGGGGCTGGACGGACGGCTCCGGCCCGTACCGGGGATCCTTCCCGCCGTGGTGGCGGCCGCCCGGGCCGGCTTCCGCGTTGTCGTGGTGCCGGCCGCGTGCCGTGACGAGGCCGAACTGGTGGCCGATGTGCGCGTCGTCTCCGCCGTGAGCCTTCGTGACGTGGCGAGATTCCACGGCTTGGACGTCGTCGAGACCTCCCAGGAGCCGGTTCCCCTCCCGGGCGGGGAATCGCCTGTCGCCGATCCTCCGTCGGAGGAGACCGATCTTCGTGAGGTGATCGGTCAGCCCGAGGCAGTGGAGGCGATGATCGTCGCCGCGGCGGGAGGGCATCATGCACTGATGAGCGGACCCCCGGGAGCGGGAAAGACCATGCTGGCGCGGCGTCTGCCGGGCATCCTTCCTCCGTTGGCAGACGATGAAGCCCTGCAGGTGGCCTCATTGCGATCACTTGCGGGTCGGCCAGTGCACATCCTCGACCGGACGCCACCCTTCGAAGCCCCCCACCACTCCGCGAGCGCAGCGGCGCTCGTCGGTGGCGGGAGCCGGTACGTGCGGCCGGGAGCCATCGCCCGTGCCTCCGGTGGCGTGTTGTTCCTCGACGAGGCCGGGGAGTTCTCCGCGCACGCGCTCGACGCACTGCGCCAGCCGTTGGAAGCCGGAGAGATCTCGATTCACAGAGCCGGTTTCCATGCCCGGTTCCCGGCGCGGTTTCAGCTCCTCCTGGCGACGAACCCGTGCCCGTGCGGCCAGTACGGGGTTCCCGGGGGCGCCTGCTCCTGTCCATCGCTGGCGATCCGGCGTTACCTCAGCCGACTGAGCGGTCCGCTGGTCGACCGGATCGACATCGAGCTCTCCGTACAGCGGGTGTCGCTGGCTCGGTTGCGCAGCGGCGAAGGCACAGTCAGCAGCGCGAGCGCGCGCGAGCGGGTGGCCGAGGCCCGGGCGCGAGCGGAACACCGCCTTCAAGGGCTGCCCTGGAGGACGAACGCCCGAGCGAGCGGAACGTGGCTGCGCAACGGCCCTCAGTCACCGTCCGCGGATGTTCGCGCGCCGCTGGATGCGGCTCTTCACCGCGGCGTGCTCACCTTGCGCGGCTACGACCGCGTGCTTCGTGTCCGCAACACACGCGATCGCCGACGCTATTGTGGACGCGTGAGCGTGTACTCCCTTCGCATCGAGCAGTTGAAGCAAGCTGCTCTCGAGATCAATAGTCTGGACGAGTACGAGCTTGCCGTCGAGACGCTGCATCACCTCGATCTGCTCGGTAGCTTCCTCGAGACCAGCGCATCCGCGGGGTTCAAGCGTGAAATCAACGCCCACATAGAGAGGCACCTCGGCACGTTTGTTTCCGCAATCGCCAACGCTAAAGATCCCGGTGCGCTTGCGGCCTGGATGCGCGGGGCGAACGTGGGTACATATGAGTTGCTCGGTGAGATGACCGCGGGAAACAAGGACGAGCTAGACGAGCGAGATACTGACTTGTTGCGCTTCCGCGCACAGGTGGCTGAGACCCTGCAGAAGATCGCCATCGAGTCAGACAGGCGACAGCTACGTGAGGCACTGGAAGCCTCACGAGCTGCGGTCGAACGGGCAGAGTCTGCGGCG
The DNA here is from genome assembly GCA_048594675.1 of Microbacterium sp. GTDB lineage: Bacteria > Actinomycetota > Actinomycetes > Actinomycetales > Microbacteriaceae > Microbacterium. The sequence goes on along the minus strand of JBMDWQ010000134.1, from coordinate 4,855 downwards.
GATGCGGCAGAGGGTGCTCTGGGCGAGAGAGATCTCGCCGTTCACTTCTCGGAGTACTCGGGTGCCGAGCTCAGACAGGCCAACCTGTTCCGCTGGCTAAGTGTCGGAGGTGTCGTCGCGGTGATCTTGGTCGCTGCCTTCGTGCATCCCGATCCGGGCGACGTGGTGAGCTTGATCTACCGCCTCGCCTTGCTCACTGGTATAGGTGCGCTGGCTGCCTATTTTGCGCGCCAGGCAGGACAGCATCGACGCGTTTTCAACTGGGCCAAAGGTCTAGAGGTCCAGCTCCGCTCGTTCTCGAACTTCGTTCAGCCAGCCCCGCCTGAGGCACAGGCGGACATATACAGGGAGTTTGCTCGCCGAGCGCTGGGAGCGCCGCCGGACGGCAAGCCAGGTTCGTCCGACGAGGCGACGCTCCCGGCATCGCAGTTGATCGACCTCGCCACGACGTTCGCGAAGCGCCAGTAGGATCGCCGGTGGAGTCATCTAGCGCCTTCTGGAGCACTGCTGTCCAGGTGATCCCGGTGTTCGCGATCGCACTGCTGCTAGAGAGTCGCGCTATCGCCAAGGGCTACCTTGCGCCCGACGAGTTCCGTAGTTCACGGGCTGCGCGGACTGCTCTTGCCATCACCGTGACGATCTGCCTCGTGTTGCTGTTCCTAGCATTCTCCTTTGCTCTCAATGGCTTGGTCAGCTCAGTGCCGCTAGATCACTGGACGACCTACTTCGTCTACATGGCGTTGTCGCTCGTGGGGGCTTGGGCGGTGCTTGCCCCAATCGCGAACTTTGCGTTGGCTGTCGCCAACGATGTTCTCATCGAGATGCTGCGAAAGTTCCCTTGGAGCGCTAACTCTCGAACCCGCCGGGAGCTATCCAAGCGAGTACACCGGATGGAGACGGGAATCCTGAACCTGCGTTCCCAGGCCATGAGTCGGTGGATGGATCTGTCTGAGTCTCTCGTCACGTTGTACCAAATTGAGAGGATTGTCCCCACGTCAGGAACCGACTCTGCGGAAGGGCGTCAGTTGATCGATCAGGGTTTCAGGCTGACCCAAGAAGCGATTGCGGAGGCAGCAGAGCTGTCACAGATGATCAGGGAAGTCGAGTCCGGACTCCAAGAGGTCCGGACTGAGATGCAGAGCGCTGGCTTGAGCGAGGAGGAGATGTCTGAAGCGCTCAGGCGCCTTGAGCGCCAGTTGACGGCGCTGGCTTAACCTCGCCTGGGAGGAGGGCGGTTCCTGCGCGGCCAGTCACCTGAGCACTTTCTCGATGACCTGGCTAAGACCCGCGCCCGCGAGCGCCGCCAGGCCGCTCGCCCGCCAGACCCATTTCTCAAGGGCGCGGATGCGCGCCTCGTGGTCAGTCACATCGTTGCGAATGTCGGGAACGTTCTGCATGCTGACTTCTTGCTTGACCGTCAGCACGAGGTCGTAGACCTCGCGGAGCGTGACGATCGCAGGGCCGTTCTCAGGAGGCGCGGTCACAGCCCGGTCACCTCTTCGTCTGGGGGTGCCTGCTCCTGAGGGCTGCCGTTGTCGTCCACGTAGAACAGCGCCATGAGCAGCGGCCCGATGACCACTGCTGTCTCGGGCTCGATCCATCCGACGCCGGCAGCGACGCCGACGGCCGCGGCGCTGACGCCGTAGGCCCAGCGGCGGAACGTGGGAGTGAGTACGCGGCGCATGGTCACGGCCTCCCGGACTTGACGAAAGCGCGTGCTTCCGCGGGGAGCTTGTGCCCGCGCATGCGCTGCCATTCGAGGAACGACATCCGGCGCCCCGTCTTCTTGTCGACGATGTAGGCGTGGACGTGCGGGCCGCTCGACTTGCCGGTGTTGCCTGAGATCGCGATGCGCGAGCGCCACAGGCGCAGTGTCCCGGCACGGTAGAGGTCGTTCCGTGAGAGGTGCTGCACGATGAGGTCGAATCGTGAGCCGACGAGGCGCAGGCTCAGCCCTCCGTCCTCGTTCGCGAAGGGCTGCACGCGGCCCGAGAACGGGGCGTGGACGGTCGTTCCCGAGGGGCAGGCGTAGTCGGTCGCCGGGCCGACCTTCCGCTGCGCGTGGCGCTTCGTGTCGCCGGTGATTCGGTACTCCCAGAACTTGCGTGTCATGCTGCCGCCTCCAGTGCGGTCAGGCGCTCCTCGATCGAGGTGACGCGGGTGATGAGTCGCTGAACGACCGGGATGACAGCCAGCACGAGCCGGTCGTAGTGGATGCCCTCGGGGCGGAGCACGCCGAAGCCGTCGGGCTCGTAGAACACGGCCCACGCGAGTCCCCGGTCGTGCAGCTCCTCGGCGATCATTCCGATCTCGATGTGGTCGGACGGGTCGACACCGTTCCGCCACTGGAAGGTGACGACGACGAGCTGCAGGAATGCCTCGTCGCTGAGTGCATCCCACGGCGTGATGTTCTTCTTGTACCGGGCCGAGGAGGCGGTGTGCCCGAGGGTGCCGTCCGACTCCATCCAGACCGCGCGGCGCGTCGAGGTGATGTTGTTGTCCCAGGCTGCGCCGAACCGTCCTCCGCCCGAGGTCGACACGGGGCGCGTGATGGTGCCGGAGGTGATGTCGGACCCGCTCCAGGTCTTCGCGTTCACCTCGGACTTCGTGTAGTAGCGGTCGTCGTGATTGTGGGAGGACGGCGTGAAGCTCGACGGCTTGCTCGTGATCGAGTCCCACGAGTGCGAGTGCGTCGCGGGCGCGAAGGTGGAGGGCTTGCCGGTGACCTGATCCCACGAGTGCGAGTGAGCGCTCGGTGGGAAGGTGGCGGGCTTGCCCTGGATCGCGGCCCAGCGGGTGTACTGGTCGATGTAGTCGCGTGTCTGGTTGAGCAGCGTGTCGATCGTGTTGCGCAGCTCGCTCCCCGAGACGAGGGCCATTCCTCGCGCGGCGGCGGCGTCTCCGATTGCCATCTCTAGGTGTCCTTCGCTCAGGGGTCCGTGGGGTTGTCGATGGTCCCGGTTGCGGCGTCGATCGTTCCGACTTCGGCGTTGATCGATCCGGGAATGATCTCGGTCAGAGCGCGGGTGCGAACGACCATGAGGCCGTTCGAGAGGCCCCACTCAACGGCCTCGACTTGTCCGATCTGGTCGAGGGTGCCGGGAAGCGAGATCGAGGCCTGCATGGCGGGGTTGGCGTCCCACTGCGCGAGCGCGGTCACGTCCTGCACGCGCCCCTGTCCGGTGCGGCGGGTGAGTATGGCCTGCGCGACGCCCGCGCCGGGCCAGGGGCGATTCAGCTCCACGACGAGCAGCAGACCGGGCGTGCCGGCAGTGTCGGTCTTCGTGCGGTTGACGCCCTGCGTGTCGGTCCACGCGTAGCGGACGACGACGCCGGTGCAGTACACCTCGGGGTCGGCGAGGGAGATCAGGTCGGTTCCCTCGGTCGTGGTCATGGGGGAGAGGCTGACGACGCCGGGAACTGAGTAAAGGTCGGGGTCGATGAGCCGCCAGTCCCGGTTCTCGTCGCAGAACAGGCGGAGGCCAGCACCGGCGGTCAGAGGCTCCAGGAAGTCCCACGCGGGCACTCCAGCGGGCCACAGCAGCGAGTCGGGGTCGATCTCGCCGCCGATCGGCACACGCACCGAGGGCGTCACGCTCGCGTCGGGCGTCCACGAGTAGGTGTAGGTCGAGTCGTTCGCGCGAGCGCCGTTGAACCACGAGTCGTTGCGCACGCCTTCCGCGAACATCGAGCCCGCGACGTCGAGCCGTTGTCCGTTGCCGAGGCCGTTCGACACGCCGACCTCAACGGCGGCGGATGATGCGCCTGCCGGCGCGACGGCGGTCAGGCTGACCTTCGTCCAGGTCTGGTCGGGGACGGTGTAGGTGCCAGTGACCGAGGAGACGGTGCCGTTGGTGTCGTTCTTCCAGCCGAGCCAGATGCGCCCTGAGCGCGTGGCACCGGCGTTGTGCCAGACCCAGAATGACGTCGTGTAGATGCGCCCCGGTGTGACTCCTCGGATGTTGGTTGCGGTCGAGGAGCCGTAGCGGAGGCTGGCCAGGGCGGTCGAGGCCGCCGTCATTGTCAGTCGGAGCATGGTCCCGAAAGCGGCACCTTCGCGGACGACCGCGGATGTCGTGCGGCTGACGGTCCCTGCGCCTCCGCCCGTGACCGTCGCGGTCCATCCGGCAGTGTCGGTGGCGCCGTGGTTCAAGATCAGGTTCGTCTGCTGCCAGCGGGGCGTAACGTCCGCGTCAGGTGAAGGCGACGCTTCCAGGGCCGCGCCGGGGGAGCAGGTGCTCAGAACGCGGTTGACGACCGAGCGGAGGCTCCCTCGCTGGTCCCACAGGTCGATGTCGGCGAGCGGTGCGTATGTGAGGAGGATCGCCTCGTCGGTCTCCAGCCGAAGGCGGATCGTCTTTGCGGTGTGGTCGACCTCGCGAGAACGCAGCCCGAGGTTGAACGCGCGCACGGCACCGGCGGCGTCGTCCCAGGCGGTGAGATTGAGGCGCTGGTTCGTTCGAGGGTCGAGGTATTCGGCGAGCGAGACGTCGGTCAGCGGGATCGTCAGATCCGCGCTGCCGTAGGGCACGTTGCTCGCGTCGAGGGTGACGCTGCCCTCGGACGGGGCGGCACCGAACTCGGCGTCGTAGAGCCAGGCGCGAGGCTGGAGAGTGCGGGAGGTCATGACTCGACCTCCTGATAGCCGACAGAGAGAGTCCAGGCAGTGCGGGTCTGCTCGTCCAGACGGACAGTGACCTCGCCGTCGACGACGTAGGTCATGGTCAGGTAGCCGGACACTTCGTCGACGACAAGCTCGAACGTCGTCAGTTCGTTGTGCAGGGCGAGCGCGTCGAACGCCCGAATCTCATTCGTGAAAAACAGTTCGAGCGTCCCCGAACGGGGCCGCGGCTTG
>JBMDWQ010000133.1:0-26685 GCA_048594675.1 Microbacterium sp. | reverse complement strand
GAGCAGAAGCAGAAGGCGGTCGACCTCTACGCCGCGTTCGTGAAGGACCAGGTCGAGCAGCTCGTCCCCGCCGTCGACGAGCTCGTCGCGGCGTACGAGCAGGGCGACGATGAGAAGGCCCGCGGCCTGTTCCCGCAGGTGCGTGCCTTCTACGAGCGGATCGAGCCGGTGGCCGAGTCGCTCGGCGACCTCGATCCGCGCATCGACTACCGCGAGGTCGACGCTGTCGCGGAGGGGCTGGACTGGACCGGCTTCCACCGGATCGAGAAGGACCTGTGGGTGCCGGCGAAGGACGCGCTCAACGCCGACGGAGAGACCTCCGCATGGAAGGACTGGGCCCCGTCGACCACCGAGGAGCGCGCCTCGTTCGGCGACCAGCTCGTCGCCGATGTCGCCGAGCTCAACGACTACGTGCACTCGGCGGACTTCCAGTCGGCGCTGGACGCCCAGGGCGTGGCCGGCATCTCCAACGGCGCGATCGGCCTCCTCGACGAGGTGGCTACCGGAAAGATCACGGGCGAGGAGGACTGGTGGTCGGGCACCGACCTGTGGGACTTCGCCGCCAACGTCGAGGGGTCGAAGATGGCGTTCTCCCTCGTGAAGGACTTCGCCACGGCGCAGGGCACCGAGGGGGCCGCGCTGGCCGACCAGATCGAGCAGGGGTACACCGATCTCGAGAAGGCGCTGGCAGCGCACGGATCGCTCGCCGACGGCTTCATCGGTTACGGCGAGCTGACCAAGGGGGACAAGCGCGAGCTCACCGACCTCCTGAACGCTCTCGCCGAGCCGCTCTCGAAGCTGACCTCCACGGTCCTCGCCTGACCCGCCGCCCATGACGACTCCCACCGACCCGCCAACCGGGTCCCCGAGTGTCCACGACATGCCGCGTGACCCGGCGTCACCCCCGCGTGTCGTGGACGCTCCACGTGAGGTGCCGGGGCTCAGCCGGCGCGGGCTCTTCGGGCTCGCCGCCGGCGTGGGAGCGGCGGGGCTCAGCGTGGGCGCGGGCGCGGGTGCTGCCGCAGGCGTCGCCGTGGGCAGGGCGCGGGAGCGCGAGGGCGGGGCGGCCGTCTACGCCTTCTACGGCCCGCACCAGGCCGGCATCACCACGCCCGTGCAGGACCACCTCCACTTCGCCTCGTTCGACATGATGGCCCGCACCACGCGCGAGGATCTGATCGGCCTGCTGCAGGACTGGACCTATGCGGCAGCCCGGATGACGCAGGGACTCGACGTGAGCGCGACGGGGGCCGTCGGCGGATCGCCGGAGGCACCTCCGGACGACACCGGCGAGGCACTCGGGCTTCCCGCGTCCGGACTCACCATCACGTTCGGCGTCGGCCCCACATTGTTCGTCACGGCCGACGGCGAGGACCGCTACGGTCTGGCCTCGCAGCGGCCGGCCGCGCTCGAGAAGCTGCCCGCGTTCCTCGGCGACGACCTCGATCCCGGCGCATCGGGCGGTGACCTCTGCATCCAGGCCTGCGCGGACGATCCGCAGGTGGCCGTGCACGCGATCCGTAACCTCAGCCGGATCGCGTTCGGGCGCGCGCGGTTGCGGTGGTCGCAGTTGGGATTCGGGAAGACCTCGAAGACCACCGCCGCTCAGGCCACGCCACGCAACCTGTTCGGCTTCAAGGACGGCACGGCCAACATCCTCGCCGACGACACGGCGGCCCTCGCCGAGCACGTCTGGGTGGACAGCGCCGACGAACCGGCATGGCTGGCGGGCGGGTCGTACCTCGTCGCCCGGAAGATCGCGATGATCATCGAGACGTGGGATCGCGTGCGACTGTCCGAGCAGGAGCGCATCGTCGGACGCGACAAAGCGCACGGCGCCCCGCTGTCGGGCGGGCAGGAGGAGACGGCCCCCGACTTCGCAGCGACGGACGCGGGCGGCGCAGCCCGGATCGACGCTCACTCGCACGTGCGCCTCGCGCACCCGGAGCTCAACGGCGGCACCCGCATCCTCCGCCGCGGCTACAACTTCGTCGACGGCAACACCGACCTCGGACGCCTCGATGCCGGCCTCTTCTTCCTTTCGTACCAGCGGTCCCCCGCGCAGTTCATCTCCCTCCAACGGGCGCTGTCCACCGATCTGATGAACGAGTACATCCGCCACGTCGGCTCGGGCATCTGGGCGATTCCTCGCGGGGCGAGCACCGGGTCGTTCGTCGGCGCCGAGCTGTTCGCCTGAACCGCAGAGGGCGCGCCGAGGGGGCGGACAGCCGGCTCAGCCGGTGATGAATCGCCCGAAGCGCGCGAGCGCCCGCTCGACCTCGTCGGCGTCCGCCTCGCCGAACAGCTCGGGAACGGGAGCGAGGTGATGCTTGCCCGCGGCCACCGAATGCGACCACAGTCCCACGATCTCGCCGTCGGCGACGAGCACGGGCTTGACGATGCCGTTCATGCTCGGCCCGATCCGGCGGGTGAACTCGGGGGCGCACGCCGTGGTGCGGTCGAGGTAGGACAGGTAGTACTCCTCGAAGGGCGGCAGCGCCAGGACCGGAGCAACCGCGGCAACAGGCGGCGACTCGTCGGCGGTGACGAACAGCCCGGCCTCCGCCTCGACGACACGGTCGCCCGCTCCGTCCCGCGCCCGCTGGGACAGCCCCTTCGGCACCCCGGCCCACCACCCGAAGTCGCCGATCCCCGCCGGCCCGTGGCTGCGGATGTAGCGGACGAACAGCTCCGCGAGCGGGTCGGCGGGCTGGGCGGCCGCGGGGATCCAGTCCTCCGGCGCGACGACGTACTGTTCGCGCGTCGGGCCGCCCTCACGCGGCACGACCGGGCCGAGCACGACGACCTCACGCAGGGCAAGGGCCGAGAAGACGTGGTTGCCGCGCATGCGCGACGGGTCGATGCCCACCCCCTCCAGTACCGCGGCGAACTCGGCACGGGTGATCCGATTTCCTCCGGCGAGCGCCGCGCGCGCTGCCTTCTCGGCCCGCGACAGGATCTCGGCATCGTTGCCGAGGCCGCGATGGACCCCGGCGTACTGCCTCGTCTGGCGTTCGGCGGTCACCGACAGGATCCAGGAAAGGTCGGCCGCGGGCACGATGTGCAGGGTGCCGCGCTGCGTCCACGACCGCACCAGTCCGCCGGGCTGGGCGAACGCGGCATCCACGTCGCGGAGGGTCGGGGCGCCGGCCGTGCGGGAGGCCAACGCCCACCGCCCGCCCCAGAACTCCTGGGCCTGCGTCGCCGTCATGTGGGCCGCGGCGGCCGCCACCGAGCCCGCGGGGGAACGGAGCCGATGCGCGCGCAGGCGCTCGGCTCGCAACGCGACGAGATCCATCACGCCATCCTGCCCGGGGCCACCCACACGCGGCGAGCCCCCCGGTGCGACAGGCCGCGCGATAGACTCGTCCGGTCCGGCGGCCCTCCGCCGGTGCTCGAAAAATGGGCACGCAGCAGCCCGGCGACGACGCCGGAGCAACGAGACACATACGGCCTCACCTCCGTCTCGTTCTCGCAGGAGCAGCATGTCCACCGTTTCCGCGCACGTCGCGCAGACCCTCGCCCGCCACATCGACCACGTCTTCGGGGTGATGGGCAACGGCAACGCCCACTTCCTCGACGCGCTCGAGCGCTCCACCGACGTCGCCTTCACCGCCGTGCGACACGAGGCGGGCGGAGTCGTCGCCGCCGATGCCTACCACCGCGCCGGCGGAGGCCTCGCCGCGGCGACCGCGACCTACGGCGCCGGATTCACCAACACACTGACGGCCCTCGCCGAGGCCGTGCAGGCGCACGTCCCGCTGCTGCTGGTGGTCGGCGACGAGCCCACGTCGGGCCCGAGGCCCTGGGACGTGGACCAGATCGCGCTCGCGTCGGCCGTGGGTGCGCGCACCTACACGGTCGGACGCGCGGATGCCGCCGCGACGACCGCCATCGCCGTCGAACACGCGCTGTCCTACCGAGTGCCGACCGTGCTCGCCATCCCCTACGACGTGGCCCGGCTCGATGCCGGATCGGTGCCCGACGCGCCCGCACCGATCCTCCCCGGGCCCGTCGAACCCAGCCCGTTCGCTCGGGCGGCCATCGTCGACCTCGCCGATGCCCTCGCGCATGCACGTCGCCCGCTTCTGCTGGCCGGGCGCGGAGCATGGGTGTCGGGCGCCGGCGCCGCGCTCGGGAGACTGGCCGATGCGACCGGTGCCCTCACCGCGACGACCGCCCTCGGCCGCGGCATCTTCCCGCGCGCGGAGTTCGACCTCGGCGTCGCCGGCGGGTTCGGGGCCGAGGGGGCGATGGAGCTCATCCGCGCGGCCGATGTGGCCGTGGTCTTCGGCGCGGGCCTCAACCCCTTCACCATGCGCTTCGGCGACCTTTTCGCGCCGGGCACGCGCGTGGTGCAGGTCGATGTCTCCCCCGCCGCCACGCACCCGCACGTCGGCGGCTTCATCCGGGGCGACGCGGCGATCGTGGCCTCCGCACTCGCTGACGCGCTGGAGCGGTCACAGCCCTCCGGATGGCGCGAGTCCGTCGATCTGGCGGCCGCGCGAGCGCGACACCAGGGTGAGGCGGTCGCCCCCGACGGCCGCTTGGATCCTCGCGCGGTCGCGGTGCGGATCGGGGAGGCGCTGGAGCGGCACCCCTCGACGCGAGACCGGGTCGTCGTCTCCGACGGCGGGCATTTCATCGGCTGGGCGAACATGTACTGGCCGGTGGCGGCTCCCGACCGGATGATGATGGTCGGCACCGCCTACCAGTCGATCGGACTCGGATTCCCTTCGGTTCCCGGGGCGGCGCTCGCCCGGCCGGAGTCGACGGTGGTGCTGACCACGGGAGACGGCGGCGGGCTGATGGCCCTCGCCGACCTCGAGTCAGCGGTGCGGGTGGCGGCCGGCCGGGGGCTCGCCGTCGTCTGGAACGACGCCGCGTACGGCGCCGAGGTCAACCTCTACGGCCTCCAGGGCTTGGCCCGGGAACCGATGCTGATCCCGGAGGTCGACTTCGCGGGTCTCGCGCGGTCTGTGGGCGCCCAGGGCGTGGTCGTACGCACGCTCGACGATCTCCGCGCGCTGGACGAATGGGCGGCCCGGCCTGCGTCGGACCGGCCGTTCCTGCTGCTGGACTGCCGCATCTCGGGCGAGGTCATCGCGCCGTACCAGCAGGAGATCATCCGCGTGAACACTCCCGCGCGGTGAGGGGCACGGCGCGTCGAGACACCGCCTGCCGAGACGCCCGTTCCTCCCCGCGTGACATCTGGCCAAGTTATCCACAAACCCGCCTTGACCTGGGATTTCCGGAAGCTGCATGTCGGACCCCTCGCGAAGAATGGGGGCCATGACCACATCCGCGAACACCACCCGCGACACCCCTGCCGATGTGGTCGCGTTGCTCGACGCCCTCGCGATCACGCACCGCGACCGTGCCGCCCTCGACGCGAGAGAAGCCCACCTCCTGGCCGCCGCGATCGACCTCACCCGGGCGCAAGACACCTCCCGGGGGTCGTCACCGGACGGCGACATACCCCTTCGCTCGCTCGCCGCGCAGATCAGGGCGATGTGGCGCGCGTCCGACCGCACCGTCGAGCGTCAGATGTCCCACGCCGCCGTGCTGGTGGGGGCCTTCCCGGCGACTCATGCCGCGCTGGGGGTGGGCGAGATCTCCCGCGCTCATGCATCGGTGATCGTCGATGCCGGCCTCCCTCTCCCGGGCGATGACACTCGAGCGCGATACGAAGTTGCCGTGTTGGAGGTCGCGCGGCGCGAGACCCCCAGTCGTCTGAGGCCTCCCGCGCGCCTCCTTGCGAACCGCCTCCACCCGATCCCCCTCGACACGCGTCACGCGGCCGCGGCGACGGCCCGCAATGTATGGGTGCGCGACCTCGACGACGGGATGGCGGAACTGATCGCGACCCTGCCGGCCGTTCTCGCACACGGGATCCGTGACCGGCTGGACCAGTACGCGCGCCGAGAGGTCGATGCCCGAGGAATGGGCGGGAGCGGCGGGAGCGGCGACGGTCAGCTTCGCGACGGCCACACGGCCGACCTTCGTGGCCTCGGCGAGATCCGTGCCGACGTATTCACCGACCTCCTGCTCACCGGACACGCGACCGCTGACGTCTCGAACGCATCGATGGCAGAAGGCGAGGCGATCGTCGCTCGCGTGCAGGTGACGGTGCCCGTGCTCACCGTGCTGGGGCGAGACGTCACGCCCGCCGAACTCGCGGGACACGCCCCCATCGACACGCCCACCGCGCTCCGCCTCGCGGGCACGGCAAGCGGGTGGGACAGGATTCTCACCCACCCCGTGACCGGGGCGGTGCTCGGTGTCGACCGATATCGACCCACCGACCAGCTCACGCGAGCTTTGCGGGTGCGGGACGAGCACTGCCGCTTTCCCGGATGCCGGATCCCGACTCTCCGATGCGACATCGACCACACCGTCGCGCGAGCACACGACGGCCCCACCGCGGTGACGAACCTCGCCCACCTCTGCCGCCGACACCACACCCTGAAACACCACTCTGCATGGCGGGTGAGGCAGACGCGAGATGGAGTGCTGCACTGGACCAGCCCCACTGGTCGCATCTACCCCGATCGGCCTGCGCGGACCCTGGCCTTCGCGAGCGATTCCGACCCCGAGGACGTGAGTAGTTTCAACCCCGAGAACGTGAGCGATTCCGGCCCCGAGCCGCACTCACCGCCGCCGTTCTGATGCGGAGCGCGAACCGCCGCCCCCGTGTGCGCACCCGGGGCCGCTCGCGCTCACTGCGCGGGAAGGAGCACTCCGTCGAAGAACCTGGCCAGTTCGGCACACGCCGTGAGCGACAGCACCGCCGCGACGTACTGATCGGGACGGACCACGACGACCGCGCCGTCACGGGCGATGCCGCGTTCGTCGAAGATGTCGCGATCGTTCCACGCGCTCGCCCCCGCGGCGAACACCTTCTCCCAGTCCATCAGTTTGAGGGGCCCCGTCCGCGGCCGGAACACATCGGGCACGGCGCTCCATTCGACCTGGTCGAACGGCTGTGGATACACCACCTTCACGTCGAACAGTGCGTCGACGTCTTCGCCCGTGCGGACGTAGCGCTGCAGCGGCGAGTCGGCCGAGTGCGACAACCACCGTGCCCACGCGTCCAGCACCGGCGAGGCGCCGGAGTCATCCCGGTCGGCGAACGCGTAGATCCGCCATCGCCCGTCGGCCTTCGCGTGGTGGCCGAGATGGACCACGTTGCCGTCGGCGACCCGCGTGACCGGCACGCTCTGGAACCGCTTGCCGAGCGGGAAGCCCGCGGCAAGACCCTGCTGCACCGACGACCCGACGATCATCGACGGCCCGTACTGCGTCATGAACCCCGACGGGAACTCCGCGGTGGCGAGGTAGTAGGTGGCGAGATCCTCAGGGTCGGTGATGTCCTCCGGCTTGCGGGCCATGAGAGACGACCACTCGCGGTCGAAGTCGATGAGCTGCTGGGCCACCGGTCGGCGCTCCGCACCGTAGGTCGACAGCAGCGACGCGGGACTGCGTCCGGTGAGCACCGAGCCGAGCTTCCAACCGAGGTTGAACCCGTCCTGCATCGAGACGTTCATCCCCTGCCCTGCCTTCGCGCTGTGGGTGTGGCAGGCGTCGCCGGTGAGGAACACGCGGGGCGTGCGGCCGGAGCCCTCCGGCACGTCGTCGAAACCGTCCGTCACACGATGACCGACCTCATAGACGCTGTGCCAGGCCACTTGTCTCACATCGAGCGAGTAGGGGTGGAGGATCTCGTTGGCGCGGCGGATGATCTCCTCGATCGGGGTCTGCCGCACGCGATGGTCATCGTCGGCGGCCACGGCCCCCAGGTCGATGTACATGCGGCTGAGGTAGCCGCCCTCGCGGGGGATGTGGAGGATGTTCCCTGCCTGAGCGTTGATGGCGCACTTGATGCGCCAGTCGGGGAAATCGGTGTTGACCAGCACATCCATGACCCCCCACGCATGCTGAGAGATGTCGCCGACGTGACGACGCCCGATCGCCTCCCGGACGGCGCTGCGAGCGCCGTCGCACCCCACGACGTGCTTCGCGTACACCGTGCGTTCTCCGGCGACCGAGCGCAGACGCACCTCGACGGGATGATCGCCCTCCTCTCGCACCGTGAGCCCGAGAAACTGGACGCCGTAGTCGGGCTCGATCCTCCCCGGCCCGTGGGCGGCCGCTTCGGCGAAGTAGTCCAGCACCCTGGCCTGATTGACGATCAGGTGTGGAAACTCGCTGATCCGGTAGCCATAGTCCTCGGTGCGCGAACGCCGCACGATGCGGCTCGGATCGTCGGGGTCGGGACCCCAGAAGTTCATCCAGCCGATGTTGTACGCCTCGGCCGTGATCCGCTCGGCGAAACCGAAGGCCTGAAAGGTCTCGACGCTTCGGGGCTGGATGCCGTCGGCCTGGCCGAGCACGAGCCGACCGTCCCGGCGCTCGATGATTCGCGTCACGACCGACGGGTACTGCGACAGCTGAGCCGCCAGCAGCATGCCCGCGGGACCGGAGCCGACGATGAGGACATCGATCTCGTCGGGGATCTCGCGCGGGCGCTCGACACCGGTGCCCCGCGCGGGCTGCACGCGCGGGTCGCCGGAGACGTAGCCGTGGTGGTGGAACTGCATCGTCGTCGCGCCTTACGCCCGCGCGAGCCCGCGGATCGGACTGACGGCCTGTTCCTGCTCATGGTCCGGGCCGAGGGGGATCCCGCTCCGGTCGCGCAGAACGAGCGTGGCGAGCAGGCCCAGCACCGTCATGCCCGCGAGGTACCACGTCACGGCTCCGGTCGAACCGGTGGCCTGCACGAGCGCCGTCGCGATCGTCGGAGCGAACGCGCCTCCCAGGATCGCACCGATGGCGTACGAGATCGACACCCCCGAGAAGCGGATCGACGCCGGGAACAGTTCCGCATACAGCGCGGCCTGGGGCCCGTAGGTGAAGCCGAGTCCCACGGTCAGCACCACGAGTCCCAGACCGAGCAGCACGATGTCTCCCGTGTTGACGAGAGGGAAGAGCAGGAACACACCGACCAGCTGCAGCACCCACCCGATGAGGTACGTCGTCCGCCGTCCGAGTCGATCGGAGAGCCAGCCGGCGATCCAGGTGAAGATCAGCCACGTCACTGCCGAGAGGGTGACCGCCCAGAGGACCTCCGAGGTCGGGAGACCCACGGGACCGGCGGGATCGGTCGCGTAGCGCTGGATGTATCCGCCGGTGGTCATGTATCCGACCGCGTTGTTCCCCGCGAAGACGAAAGCCGCGACGATCACCAGCAACGCGTGAGTGCGGAAGAGACGCACGATCGGCATCCGCGTCTCTTCCTTCCTCTCGGCGAGCTCCACGAAGACGGGGCTCTCCTCGACGCGACGTCGCACGTAGGCGCCGATCAGGATCAGCACCACGCTGAGCAGGAAGGGGATGCGCCAGCCCCAGGACAGGAAGAAGTCCTGTCCCGGCAGCGACACGATCGCGAGCACCGCCGAGGCCAGCAGGAGCCCGAGCGGCACGCCGATCTGAGGCGAGGCGCCGAACAGCCCGCGCTTGGCCTTCGGAGCGTGCTCCACGGCCATCAGTACGGCACCGCCCCATTCGCCGCCCGCCGAGATGCCCTGCAGGATCCGCAGCACGATCAGCAGCACGGGGGCGAGGATGCCGATCTGCGCATATGTCGGGAGGAGCCCGACGAGGGTCGTCGCGACTCCCATCAGCACGAGCGTCAACATGAGGACGAGGCGGCGCCCGTACTTGTCGCCGAAGTGTCCGGCGAGGAAGGCGCCCAACGGCCGGAACAGGAAGCTGATCCCGACCGTGATGAACGAGAGGATCTGCCCGAACTGCTCACCGGCGGGCGCGAAGAACAACTGTCCGAAGACGAGACCGGCCGCCGAGGCGTAGATGAAGAAGTCGTACCACTCCACCGTCGTGCCCACCACGGTGGCGAACACGACCCGGCGCCGATCGGTCGCGGTCGCGATGGTGCCCGTGGGGGTGAATCCCGCCGGCGGAGTCGAGGAGGATGCGCTCATGGTGGCTCCTGTGTCACTGACGTCGTTGTCGTTCGGGCGTGCTTGCCCGGTGACTCAGGATCATATACGATTTCGGATACGACGCAAGAGCGAGGGAGCTCATGACCATCGAGACGACCACCGATCCCCGGTTCTCCGGCCTTCCCGGCCGTCCGGGCAAGATCATCGCGGTGCACCTCAGCTACTCCTCGCGCGCCGCTCAGCGGGGCCGGACGCCCGACGCCCCCTCGTACTTCTTCAAGGCCTCGAGCTCCGTAGCGGCCTCCGGCTCGACCCTCACTCGCCCCGCCGGCACCGAGCTCCTCGCCTTCGAGGGTGAGATCGCCCTCGTCATCGGCACCTCGACGCGGCGCGTCTCCCTCGCCGAGGCCTGGGACCACGTGGGATGGGTGACCGCCGCGAACGACCTCGGGCTCTACGACCTGCGCGCCGGCGACAAGGGGTCCAACGTCCGCTCCAAGAGCGGAGACGGGTTCACCCCGCTCGGTCCCCGGCTCCTCGACGCGCGGCGCCTCGACCCCACGGGCCTGCGTGTGCGCACGTGGGTCAACGGCGCCCTCACCCAGGACGACACGACCGGCGCCCTCCTGTTCCCCCTCGCCCAGATCGTCGCCGACCTCAGCCAGCACCTCACGCTCGAGCCGGGCGACGTCATCCTCACCGGCACACCGGCCGGGTCGTCGGTGCTCCAGCCCGGCGACGTGGTGGAGGTCGAGGTCGACGCACCCGAGGCGGGACTGGCGACCGGGCGCCTCGTGACGACCGTCGCGGACGACGACGGCCCGGGGTTCGATCCGGCTCTCGGCGCGCTCCCCTCCGTCGACGACACCCAGCGCGCCGAAGCCTGGGGCTCCCCCGCGGCCGCCACCCCCGGAGAGAGCACGGCGGCCGAGCCCATCGACCCACCTGAGTCGGGCCGCACCGACGCTTCGACGCTCGACGCCGATCTGCGCGACGCGCTGCTGCGCCTTCCCGTGGCGGCGCTCTCCCAGCAGCTGCGCAAGCGCGGTCTCGACGACGTCACGATCGACGGGGTGTACGCCCTCCACCCCGAGGGCCGGCTCGTGGGCACGGCGAGGACCCTGCGCTTCGTCCCGCACCGCCCCGACCTGTTCGAGACCCACGGCGGGGGCTACAACGCACAGAAGCGGGCGTTCGACACGGTTGGCGCCGGCGAGGTGATCGTGATCGAGGCACGCGGCGAGACCGGCTCCGGCACGCTGGGCGACATCCTCGCGCTCCGCGCCCACGCCCGAGGAGCCGCGGGAATCGTCACCGACGGCGGCGTGCGCGACATCGATGCGGTCCGGGCCGTCGGCCTCCCGGTCTACACCGCCGGGCCGCATCCGGCTGTGCTCGGACGCAAGCACGTGCCCTGGGATCACGACGTGACCATCGCGTGCGGCGGTACGACGGTTCAGCCGGGCGACATCGTCGTCGGCGATGCCGACGGCGTGCTGGTGATCCCGCCGCCGCTCGTCCGTGAGGTCGTCGACGCGGCACTCGCGCAGGAGGAGGAGGACGCGTGGATCGCCGCCCGCGTCGCGGAAGGACACCCGATCGAAGGGCTGTTCCCCCTCGACGCCACCTGGCGGGCCCGCTACGAGGCCGAGAGGACCCAGCGATGACAGACACCACCCAGACCGCGCGCAGCAAGTCGCAGCAGGCCTACCACTGGATCAAGGAACGCATCGCCGATCAGGTCTTCACTCCCGGTTACCGGTTGGTGCTCGGCACCATCGCGAGCGACCTCGACATGAGCGTCGTGCCGGTGAGAGAGGCGATCCGGCAGTTGGAGGCGGAGGGACTCGTGACCTTCGAACGCAACGTCGGTGCGCGCGTGTCCATGGTCGACGACACGCAGTACCGCTTCTCGATGCAGTCGCTCAGCATCCTGGAAGGGGCTGCCACCGCCCTCGCTGCGCGCCGTCTCACCGCCGACGACCTGCGCGATGCGCGCCGGATCAACGAGCTGATGATCGAGACGCTCGCCCATTTCGACCCCCGCGCCTTCACCAGGCTGAACCAGGAGTTCCACGCGACGCTGTTCGCACGGTGCCCCAACCCGCGCATGCTCGAACTCGTCGAGGCGGAGTGGGCGCGCCTCGGACACCTCCGCGACTCCACCTTCAGCTTCGTCCCCGGCCGCGCCGAAGAGTCCGTCCACGAGCACGAGAACATCGTGCGCCTCATCGAGCGAGGAGCGCCCCTCGGTGAGATCGAGAAGGCCGCTCGCCGCCATCGTTCGGCAACGCTCGACGCCTACATGATCCACGAGCATCCGGATGAGGCCCTCGGCCTCCCCGCGTTCTGATCCCCGTCCCGACTAGGAGCCCACATGAGCACTCCCGCCCTCGACTCGCGTCACGTGCCGGCCGATCTCCCCTCCCGGATCCAGCACTACATCGACGGCGCGTTCGTCGATTCCCTCGACGGGGACACCTTCGACGTGCTGGAGCCGGTGTCCAACGAGGTGTATGTCACCGCGGCCGCCGGCAAGAGTGCAGACATCGATCGCGCCGTGGCGGCGGCGCGGCGCGCGTTCACCGACGGCCCGTGGCCGCGGATGCTCCCCCGCGAACGCTCGCGAGTGCTCCACCGGATCGCCGACATCGTCGAGTCGCGCGACGAGCGCCTCGCCGAGCTCGAATCGTTCGACTCCGGGCTGCCGATCACGCAGGCCCTGGGACAGGCCCGGCGCGCGGCGGAGAACTTCCGCTTCTTCGCCGATCTCGTCGTCGCTCAGGCCGACGACACCTTCAAGGTCCCGGGCCGGCAGATCAACTACGTCAACCGCAAGCCGATCGGCGTCGCGGGGCTCATCACCCCCTGGAACACGCCCTTCATGCTGGAGTCGTGGAAGCTGGGCCCGGCGCTGGCGACCGGCAACACCGTCGTTCTCAAGCCCGCCGAGTTCACGCCGCTGTCGGCGTCCCTCTGGGCGGGGATCTTCGAGGAGGCGGGACTCCCGCGGGGTGTCTTCAACCTCGTGAACGGGCTGGGTGAAGACGCGGGTGATGCTCTCGTGAAGCATCCCGACGTGCCGCTCATCTCCTTCACGGGCGAGAGCTCTACGGGACAGCTGATCTTCGCCAACGCGGCACCGCATCTGAAGGGGCTGTCGATGGAGCTCGGCGGGAAATCCCCCGCGATCGTCTTCGCCGACGCCGATCTCGAGGCCGCCATCGATGCGACGATCTTCGGCGTGTTCTCCCTCAACGGCGAGCGCTGCACGGCCGGTTCCCGGATTCTCGTCGAACGTGCCGTCTACGACGAGTTCGTCGAACGCTACGCGGCTCAGGCCGCTCGGGTGAGGGTCGGCTATCCGCACGACCCGGAGACCGAAGTGGGCGCGCTCGTGCATCCGGAGCACTTCGCGAAGGTCATGGGCTACGTCGAGCTCGGCAAGACGGAAGGCCGGCTCGTGGCCGGCGGGGGGCAGCCGGAGGGTTTCGCGTTCGGCAACTTCGTGGCCCCGACGGTGTTCGCCGACGTCCGCCCGGATGCCCGGATCTTCCAGGAGGAGATCTTCGGCCCCGTGGTCGCGATCACGCCGTTCGACACCGAGGAGGAGGCACTGGCGCTGGCCAACGACACGAAGTACGGCCTCGCCGCCTACGTGTGGACGAACGACCTGAAGCGTGCCCACACCTTCGCGGGCGCCGTGGAGGCGGGCATGGTGTGGCTCAACTCGAACAACGTGCGCGACCTCCGCACCCCCTTCGGCGGTGTGAAGGCATCGGGACTCGGCCACGAGGGCGGCTACCGCTCCATCGATTTCTACACCGACCAGCAGGCCGTTCACATCACGCTCGGCGCGGTGCACAACCCCACTTTCGGCAAGAACTGACGCACGCCCGGAGAGCAAGGACGCTGACATGACCCACCGCGACCAGTTGACCCCCACCTCGTCAGGCTTCTTCGTGAGCCAGGAGGCACCGATCCGCTCCGACGATCCCCTCCCGACGCCCACCGCGCCGGCGCCCGACATCCTGCGGTGCGCCTACATGGAGCTCGTCGTCACCGACCTCGCGGCGTCGCGCGCCTTCTACGTCGACGTGCTGGGTCTCTACGTGACCGAGGAGGATGAGAGCTCGGTCTACCTCCGCTCGACGGAGGAGTTCATCCACCACAACCTGGTGCTGCGCGAGGGTCCGATCGCCGCCGTGGCCGTGGTCTCGTATCGGGTGCGCTCCGCCGACGACCTCGACAAGGCGGTCGCGTTCTACACCGAGCTCGGCTGCCGGGTGGAGCGGCGGCCCGAGGGCTTCGTCAAGGGCATCGGCGATGCCGTGCGGGTGACCGATCCACTCGGGTTCCCCTACGAGTTCTTCTTCCAGACCGAGCACGTGGAGAGACTGTCGTGGCGCTACGACCTCCACACCCCGGGTGAGCTCGTCCGCCTCGACCACTTCAATCAGGTCACCCCCGACGTCCCCCGGGCGGTGGGCTTCATGCAGTCGCTCGGCTTCCGCGTGACCGAGGACATCCAGGACGAGGAGGGGACGGTCTACGCGGCGTGGATGCGGCGGAAGCCCACCGGCCCCGACACCGCCATGACCGGGGGCGACGGACCGCGCATGCACCACGTGGCCTTCGCGACGCACGAGAAGCACAACATCCTCGCCATCTGCGACAAGCTCGGCGCGCTCCGCCGTTCCGACGCGATCGAGCGTGGCCCGGGGCGACACGGCGTCTCGAACGCGTTCTATCTCTACCTCCGCGACCCCGACGGGCACCGCGTGGAGATCTACACGCAGGACTACTACACCGGCGACCCCGACAACCCCGTGGTCACGTGGGACGTCCACGACAACCAGCGCCGCGACTGGTGGGGCAACCCCGTCGTGCCGTCCTGGTACACGGACGCCTCGCTCGTCCTCGATCTCGACGGCAACCCGCAGCCCGTCCTCGCCCGCACCGAGGCATCGGAGATGGCGGTCACGATCGGCGCCGACGGCTTCTCGTACACGCGTCCGGAGGAGAGGGGCGCCTCGGGGCCGGAGCACCGGCAGGGCGAGTACAAGCTCGGACATCAGCTCTGACATGCTCACCCCCGACGAGACCGACCGCATCGCGGCGGAACTGGCCGAGGCCGACCGCACCCACGGCGTGATCCCGCGGATCACGGCGCGCTACCCCACGGCGACCGTCGAGGACGCCTACCGGATCCAGGCGCGCTGGCGCGATCGGAGAATCGCCGACGGCCGGCGCGTCGTGGGGCGCAAGATCGGTCTCACCTCCCGCGCGATGCAGCAGGCCACCGGGATCACCGAGCCGGACTACGGCGTGATGTTCGACGACACGGTGTTCCGCAGCGGCGACAGTCTCCCGGTCGCCCGCTTCTCCAACGTCCGCGTGGAGGTGGAGCTGGCCTTCGTCCTGGCGCAGCCTCTGGAGGGGCCGGGCGCCACCCTCGCCGACGCCCTGCGCGCGACCGATCATGTGGTACCCGCGCTGGAGGTGCTCAACTCCCACATCGAACTGGAGGGGCGCACGATCGTCGACACGATCAGCGACAACGCCGCCTACGGTGCGATGGTGCTCGGAGACATGCGTCGCCTCCCGGACGAGGTCGATCTGCCGTGGGTGCCGGGGGTGCTCAGTCGCAACGGCGAGATCGAGGAGACCGGGGTCGCCGCGGGCGTCCTCGGCCATCCCGCCACCGGTGTGGCGTGGCTGGCCAACAAGCTCCACCAGCACGGTGCCAGACTCGAAGCGGGCGAGATCATCCTCGCCGGATCCTTCACCCGACCCGTCTGGGTGCACGCGGGCGACCACGTGCTCTGCGACTACGGACCGATGGGAACCATCTCGTGTCACTTCGTCTGACCCCCACCTTCCGAGAGCGCCTGGCCGAGGCGGAGCGCCCCCTCGCCGGGCTCTGGGCCTGTACGGCGTCTCCCGTCGTGACCGAGATCCTCGCGGGATCGGGCATGGACTGGATGCTCATCGACATGGAGCACTCACCGAACGGGCTCAGCAGCACACTCGCTCAGCTCCAGGTCGCTGCCGCCTACCCCGTCACCCCCGTCGTCCGCGTTCCGATCGGAGACGTCGTGACGATCAAGCAGGTGCTCGACCTCGGCGCGCAGAACCTCCTCGTGCCGATGGTGTCGACGCCCGACGACGCCCGAGCCGCCGCCTCGGCGGTGCGGTATCCGCCTCGGGGCACGCGTGGGGTCGGTGCCGCGCTGGCACGGTCGGCGCGGTGGAATCGCGTGGACAGCTACCTGCGCGATGCCGACGCGCACACCTCGCTGTTCGTCCAGATCGAGACCGTCGAGGGCGTCGCCCGAGCGGCCGAGATCGCCGCCGTCGACGGCGTGGACGGCGTGTTCGTGGGTCCGTCCGATCTCGCCGCATCGATGGGACTTCTCGGCGAACAGACCCACCCCGATGTCCTCGCCGCCGTCTCCGAGACGATGCGCGCGGTCCAGGCGTCGGGAAAGCCCGTGGGGGTGAACGCGTTCGACCCCGTGATCGCACGCGGCTACGCCGACGCCGGAGCCGACTTCCTCCTCGTGGGCGCCGACGTGGCGATCCTCGCCCGAGAGTCCGAACGGCTCGCCGCGGAGTGGACCCGCGCCCCCCGTGGACACGGTCTCGACGCCTCCTGACGCCGCAGCGATCGTCTGTCACTCTGGACGGATGAGAAGAGACGTCTCCAGTCGCATCGCGGTCCGGGTCACCGAGACGGCAGACCTCGTGTTCGCGATCGCGGTGGCGACCACTTCCGCCGAGGTGGAGGAGACGTTCCGCGCCACGCTCGACGGCGTGCCGGTCGAGCCCACGGAGCTGCCCGATGCTCACGGGGGCCGCCTGCACCGGCTCCGTGTAGACCCCGGTGAGCTCGTCGTCGACTACGCCGCGCAGGTCACCGGCCGCGATACGCCGCGAGACGCCGACGAGACCGAGCTGGTGGTCTATCAGCGCCCGAGCCGATACGCGGAATCCGACGAGCTGTCCGCGACGGCCGCCGCAGAGTTCGCCGGTTCCGGCGGCGATGCCGAGACGCTTCTCGCCGTGTCGTCGTGGGTGGGAACGCGCTTGGCCTACGTCTCGGGCTCCTCCCTGCCGACCGACGGTGCCACCCGTACGCTCCTGGC
This sequence comes from Microbacterium sp., assembly GCA_048594675.1. Taxonomy (GTDB): domain Bacteria; phylum Actinomycetota; class Actinomycetes; order Actinomycetales; family Microbacteriaceae; genus Microbacterium. The sequence goes on along the minus strand of JBMDWQ010000133.1, from coordinate 9,575 downwards.
TCGACGGGGCGTCTGCCGCGACTTCGCCCATCTGTGCGTCGCGCTGCTGCGCGCCCGCGGCCTGTCCGCGCGACTCGTATCGGTATACGCGCCGGGCCTCGAGCCGATGGACTTCCACGCCGTCGTCGAGGCGTGGGTCGAGGGCTCCTGGCGCGTCATCGACGCCACGACGCTGGCGCCACGCGGGTCGCTCCTGCGGATCGCGACCGGCCGGGATGCCGCCGACACCGCGTTCCTGACGGTGCTGAGCGGCCGCGCCGACCTCGTCGACCTCCGCGTCGGCGCCGTGGCCGACGAGCTTCCGGGCGACGATCTCGACGAACTCGTCTCGCTGGGCTGACATCCGCGGCGGCCGGTGCGCAACGGTGTTCAATATGTTGCATGCCCCTCCCCTCCGATGTCCCGCCCGTCGGCCGCTCCCTCTTGCGCGATGACGTCTACCGGCGCCTGCGCGACGCGATCGTCGACGGCACGCTCCGACCCGGTGAACAACTGCGCGACGCCGAGATCGGCGCGTGGCTGGGAGTGAGCCGCACTCCCGTCCGCGAGGCGCTGCTGCGACTGGAGGGGAACGGCCTCGTCGTCACGCAACCGGGGCGATCGACGGCCGTGAGTGAGATCGATGAGAAGTCTCTCCGCGACGCGCGGGATGTGGTGGCCGCGATGCACACCCTCGCCGTGCAAGAAGTGGCGGGGCGGCTGAGCGCGGCGGACATCGCCGAGATGCGCGACGCGAACCGTCGCTTCGCCGAGGCGATCGCGGCGGGCGATGCGGCCGCGGCACTGGACAGTGACGAGGAACTGCACGCGGTCCCGATCCGCGTGCTGGGAAATCGGGCGGTCGAGAAGGTGCTGGAGCAGTTCGGCCCCATCGTCCGTCGCGCCGAGCTCATCCGGTTCAGCGACGACGGGCATGCCTCCATCGAGCGGCACGAACGCATGATCGATCTGTGCGAACGACACGATGGTGCCGGCGCGGCCGCCACAGCCTTCACGACATGGCAGAGTCTTCCCACCTCGGCGGAGTCCCGCTGAGGTCCGCGGCGGCCACCGCGTCCGGTCAGCCTTCGGCGAGCCGCACGACCACGCGGAGGCCGCCGGAGGGGCGCGCGGTGAGGTGAAGGGTCCCGTCGTGGGCGTGGACGATCGCCGCGACGATCGCGAGCCCCAGGCCTGCGCCCTCCTGTCCTTCTCGCCGTGTACGAGTGACCCCCCGGTGGAACGGCTCCACGAGGGTCTCCACCGAAGCCGGATCCAGGATGGCCCCCGCGCTCTCGACCACCAGCACCGCCTCTCCCTCGTCGAGCCAGGTCGAGGCGGAGACGGGGCCCCGCGTTGGATCACCGTGCACGAGCGCGTTGTGGAGGAGGTTGACGGCGACCTGACCGAGGAGCGGCTCCGACCCGGAGGTCGGAGCCGGGGCGCTGGAGACGAGCAGTTCCGCACCACGCTCTTCCGCAAGCGGCAGGAGAGCCTCGGCGGCCTCCTCCAGGAGGAGGGAGAGATCGACGTCGCGACGCTCGAACGCGCGTCGCTCCACCCGGCTGAGCAGGAGCAGCGCTTCGACGAGTTCGATGGAGCGATCGTTGACGCGCGCCAACCGCTCCAGGAGCGCGGCGGTGTCCCGGTCGGGGTCGGAGCGGGCGACCTCCAGGAGCGTGCGGGTGATCGCGAGAGGCGTGCGCAGCTCGTGCGAGGCGTTGGCAGCGAAGCGCTGCTGCTCCGCCACGTGCGCCTCGATCCGCTCCAGCATCCCGTCGAACGAGTCGGCCAGCTCACCGAACTCGTCCCGCCGCGTCATTCCCACTCGGAGAGCCAGGTTCCCGGCATCGGCGTGACGCGTCGCCTCGGTGAGGCGGCGCAGCGGCGCGAGCATGCGACCGGCGAGGAACCATCCCCCGACCGCCCCCACGATCAACAGCACCGCCATGGCCCAGGCGGCCGCCGGCACGAACGCCCGCAACAGGTCGCCCTGATTGGGCGCCCAGCCCGTGTCGGTGCTGATCGCCCGCGTCGGCACGTAGCGCAGCAGGAAGAACCAGACCACCCCGAGGAGGATCGCCCCTGCCACCGCGACCAGCCCGACGTAGCTCGCCGTCAGTGAGACCCGCGCACTGACGCCCCGAATCCCTCTCACGGGCTGCCCGGATCGATCCGATAGCCGACGCCGGGCTCGGTGAGGATGAGCCAGGGCTCCCCAAGACGCTTCCGCAGCGCGGAGACGGTGATGCGCACGGCATTCGTGAACGGGTCGGCGTTCGCGTCCCACGCCTGCTCGAGGAGCGACTCCGCGCTGACCACGCCGCCCTCGGCGGCGACCAGCACCTCCAGCACGGCGAACTGCTTGCGCGTGAGGGCGACGTAGCGACCGTCGCGGTACACCTCGCGACGGAACGGGTCGAGGCGGAGCCCCCCGATCTCCCGCACCGGCGGTCGGTGACGCGCGCGGCGACGATCCAGCGCGCGCAGGCGCAGGACGAGCTCCCGCAGGGCGAAGGGCTTCGTCAGGTAGTCATCGGCTCCGAGCTCGAACCCCGATGCCTTGTCGTCGATGCGGTCGGCCGCGGTCAGCATGAGGATCGGCAGCCCGCTTCCGGAGGCGACGATCATCCGCGCGAGGTCGTCACCGGTCGGTCCCGGGATGTCGCGATCCAGGACGGCGATGTCGTAGTCGTTGACGGCGAGGAGCTCCTGTGCCGTCTCGCCGTCACCGGCGATGTCCGCCGCGATCGCCTCCAACCGGAGTCCGTCGCGGATGGCCGACGCCATCAGCGGCTCGTCCTCCACGATCAACACGCGCATTCCTCGATCGTACGGAGCCGTGCATATCGCCGGTGTATCGGATTCTCCTTACGCGCGGGCAACACGCCGCCGCGTGTGCTGGGGACATGAACTCTCCTCGGATCTCCGCCGCCCGCCGATCCTCCGCCGCCGCACTCGCGTTCGTCGTCTTCGTCGCCGCGCTCACGGGCTGCGCGTCCCACGATGCCGGCTCCCCCTCGACCGACCTCGCTGCCCCGGCAGACGAGGGGACCGTCCCGCCCGGCACGACGGTCTTCGACGACGACGTCGCGGCGGTCTCGCGGCTGGACGCAGAGCTGCGCGACGCCCTGCGGGCGGCGTCGACGGCAGCGCGGGAGGACGGCGTGGAGGTGCGGATCAACAGCGGGTGGCGCTCGGCGGCGCTGCAGGAACGGCTCCGGCGCGACGCGGTCGAGACCTACGGGTCGGCGGCCGAGGCCGCCCGGTGGGTCGCGACTGCAGAGACCTCGCCCCACGTCTCCGGTGACGCGGTCGACATCGGCCCGTGGGAGGCCGCCGAGTGGCTCGGCCGTCACGGCGCCGCGTACGGGCTCTGTCAGATCTACATCAACGAGGCATGGCACTTCGAGCTTCGAGCCGAGGCGCCCACGCAGGGATGCCCGCGCATGTACCTGGACCCGACCGAGGACCCGCGGATGGCGCCGCAGTGACAATCTGTCAACCTGTTGACAAACGTGGTGTCAACAGGTTGACTCGAAGCATGGCCGATCGCATCACCATCACCCTCCACGAGTTGGTCGCCGAGCTCGACATCTACGCCGACTCCGTCCTGCAGCAGCGACACGGCGTCTCGTTCAACCTCTTCGAGTTCCTCGCCACCCTCGCGGAGGTGGGCCCGGTCGATGTCACCGGACTCGCGCGCTGCCTCCGCGTGACGAAGGCGGCCGTGAGCAAACGTCTCCCCGGTCTCGTCGACGACGGCTGGATCCGGACCGAGGCCGGCACCGGCCGCCGCGTCGTGCTGTCGCTCACCGACAAGGGACACGCGCTCGTGCAGCGCGCGGGCGGCGAGCTGGAGGCGGAGTTCACCGAGATGCTGGCAGACCCGCGCCTGGACCCCGAGGTCTCGCCGGGCGCCATCGATGCCGGCCGGCTCAACTCCCACCTGGCGACCCTCACCACGATCGTCCTCGAGAAAGGCGCCCCCTCATGACCCGCCGGATCCTCCTCGTGATCGGCACGCCACTGCCGGCGACACTCACGCACGCCCTCGCCGCCGCCTATGCCGCCTCCGCCCGGTCGCACGGCGCGGAGGTGCGGGTCGTCGACCTTGCCGTCGACCCCATTCCCGACCACCCGCGGACGCGCGACGAGCTGCGCGCACCTCGCACGGAGGCCGACCGTCCGCTCGACCCGGAGGTGGCCCGTTACCTCGACGATGTCCGGTGGGCGGAGCACATCACCATCGTCCACCCGCAGTGGTGGGGCACCGTCCCGGCCGCGCTCAAGGCGTTCATCGACCGCGTGTTCCTCTCGGGTGCGACCTTCCGCTACCGCCAGGGCACCCGCACGTGGGACCGGTTGCTGAAGGGACGGACCGCCCGCGTGGTCATGACGATGGACTCCCCGCGCTGGTGGAACCGGATCGTCTACCGCGGCGCCGCCGAGGCCTCCCTCACCCGGGCCACCCTCGGCTACTGCGGCGTGACGACGGTCGGGGTGACCCGCTTCACGCCCGTGCGCTTCAGCGAGGAGTCCTCACGGCGGTCGTGGATCGACCGGATGGGTGCGCTCGGACGCAAGGATGCTGCGGGGCGCGGGCGACGCGCCGGCGTGCGAACGACGGACGACGCCGCCGCGCCACTCCCGGACGAGGCCGCCTCACCCGTTTGATGAACTCGGTACATGAAGTTGCTGTAACAATGCGACGGCCTGGCGGCCGCGCCTCTCGACCACGCGGGATGATGGGATTCGGCACCGACTCGCGTCGCGCGGACGGGTGCCCCGTCGACATCGTCACCCGAGCCCGGAGGCACCCCATGCCGCGTCCTGCCTTGCGCACCGTCCTCGTCGCGTCTTTCGCGGCATCGATCCTGCTGGCCACGGGCTGCACCGCCTCCACGACGCCGTCGGGCTCACCGAGTGCTGCGGACGAGGGGTACGTCACACCGGGCAAGCTCACGATCGCCACCGGCGAGACCGCCTACTTCCCCTACGTGATCGACGACGACCCGGCCTCTGGCGAGGGGTTCGAGGCCGCCGTCGCCTACGCCGTCGCCGACCGGCTGGGCTTCGCGCACGACGACGTGGAATGGGTGCGCACGAGCTTCGAATCGGCCATCGCCCCCGGACCGAAGAGCTTCGACTTCAACATCCAGCAGTACACGATCACCGACGAGCGCAAGCAGGCCGTCGACTTCTCCTCGCCGTACTACGCCGCCAGCCAGGCAGTCGTCGCGATCAAGGGCGGCGCCGCAGACGACGTCACCGACATCGCCTCCCTGAAGGGGCTGACCCTGGGGGCGATGAGCGGGTCGACGAGCGCCACGACGATCGCCGAGTCGGTGGCCCCCACGACCGAGCCGCTCCTGTACGCCTCGAACGAAGACGCCGTCGCCGCACTGAAGGCCGGGCAGATCGACGCGATCGTGCTCGACCTGCCCACCGCGTACTACGCGACCGCGGAGTACATCGAGAACTCCTTCATCGTCGGCGAGCTGCCCGGCGCCGGGGTCCCCGACGAGTGGGGTCTCCTGCTCGCGAAGGACTCCCCGCTGACCGCGCGGGTCACGGAGGCCGTCGACGCGCTCCGCGAAGACGGCACGCTCGAAGAGATCACCGACGAGTGGCTGGGCTCCGGTCAGGGCGTCACGCTGCTGCAGTGACCGGTTCCCCTCCGTCTCGCCGGGACCCGGCGCCCCCGCATCGCCCGAGCCCGCTCGAGCGGGAGCGTCGGGAGTACCGGCGTCGCCGCGAGGCGCGCTCGTTCCTCGTCGCGATCGCCTCGACAGTCGTCTTCGCGCTCGTCATCTGGCTGACCGTCATCAACACGTCCGGCTGGGCCCAGGTCCAGCAGACGTTCTTCGATCCCGAGATCGCGCTGCGCTCGCTGCCGAAGGTGTGGGACGGGTTCCTCATCAACCTGCAGGTGCTCGCCTACTCGCTCGTGACGGTGTCGGTGGTCGCCCTCGTGATCGCGACGGCGCGGACGCTCCGCGGCGCGGTGTTCTTCCCGCTGCGCGTCCTGGCCGCCGGCTACACCGACCTCTTCCGCGGGCTGCCCTTCATCATCGTGCTCTACCTCGTGGGCTACGGGCTCCCGACCATCGCCGGCGTGCGGATCCCCGTGGTGGCCCTCGGTGTCCTGGCCGTGACCCTCACCTACTCGTCGTACGTCGCGGAGGTCATCCGGGCCGGTATCGAAGCCGTACATCCCTCTCAGCGGCTCGCCGCGCGCGCCCTGGGGCTCGGGCACCTGCAGACGCTCCGCCGCATCGTCCTCCCCCAGGCCCTGCGGAAGATCACGCCGCCGCTGATGAATGACTTCGTCTCGATGCAGAAGGACGTGGGCCTCATCTCGATCCTCGGTGCGATCGATGCGATCGCGGCCGCGCGTTCGGTGACGGCGCAGACGTACAACTTCACGCCGTACGTCGTGGCCGGGATCCTCTTCATCCTGCTGGCGATCCCGACCATCCGTCTGACCGACTGGTACACCGCGAAGCTTCGCGACCGCGAGCAGGCAGGGGCGATCCTGTGACCACGTCTCCTCTCGTCGGAGCCCCCGTGCTGTCGGCGACCGACCTCTGGAAGGCCTTCGGGCCGCGCGAGGTCCTCCGCGGGGTCGATGTGACCCTCGCCCGCCACGAGGTCGTCGCCCTCATCGGACCGAGTGGCTCCGGCAAGTCGACGCTCCTGCGGTGCCTCGGCCTCCTGGAGCCGATCGACGACGGGCAGATCTTCCTCGGCGAGGAGGACATCTCCGACCCCCGCGTCGACGCCAACCGCGTGAGGGCACGGTTCGGCGCGGTGTTCCAGAGCTACAACCTCTTCCCGCATCTGTCGGTGATCGACAACGTCACCCTCGCCTCGCGCGTGGTCCACCGGTTGTCCCGGCGGGACGCCGAGGCGCGCGCGCTCCCGCTGCTGGAACGCATCGGCCTGGCCGACAAGGCCTCAGAGCACCCCGACCGGTTGTCGGGAGGCCAGCAGCAACGGGCCGCGATCGTTCGGGCCGTCGTCACCGATCCGGAGGTCCTCCTCCTCGACGAGATCACCTCGGCCCTGGACCCGGAGCTCGTGGGCGAGGTCCTGGAGCTCGTCCGCGACCTCGCCGGCGACGGCGCCACGATCCTCATGGCCACCCACGAGATGGCCTTCGCCCGGGAAGTCGCTCACCGGGTGCTGTTCCTCGACGACGGCATGATCGTCGAGGAGGGGCCGCCCGCGCAGATCTTCGCCGCGGCACGACACCCGCGCACGCGGGAGTTCCTCGCGCGCGTGGCTCCCTGAGCCTTTCGCCCGCGTTTTCGCTTCCGCTCAGCGCGGGGTCGACGCGGCCCGCGCGGTGCGGATGAGTTCGGTCGAGTGCCGCAGATGCGCGTGCACGCCTGCGCTGCCGTGCCGCGGGAGGGCGGCGAGGTAGGCGCGGTGTTCCGCGGCCAGCTCTCCGCGGGAGTAGTGCGGTCGCACGTGCGCGAGGAGCAGCAGCACCTCGGATTCGAGGGAGGCGTGCGCCTCGATGATGCGTGGGCTTCCCGACGCCGCCACGATCCGCCGATGCACGTCGGCGTGCGCGCGGATGATCTCCATCCAGTCGCCGGCGGCCTCGGCGGTCCCCAGACGCTCGATCGCGTCGAGGACCGGAGCCTCGACCTCCGTCGGCCACACCGCGCCGTGGCGCTGCGTCACCAGCCGCACGGCCTCGGACTCCAGCGCCGCACGGAGCTCCTGCAGCCCCGCCACCGCCGCGTCGTCGAAGGTCGTAACCCGCGCCCCGGCGTACGGAACGATCTGCACGAGCCGTTCGGTGTGAAGCGTCGCGAGTGCGGCTCGCACCGTGTGCCGGGACACCTCGTGACTGCCGGCGAGGTCCTCTTCACGCAGAGGGGTGCCCGGCGCGAGGGCGCCGGTGAGGATCTCGTCGCGCAGGGCGGCCGCCAGCAGGGTGTCCGCCGTGGGGCGCGGGGTGCCCTCACGACGCCGCGGCGACACGTGCCCCTCCTCGACCTGAAGGAAGGGCCACGAGCACGAGACCGAGCGCGATGACGCCGACGCCGACCGCCGAGGCGGGAGAGAGCTCCTCCCCGAGCACGGCGAGCCCGAGGAGGGTGGCACCCAGCGGCTCGGCCAGCGTCAGAGTCGACACGGTCGTGGGGCTGAGACGACGCAGTCCCCAGCCGAACAGCAGGTAGGCCACGGCAACCGTCACAACGCCGAGCCAGAGCGCCAGTGACGCCCCGGCCGGGGCCCCGAGCCACGACGTGTCGGTGAGAAGGAGGACCGGAAGACTCAGCGCCGCGGCGACGCCGAAGATCCCGCCCATGGCGCCACCCGCCGTCCACCCGCGCTCCAACAGCTCTTTGGCCGCCACCGCATAGAGGGCGTATGAGGCCCCGGCGGCAAGCGATGCGAGGATCCCCGCGGGACGAACCGCGACCTCACCGCCGCCGAACACGCCCGAGACGATCGCCACACCGGCGATCGCGATCCCGGTCGCCACGATCCACCGCGCGTCCGGCAGCCGCCGGCGCAGTGCACTGACCAGGAGCCCGGTCGCGATGGGAGCCGAACCCAGGGCGACCACCGTCCCCACCGCCACCCCGTTCTCGGCAGCACCGGTGAAGAACGTGGGTTGATAGGAGAGGACTCCCGCCGCCCCCACCAGCACCACGACGGGGGCCGGAACGCGCGGCGCAAGGGGTTCGCGTACCGGCAATGCGCTGCCTGCTCCCTCAAGCCCACCGGCTCCCGCCGCGTCGCCACGGCGCGTGCGCACCGCCCCCGCGACCGCGACCAGGGCGAGGAGCCCGCCTCCGATGAGGACGCGCGCCGCACCGATCGAGACGGCATCGGCGTCGACGTCCGCGAGAGCACGCGAGGTGCCGGTCGTGGCGAAGCACAGCGCGGCGGCCAGCACGGCCGCGACGGCCAGGAGACGATTCACCGGAAGATTGTTACACAATCTTCCGGGTCGGCGTCAGGACGCCTCGATCAGCCGGCCAGACGCTCGGCGGTCTCCACGACATTGGCCACCAGCATCGCCCGCGTCATCGGCCCGACACCTCCGGGGTTCGGCGACAGCCAGCCCGCGACCGCGGCGACACCCGGATCGACATCGCCCGCCAGCTTCGCCCGACCCGATTCGGTGGTGCCTACGCGGGTCACCCCGACATCGAGCACGGCGGCGCCCGGCTTGATCCATTCCGGCTGCACGAGGTGGGGCTGACCGACCGCGGCGACGACGATGTCGGCGCGCGCGACCTCCGCCGCGAGATCCCTGGTGCGCGAGTGCGTCAGCGTGACCGTGGCATCCGTGCCCTTGCGGGTCAGGAGCAGCCCCAGCGGGCGCCCGACGGTGATGCCGCGACCGATGACCACCACGTGGGCGCCGGCGATCCGCACGTCGTGCCGCTCCAGCAGCTCGATGATGCCGGCGGGCGTGCACGGACGGGGTGCGGCGACGGCCGTCGCCGGGTCGACCCCGAGCACGAGGCGCCCGAGGTTCGTGGGATGGAGGCCGTCAGCATCCTTGGCCGGGTCGATGAGCTCGAGCACCGCGTTCTCGTCGATTCCCGCCGGGAGCGGGAGCT
>JBMDWQ010000132.1:0-2067 GCA_048594675.1 Microbacterium sp. | reverse complement strand
TCAGGACGAGGTTGACGAGCGAGAACCGCACGAGGTCGACGCGCTCGGTGACGCCGGCCGCCTGGAGGACCGCGACGACGATGCCGTACTGCAGGGCGACGTTGAACGGCAGCATCGGATGGTTCGCGGCGACGCCGGCCGGCATGAGGACCTTCGACGGCGGCAGCTGCTTGTGGTACGCCAGCGTCGACAGCAGACCGATGACGAGGACGTAGTACGCCGTGGATCCCGTGCCGAAGATGCTGCACCCGAGCATGACGAACACGATGATCAGGACGTACGCCCGGAACCCGCCCTTCGTCGCGAGACGGGAGATCGTCTGTTTGAAGCCCGTGACCAGGTCGGTCTTCTGCAGGGCGGCGATGACCGCCATGAAGGAGGCGAGCATGATGATGGTCGCGTTCGCGAACCCGCTGAACGCGACGTTGATCGGCACGACGTTGAAGACCACCATCAGCAGGCAGGCGATCAAGGGCGGGACGCCGAAGGGAAGGCGATCGATCATGATCAGGACGATCATGAAGACGGTGATCGCGAGGGCGAAGATCATCGGCAGAGTCATGCGAGCTGCTCCTTCGCAGCGAGGTCGGGGCCCGCGGACGTCGGTTCCGACGACACGATGTCGCGGAGCGCGTCGACGCCCAGGTGCACGTGCTTGATGGCCTTCCGATGCCAGGTGTACGCGATGTGCAGGCCGCCCTCGCCGTCGGGGAGGACGGAGGGGTACGAGAGCTCGCGGTTGAGGCTCTCTCGGCTGTTGTTGGACAGGCAGAACCCGTCGCCGTTCTCGATGTCGTAGGCGAGCGGCCAGCTGCGCGCATCGTCGTTCGAGATGGCGAGCGTCATGGGCGCGCGCGGTGCACCCCAGAATGCCGTCGGTCCGTCCATGTCGAGAGAGGGTTCGGCGACCCGCGGCCCGCCGTCGGCGGCGAGGCCGTCATCGTCGATCTCGTCGTAGAGCGAGACGCGGCGGCTCGTCGCGTCCTCCTTGCTCGCGTAGTTCATGACCATGACGACGCGGCCGTCGCCGAACGCTCGCGCCTGGATCGACGAGTTGTTGTTGGGCAGGGCGATGGGGCGACACGGCTCCCAGGTCATGCCGCCGTCCGTCGACGCGGACTCGTAGACGTTGTCCGCCCAGCGGGAACGGAAGCACGCCCACAGCGTGCCGTCGCGGCGGGGAATGACGTTCATGTGCACGCATCCGCCGGAGTCGGGCACCTCGACCTCCGACCAGGTCGCGCCGGCGTCGTCCGAGTACCAGACCGACGCGGTGTCGTCGTTGCCGACCCACTTCTCTCCGGGCACGCTCCGACAGTTGAAGACGGGCAGGAGGATCCGCCCGCTCTCGAGCACGACCGGGGACTGCCGCACGAAGACGCCGACCGGTGCGTCCTCCCCCAGCAGGAGCGTCGGCGCGTCCCACGTCGTCCCACCGTCTCGCGAGACTCGCCGCCGCACCTCGGAGGTGTCCTGGTTCCCCGCGATCTGGGCGGTGTACAGCAGCCAGAGGGCGCCGTCCGGCGCGGTGAAGAGGATGGGGTTCTGCTCCGACCGCGTGCCGTCGAAGCTGAGCTGCACGGGGTCGAGCCACCGGTCCGCTCCTGCGGGAAGTCGCGACAGGTAGACGGAGATGTCGGACACGCCCTCCTGCGTCCCGCCGAACCACACGCAGGCGAGATCGCCACCGGGCAGGAAGGCGAGGTTGGCCGCGTGGCACTGCACCGTGGGGGTGGGAAGCAACGCTTCGGCGCCCTCGTCGGGGCGGCTTCGCAGCAGCCCGTCGAACTCACTCATGCGGGGGATCCTCCAGTCGTCGATGACGGTGGGCGCCTGTGGGGCGGCGCAGCTCTTCGGTGAACGTTCCTTGCGGCCTCGCGTGGATTCCGGATGCCGTGCGGCATGCGTCATCGCGCGTGTATGAGGTGCCGTCATCCTGACAGAAATGCGCGAAGTGCGCAAGCATTCTGCGTACTGCGTGCAGGAAGCCGGCTCGCCGTGGGAGCACGGCAACGCCGCGAAGCCGTTCGGCGCGAAGGAGACCTCCGGGCGCGCAGAACGCGCACA
>JBMDWQ010000131.1:0-2421 GCA_048594675.1 Microbacterium sp. | reverse complement strand
GGCACGGGGGAACGGGCCGCGAGGGCGGACAGTGCCGCGTCGAGGCCGCGGTCGTCGAGCACCGACGCGTGGATCCCTCTGGCCAGTTGCCGGAGCTCGGTGATCGCGGCCTTGGTGGAGGTGTGGGCCTCGTCGATCAGGGCCTTGGCGGCGGCGGGGTCGCTGTCGATCTTCTGTTGGGCGAGGCCCAGCGTCATCCCCACGGAGACGAGTCGCGGTTGCACGCCGTCGTGCAAGTCGCGCTCCAGGCGGGTGCGTTCCACTTCGCTGGCGCGGACGGCTCCGGCCCGCTGTTCTCCGGCGGCGCGTGCCTGCTCGGCCAGCATCGCCTCGCGCGAGGGCAGGAGGATCGCTCGCGTGAGGGTGGCGTGCAGCACCGCGATGCCGAACAGCAAGGCAAGGCTCGCGAGGATCCCGAGCACCCCCAGCACCACCGCCCACGTGGGCGTCAGCTCGGCCTCGCCCCAGGGGAATCGGCCGCGTCCCGTGGCCGGGGTGACCAGAAGTCCCACCGAGACGACGACCCCCGCCACGAGCGGGAGGACGAACAGGCCGAGGACGGTGCTGATCGCCGCACTGGAGATGCCCCGCCACATCGCGCCGTCGGCGAACTGCTGGAGGAGCGTGCGCAGCCATCCGACGAACCCCGGTTGCCCGCTCGATCGTGGTCGCAGCGCCGGGAGCCCATAGCCGTAGAGACCCTCGACGCGCTCGAACTCGAGCCATGCCGTGGCCCACGCGGCGTAGACGAAGGCGACGAGGAAGAGGAGCCCGATCCCGAGCGCCAGGATGAGTCCGACCCCGGCGCTGATCAGAGTGATAAGGAGGGAGAACACGATCGTGCCGACGATGCCGAGCGCCGCCAGCTGTGCGAGGGCGCCGAGGTGGCGTGTCAGGCCGATACGGCGGCGGGGAGGGGCTGCGGAAGTCATGTCTCCACGCTAGGGCGACAGGCGGATCGGCGCGGCCGAGGTGCCCCGAGAGAGGCGTTCGGGTTATCCCGACACTCGGCGGGGCCCCTCGTTAATGAGAATGATTCTCATTCATGCTAACGTCGTCGCGTGCGTCTCCCCCGCTTCCTTCTGCCCTCTGTCGCTCTGCTGGCCGTCGTCTCTGTCCTCGCCGGATGCGCCGCGCCGGGCCTGGCGGTCCATGATCGGGGGCAGGCGGGGCCGACATCCTCATCGGGGATGTCGGGATCGGACGCGGTGCCGACCGACGGCGTGCGCGAACTCGCGGAGCCCGCCCTCCAGATCACGAGCCTCACCCCCGACGGCACCGTCGTCCAGCTCGACCTGGCCTCGGAGGAGTCGGCCGAGATCGCTCGGATCGCCCCCGCCGACCGCGTCGTGGGCGACGGGCGCTACCTCTTCGCGCTCCGCCCGGGATCGGTCACTGTCGTCGACAGCGGCGCCTGGACCTGGAATCACGGCGATCACGTCCACTACTACCGCGGTGAGGCGCGCGTCGTCGGCGACGTCTCCGGCGACGGCTGGCCTACCGTCGTCCCTGGAGAGCGAAGCATCGGCATCCACTTCGACGGCGGCCCGGAGGGTGTGTCCGAGGCCGTGCTCGTGAAGGCCGCGCCCCTGGCCGACGGCGAGATCGTCGAGCTCTTCCGGATCGGCGCCGAGGCGCATGCGCCGCTCGTGGTTCCGCTCGCCTACGGCGCGTGGGTCGCCGAGTCGGCCGCGACGGGGCAGACGGCGACCCTGCGGGAGGTCGGCGAGGACGGCCGCCGCGGCGAGGAGACGGCCTGCCGCGGCGCCCGGAGCCCGATCGTCACGGTGGTCGGTGTCGTCGTCGAGTGCCACGACGGTGCCCTTCTGGCGGTGGACGGTCGGCCCGCCCGCGCCGAACGGATCCCGCGTCCCGGTGACGCCGCATCGCAGGCGTCGTCCTCTTCGCTCGCGGGGCGGGAGGGGAGGCCCACCGTCGCGGCACTCGCCGGGGAGCACGCAATCCGGCTCCTCGACACCCGTGACCGGCAGTGGCGGCACCTCGCCGTCGATGCGCCGCTCGTCGCGGTGACCGCCGTCGACGATCGGGACGGACACGTCGTCGCCGTGACCGCCGAGGGCGCCGTCCGGGTCTTCACCGACGAGGCCGGATCGCCTGTGCCCGTCGAGGTCGCCCTCGACGGGGAGGACGCCGCACTCCTCGCGCGCGCCGGATCGGCTGTGGCGCTCTTCCCCGAGCAGCACACCACCTACGTGGTCGCCGGTGGCCGTGTGCTCGCGATCGATCCCGCCACGGCTCGGGTCGAGCGTCGGTACTCCGTGCCGGCCGACGGCGCGGCGGCGCTGAGCGGCCGCTGACCCCGCCCGAACTCCTCCTTCTCCCTCGCTTCGCGACCCGCCGGGTCGCATCCGAGCCCCCGGGCTCTCCGTCAGAAAGGAAACCCATGAAACGACCCCTGCC
>JBMDWQ010000130.1:0-2907 GCA_048594675.1 Microbacterium sp. | reverse complement strand
CGACATCGTCGTGGACGCCGAGTACCTCCCCGCCGACATCGCGCCGGGAGATCTCCTCGCGGTGCCCGCGACGGGAGCGTACTGCTACTCCCTCGCCAGCAACTACAACGCCGTGCCTCGTCCGCCCGTCGTCGCCGTCGGTGACGGCCACGCGCGGGTGATCGTGCGGGGGGAGACCATCTCCGATCTGCTCGCCCGGGATGTCGGAGCACCGCCGTCCCCCATCGAAGGAACCGAATGACTGACGACCACGACCGTCGCCTCCGGGTGGCGCTGCTGGGTGCGGGCTCTGTGGGCTCGCAGGTGGCCGCCCTCCTCCTGCAGCACGCCGACGAGCTGGCCGCTCGCGCAGGCGCCGAACTGGAGCTCGTCGGCATCGCCGTCCGTGACCCGGACGCGCCGCGCGACACCGAGCTCCCGCGTGAGCTGCTGACCACCGACGCCGAGCCGCTCATCGTCGGCAGCGACATCGTGATCGAGCTCATGGGCGGCATCGAGCCCGCCCGCACGATGCTGCTGCAAGCGCTCACGGCGGGAGCCGACGTCGTCACCGGCAACAAAGCGCTGATCGCCACGCACGGTCCGGAGCTCTTCGAGGCGGCCGACAGAGTCGGAGCCTCCGTGCACTACGAGGCCGCCGTGGCGGGCGCCATCCCGATCGTCCGGCCGCTGCGTGATTCCCTCGCCGGCGACCGGGTTCAGAGGATCCTCGCGATCGTCAACGGCACCACCAACTACATCCTCGACCGGATGGACTCGGAGGGAGCCGACTACGCCGACGTGCTGGCCGACGCCCAGCGGCTCGGCTACGCCGAAGCCGACCCCACCGCCGATGTGGAGGCGTTCGACGCCGCGCAGAAGGCGGCGATCCTCGCCTCCCTCGCCTTCCACACCACCGTCCCGCTGGACGCCGTGCACCGGGAGGGGATCACCGCGATCGACGCGCAGATGATGACCGCGGCGCGGGATGCCGGCTACGTCATCAAGCTCCTCGCAGTGTGCGAACGGCTCGACGACGACGGCGCCGAGACGATCTCGGTGCGGGTGCACCCGGCCCTCGTGCACCGTGACCATCCGCTTGCCAGCGTTCGCGGGGCCAACAACGCGGTCTTCGTCCAGGCCGAGGCCGCGGGCGACCTGATGTTCTACGGCGCGGGCGCCGGGGGCATCCAGACGGCATCGGCCGTTCTCGGCGACGTCGTCTCGGCGGCCCGGCGTCACATCGCCGGCGGCGTGGGAGTGGGGGAGTCGACGCGAGCGAATCTGCCCATCGCGCCGTTCGGTCACGCCGTGACCCGGTACCAGGTCACGCTGGAAGTGGACGACCGCCCCGGCGTGCTCGCCACGATCGCGGGGATCCTCGCCGACGGTGGCGTGTCGATCGCGACGGCGCAGCAGACGATCATCGACGGCACCGACCTCGCCTCCTCGCGCGCGCTCCTGGTGATCGGGACCCACACGGCGCGGGAGCGCGATCTCGCCGCCACCGTCGAGCGACTCGGTGCGAGCGACGCCGTCGAGCGCGTGCTCTCGGTGCTCCGTGTGGAAGGCGACGGACGTTGAACGGGCGTCCGGGCGTCTGCCTCCTGGTGCGGCCGTCATGACCGGCCGCACGGTCGCGGTCCGCGTCCCCGCCACCAGCGCCAACCTCGGACCCGGCTTCGACACGCTGGGCCTCGCCCTCAGCGTGTACGACGAGCTCACGGTGTCCGCCCTTCCCGACCGGCGACTCGAGATCGCCGTCACGGGCGAGGGCCAGGGCGACGTTCCCACCGACGACTCCCACCTCGTGGTGCGAGCGATCGCACACGCCTACGCGGCGGTGGGGAAGCAGATCCCGGGGCTCCGGCTCACCGCACACAACGCGATCCCGCACGGGCGGGGCATGGGGTCTTCGGGCGCGGCGGTCGTGGCGGGTCTGCTCGCCGCGAAGGGCCTGCTTGCCGACGAGGCCGAGTTCGGGCCGGATCTGCTCCTGCGCCTCGCGACGGAGATGGAGGGACATCCCGACAACGTCGCGCCCGCCCTGTTCGGAGGGCTCACGATCGCCTGGACGGGCGAGGCCGGTCCGCAGCACAAGAAGCTGCTCGTGCACCGCGGTGTCTCGCCGCTCGTGTTCGTGCCGGAGTTCACGATGTCGACGAGCGTGGCGCGGGGCCTTGCGCCGCTGCACGTGCCGCGAGAGGACGCGGTGTTCAACGTCTCGCGCTCGGCGCTGCTGATCGCGGCGCTCACGCAGAGCCCCGAACTCCTCATGGCCGCCACCGAGGACAAGCTCCACCAGTCCTACCGGGCGCAGGCGATGCCCGCGACCGACGCGCTCGTGCAGCGGTTGCGGGCCGCCGGATTCGCGGCGGTCGTCTCGGGGGCGGGGCCCAGCGTGCTGGTGCTCGCCGACGGCCCGGGACGGCGTCGCGAGGCAGTCGCCGTCGCCGCCGAGGCAGACACTCCGTGGGAACCGCTCCTGCTCGCCGTCGACGTCAGGGGTGGTACAGTGAGGGACTATACGGAGGGTTCCACGACACGTTCGTGAATCTGGCCTCCATCGCACATCTGCGAACCACCGCATAACCCCCGCTCCGGCGAACCGCGTCTGCTGACGCGTACGCCAGCGGACGGATGGGCGCCTGCCTGTGGACGGGCCCGCAATGCGGTCAGTCATATCCATACGTATGAGGGAGAACTCGTGGAGTCCATCTCCGAGATCCAGAACGACGACGCTGCGCGCGAAGAAGCCGCGCAGGACGTCACCACCGAGACCACCGACGCCGCGGCGACGCCCGCAGAGGAGTCGGCTGCCGCGCCGGCCGCCGCCGAGGAGGAGGCTGTCGCTCCGGCGGAGGAGCCCGCAGCGGAGGAGGCTCCGGCCGAGGAACCCGCCGCGCCGGTCGAGGATGCGGCCGTGGA
>JBMDWQ010000013.1:0-15544 GCA_048594675.1 Microbacterium sp. | reverse complement strand
CGAGCTCCACGACGGAGTCGTTGACGGTGTCGGCCGGGCGGTCCCACAGTGACACGTAGGCGCGAGCGAGATCGTCTTCCCGCTCCGCCAGGGCGCGCACGCGGTAGATGACCGCCGCCGCGGTCAGGGGACTGCCGGCATCGCGCGCCGCTCGGGCGAAGCCGTGCGCCAGTGCATGGACCCAGGCCTCGCACGCGGCCTTGATCGCTGCGTAGTTCGCCCCTCCGGCAAGGGGCCGGGCGACGGCGGTCGAGGAGACGATGGCGGTTCGGCCGACCGGGGCTGTCACGAGGTCCCCCCAGAACATGCGCGTGACGTGCCGCAGCGCGGTGAACGACTGCTCGAGGAAGCGATAGTCCTCGTCGCTCTGCCCCGGGATCCCGCCGCCCCCGCGCCACCCGCCGACGAGGTGGAGAAGCCCGTCGACGCGGATGCCGTCGTCGTGGAGCCTGCCGGCGAGGGTGCCCACCGCCTCTTCGGAGGTGAGGTCGCAGACCTCGGCACGCGCGCCGAGCGAGACGAGGGGCGTCAGCCGCCGCGCGTCTCGTCCGACGGCGACCACGCGTGCGCCGGCCCCCACCAGCGCACGCGTCGCCGCGAGACCGCTCGCGCCGGTCGCCCCCGTGACCAGCACTGTCCGCTTCGCGATCGCGGTCTCAGTCATCCGTGCCGCGGATCCCCTCGGTCGAGGCGATCACGTCACGCATCTTCTTCTCCAGCGCCTCGAAGAACATCGAGAGCGGGAACTCGTCGTCCAGGACGGCGTCGGTGTAGCCCTTCGGCGGTCCCGCCAGGATCTCGTCGGGCAGTCCCCGCGCCCACTGCGACGCCGGGTGCGGCTCCAGCGGCGCCCGCACGTGGTCGTACGCGGCGCGCCTGTGAGTGACTTTGGGGCGGTCGATCGAGCGCCAGTAGCGCGCGTCGAGCGCGTCGCCGTGGGCGAGGACGGCCGCCGGCACCGCGTCCCAGTCGAACGCGAGCGCCGTGTCCGTCCAGTGCAGGACGCCGCGCTGGTGCAGCCACGCGAACAACAGCTGACCGCCCAGGCCGTCGTAGTTGCGGACACGGGTGCCGGTGATGGCGAATCGGAAGATGCGGTCGAAGATCACCGCATACTGCACGAGCCGCGCGTGCTCGAGCATCTCCGCCTCGGCCGAGGTGAGCGCGTCGGTGCGTTCCGACAGTGTCTTCTCGATCGACACGCACTCGCGGAAGGCGGTGAGGTCGCACCGCAACTCCTCGAGTGAGTAGAGGAAGTAGGGCATCCGCTGCTTGATCATGAACGGGTCGAACGGGAGGTCTCCCCGCATGTGGGTGCGGTCGTGGATGAGATCCCACATCACGAACGTCTTCTCGGTGAGCGCTTGGTCATCGAGCATGCGCGCGGCGGCCTCGGGAAGATCGAGTTTCGTGATGGACGCGGCGGCGCACACGACGCGGCGATAGCGCGCCGCCTCTCGATCCTGGAAGATCGCTCCCCACGTGAACGTGGGGATCTCGCGCATCGCGACCGTCTCCGGAAAGAGGACGGCGGAGTTGGTCTCGTAGCCGGGGGTGAAGTCGAGCAGGCGCAGCGAGACGAACAGGGCGTTGGTGTACGTCGTCTCCAGTTCGGCGATGAAGTCCGGCCAGATCACCTCGACCAGCACGGCTTCGACGAAGCGGTTGCGCGACCCGTTCTGCGTGTACATCGGGAAGACGACGAGGTGGGTGAGCCCGTCCGCACGGTGCTGCTGCGGCTGGAACGCGGTGAGCGAGTCCAGGAAGTCGGGCACGCCGAAGCCGCCGTCCGCCCACCGCTGGAAGTCGTGGACGCTCGCGGCGAGGTACTCGGCATCGTGCGGGAAAAGGGGACTCAAGGCGCGGATGGCCTCCACGATGACGGCGACGTACGACCGCGCCTCGGCGGGGTCGGCGTCGTCGGAGAGGGAACCGTCCTGCGTCTGCAACTCCTGCAGGCCGATCACCGCATCCTTCAGCGCGAGCCAGGCGGGCTGCTGCGCGAGCGCGCGGCCGTCCTCGACGACCTCGGGCTCGCCGATGACGGTCTGGTTGCTGCCGGCTGTCAGGGACATGATGAACCTCCTGTCGGGGTCGCGTGAACGGATCTCGGTGATTCTACGGGATTGCTTCCCGCTCATGACGGTGAGCACAGGAAATTTTCCTGTATCTTCTTTCTCATGGCTCTCTCGGAGGTGGACGCCGGCATCGTCCGTGTCTTGGCGCGCGACGGTCGGGCGACCCTCGCGCAGCTCTCGACCGCCGTGGGGCTCTCGGTCTCGGCCGTGCAGACCCGCCTCAAGCGGCTCGAAGCGGAGGGGGCGATCACGGGGTACCGCGCGACGATCGACCCGGAGGAGGTCGGCAAGCCGCTCGCCGCGTTCATCGAGATCACCCCGCTGGATCCTGCGCAGCCCGACGACGCCCCCGACCTGCTTGCGCACCTCGAGGAGATCGAGGCCTGCCACTCCATCGCCGGCGACGCGGCGTACAAGCTGTTAGTCCGCGTCGCCACCCCTCGGGCCCTCGAAGCCCTCATCCGCGAGATCCGCGCGGCGGCCTCGGTGCGCACGCGCACGACCGTGGTCCTCCAGACCTTCTTCGAGAACCGCCCCCTGATGCCTGCCGTCGACTGACCAGGCGCGACCGTTCGCCGTGCCGGATACATCCTCCGGTGGATGACGCCGCGCCCCTCGCTCGCGTAGCGTCGTGGTGTGTTCCGGCCCCTGATGACGTACCAGCAGGTCGTCGACGTGGTCGGCGCGGCGATGTTCTTCCTCATCTCGATGCTCTTCACGGCGGTGCCGTTGGGTTATTGGACGGGCGTGGACACGACCCGTTCGCTGCTGATCGCCACGATCCTCAGCGCCGGCTTCTCGGTCGCCCTGGGGATCCGCCGCTGGTCGCCGCCTCTGGCACTGGCCCTGGCATGGGTGATGGCGATCGCGCAGATGCTGTTCGGGCTGCCCCCGCTGCCGGCGAATGTCGCGATCTTCGGCATCCTCTACGTGACGGCGGCGTACGGCTCACGACTGCTCTTCTGGCTCGGGTTCGGTTCGAGCCTGCTCGGCGCCGCAGCGATCACCGTATACCTGATCGTGCCGCCCCTCGTGCGCGGCGGCTGGAGCCTCGAAGGGGCCATCCAGACGAATCTGCTCATCGGCATCACGGTCTTCTTCAGCGCTGCCCTCGCCCTCCTCCTGTCGTGGACGATCGGCGCCCTCGTGCGCACGGCCTTTCGGGCACGCGACAATCGGTTGGCGCAGGAGCGTGCCGAAGCCGAGACCGCCATCGAGGCCGAGCGCAACCGCATCGCCCGCGACATGCACGACGTCGTGGCGCACTCCCTCGCCGTCGTGATCGCCCAGGCCGACGGCGCGCGATACGCCGCCAGTGCCGACCCGGCGGCGGCCACCGCGTCGCTCGAGGCGATCGGCAGCACCGCCCGGTCCGCCCTGGCCGACGTCCGCATGCTGCTCACGCAACTGCGGCACAGTCAGGCCGACGGCCCGCAGCCGACGATCGCCGATCTCGAGCAGCTGTATGCGCAGGTGCGGGCCGCCGGCGTCGACCTGCGCGTGGACGTCGATCCCGTGCCTCGGAGCGAGCCCCCGGGGGCCGTGCAGTTGGCGGTGTACCGGATCCTGCAGGAGGCCCTGACCAATGCTCTCCGTCACGGCGACGGCGGTCACGTCGACGTGCGTCTGGCCTGGCACCCCGACGCCGTCGAGCTGGAGGTGCGCAACCGGCGGGGCGTCGCCGAGTCGCCTCGCGGCGGCCACGGGCTCATGGGGATGAACGAGCGCGCCGCTCTCGTGGGCGGCCGGGTCAGCGCGGGGCCGCAGGCGGACGAGAATGGAAGCCCGGACTGGTTCGTGGTCTCGGCCCGCCTGCCGATCGGAGGAACGACGTGAGTGAGACGGTGCGAGTCGTCCTCGTGGATGACCAGGCCCTCTTCCGGGCCGGCATCCGCATGGTGGTCGACTCCCAGCCCGACCTGCAAGTGGTGGGAGAGGCGGGCGACGGGCAGGAGGCCCTCCGGGTCGTGCGTCAGACGCGTCCCGACGTCGTGCTCATGGACATCCGCATGCCGGTGATGGACGGGCTCACCGCCACCGAGCAGCTGCTCCGCGACGACGATCCGCCGCGCGTGGTGATGCTCACCACCTTCGACCTCGACGAGGCGGCGGCCCGGGCGATCCGGCAAGGGGCGAGCGGATTCCTCCTCAAGGATGCCGACCCGGAGTTCCTCCTCGCGGCGATCCGCACGGTCCACGCCGGATCATCTGTGATCGCGGCCGCCGCGACGCGCGACCTCTTCGCTCACTTCGTCGATGCGCCGCAGGCCCCGCCGCCCGCTTTCGCCGCGCTGACCGAGCGTGAACGGGAGATCTTCGCGCTGGCTGCGCGGGGTCTCTCCAACGCGGAGATCGCCGCGCGCGAGTTCCTCTCCGAGGCGACCGTCAAGACGCACATCAGTCGCGTGCTCACCAAACTCGGCCTCCGCGACCGGGTGCAGCTGGTCGTGTTCGCCTTCGAGCACGGCCTGGCCTGAGCGGGCGCCGGATCATCCTTGAGATGTAGACGCTCGCGACTGGCGACCGACGCCGCGGACGGGGTGGCCGACCTAGCGTCGAAGACATGGAGATCACATCGACCGACCTGGGCCTCGCCGCCCGGGTCCAGCACCTGACCAAGACCTTCGGCTCGGGCGAGAGCGGTGTGCGCGCCCTCGACGACGTCAGCATCGGCATCCGCCGCGGCGAGTTCACCGCCATCATGGGGCCGTCCGGATCCGGGAAGTCCACGCTCATGCACATCATGGCGGGGCTGGATGCCCCCACCTCCGGCCGTGCGTGGATCGGCGACACGGAGATCTCGGGCCTGTCCGACACCGAGCTGACCATCCTCCGCCGTCGCCGCGTGGGTTTCGTCTTCCAGGCCTTCAACCTCGTGCCGACCCTCGACATCCTCGGCAACATCCTGCTGCCCTTCGACCTCGACGGTCGGCGCCCGACCGCGCTCGAGAAGGCCCGCATCGACGGCCTCGTGGAGACCCTCGGCCTGACTCAGCGCCTGCGGCACCGTCCGCACCAGCTCTCCGGGGGGCAGCAGCAGCGCGTCGCGATCGCGCGTGCCCTGGCCACGGCGCCCGACCTGCTGTTCGCCGACGAGCCCACCGGCAACCTCGACTCCAAGACCAGTCGCGAGGTGCTGGCGCTGCTCGCGGCGACGAGCCGTGAGCACGGCCAGTCGATCGCGATGGTCACCCACGACCCGATCGCCGCATCGCACGCCGACCGGGTCGTCTTCCTGGGCGACGGTCGCATCGTCTCCGACAAGCCCCGCCAGAGCGCCCAGGAGATCTCCGCCCACATGCTCGCCGCCGAGGTGACGGCATGACCGCCGTCGCCGCGGCTCCCGTTCCCACGGCCACCGCTGCACAGGCGCCCGGGGGGCGCTGGTCGTGGCTGCGCGAGCGCGGGATGGGGGCGACGATCCTCGTCTCGGCGATCTCGGTCGCCTTCGGCGTCCTCCTGATCAGCGCGACGGCGTACCTGTCCGGTGTGTTCCTCGCGACCCCCACCTACGGCACGTCCGACACCCTCGCGGCGATCGCGGCCCTCCTCAGCGCGCTGCTCCTCGCGGTCGCGGTGTACGTCGCGGCGATCGTCACCGCCAACACGTTCGCGACGATCGTGGCCGGCCGCACGCGACGGATCGCGCTGCTGCGCCTCATCGGCGCCTCGGCGCGGTCGCAGCGAGCGGAGATCGCGCGGCAGGGCTTCGTCGTCGGCGCGATCGGAGCGGTCCTCGGCTGGGGAGCCGGGACCGTCGTCGCGATGATCGGGCTCCCGATGCTCGACCGCTTCATGGGCGTCTCGGTGGGATACCCCGGCGTGCAGCCGGCGAGCGTCCTTCCCGTCGTGGTGGTGACTCTCACCACGTGGGCGGCGGCGTGGGCCGGGTCGAGGCGCGTCCTGACGGTGACGCCGCTGCAGGCGCTCGGCGGGTCTGTCGAGCAGGCGCACGAGGTCGCGGCGCGCCAGCGCGGTCGCAACGCCGCGACGATCGTCCTCGGCGCGGTGGGGGTCCTCTTCCTCGTCGGTGGTCTGCTGCTGGGCCTCATCACTCCGCTCGGGGTGATCGTCGCCTTCTTCGGCGGTCTCTTCTCGTTCACGGCGTTGAGCCTGGCCGCCGTCGTGATCATGCCGCCGTTGCTGCGCCTCACCGGGCGTCTGTTCGGCCGGTCGGCCACCGCACGGCTCGCGGCGGAGAACGCCCTGCGTTACCCCGAGCGCTCCAGCCGGATGGCGATCGGCGTCGTCATGGGCGTCGCGCTCGTGACGATGTTCGCGGTGGCGGCCGAGTCTGCCAAGTCGCTCATCACGGCCTCCAGCGGCGGCGAGCCGGACATGTACTTCAACCAGATGGTCGACTCGTTCGCCGCCGTGATGATGGCCCTTGTAGCCGTCAGCGCCGTCATCGCGGGCGTGGGGCTGGTCAACCTGCTCACGATCGGCGTGGTGCAGCGCCGCCGCGAGCTGGGGCTCCTTCGTGCGCTCGGACTCACATCCGGGCAGGTGCGGCGGATGGTGCTGCTGGAGGCGACCCATGTGACACTCACGGCGCTGGTCTTCGGACTGCTGCTGGGAACGGCCTACGGGTGGATCGCCGCGCAGTCGGTGCTGGGCTCGGTGCCGATGCCGCCGCAGTGGATGTCTCCGACGTTCGTGCTGCCGGCGGTTCCGGTCGTCCCGACGCTGATCGTGGCCGTCGCGACCGCGGTCCTCACCCTCATCGCGGCCGTCGTTCCCACGCGGCTTGCCACTCGCGCCACCCCCGTGGAGGCGCTCGCCGAGTGACGGCGGGCCCGGAGATCCGGGCCCGCGCACGACTGACTCCCGCGCCGGCCGACCCGCCGCGGGAGTCAGTCGTCGGCGTCGGAGGAGTCTGGCTCGTGCGCCCAGGTCGGGGCCAGCCGCCGCAGCCGCGCCCCGCGCCACTGCCACGTCGCCCACAGTGCGGGCCAGAGCGCCGCTGCCGTCGATCCCCCGATCACGAGGCGATCCCGCCACAGGGTGCGGCTCGGATCTCCGGGGAGGGGAGAGACAGCCATCTGGTGATCCCAGACGTCGAGTGAGGCCAACGGACCGGTGAGGGGGATGCCGCTGTCGCGGAAGATGCGGACGGGCCCGTGCCGATCCTCCGTGTGGAGGTCGCTCACGTGGATGAGCTGCGCCCCCAAGGGGATCGTCCCGGCGACGCGGGTGTCCACTCCCATGCGCACCGGCGCATCCATTCCGGGTTCGAAGCGCGTGGGCAAGCCCTCGGCGGCCATCGGGACCAGTGTCACGAAGGGGCCGTAGAGCTCGCCGACGGCGCGCGGGGAGTGGAGAGCCCGCCATGCCGCGTCGGCATCGCAGTCGAGTCGGAGCTTGAGCAGGATCCGCATGCTCCAGTGTCTCTCGGATGCGGCCGCATCCGGTAACGTGGGAGCGCTCCCACACACTTGCGCCGCACATCACGGCGAGCGAGGATCGACCATGCCCACCACTCCCGTCACCGAATCCGGTGACCGCTCGCACGGCGTCATGGCCGTCGAGTCGGTCGCGCAGCTGTCCACCGTCCTGGAGGACACCGACCCGACCCTCGATCCCGCCCTCGGTCGCGTGGCGCGTCAGGCTGCTGCCGAGGGGGTCGTCCTCCTCCGCAACGAAGGGCGCGTCCTCCCGCTCGCGGGTGCCACCGTCGCTGTGTTCGGGCGTGTCCAGCTCGACTGGTTCGCGGTCGGCTACGGCTCCGGTGGCGACGTGAAGGTCCCGTACGTCTGGAACCTCGTCGCCGGACTGCGCGACGCGGGCGTGATCGTCGACGACGAGCTCGCGGAGCTCTACCGGCGGTGGTGCCGTGAGCATCCGCCCGAGCTGACGGGAACGTGGGGCCAGTGGCCGCACCACTTCCCGGAGATGCCCCTGTTGGCCGAGGTGGCCGGTGCCGCAGCGGGCCGCGCCGACGTGGCCGTCGTGGTGATCGGCCGGGCTGCCGGCGAAGCGCGCGACAGCCTGCGCGAGCCCGGGAGCTTCGAGCTCACCGGCGCCGAGCGGACGATGCTCGACACCGTGACCGCCGCCTTCGCGCGCACGGTCGTCGTCGTCGACGCGGGCAACGTCATGGACCTCTCCTGGATCGCCGACTACGGCGATCTCATCTCCGGTGTGCTGTACGCCTGGCAGGGCGGCATGGAGGGAGCCCGCGCGGTCGCCGCGGTCCTGGCCGGCGAGGTCCCGGCCAGCGGGAAGCTCACCGACACGATCGCGTGGTCGTACGACGACTACCCGAGCTCGGCGAACTTCGGCGGACGCGACGTCAACGTCTACGCCGAGGACGTCTTCGTCGGCTACCGCTATTTCGAGACCTTCGCCCCGGATCGGGTGCAGTTCCCGTTCGGCTTTGGCCTCGGGTACACCGACTTCGAGATCGATCCCCGCGTGGTGCAGGCCGACGACGTGGCGATCGAGTTCTCGATCGACGTGCGCAACATCGGCGCCGCTCCCGGAAAGGAGACCCTGCAGGTCTATGCGACCGCGCCGGGGGTCGCCCTGTCGCAGCCCGCACGCGTGCTCGCCGCCTTCCACAAGACGCAGATGCTCGCACCGGGCGAGAGCGAGCGGGTCGTCCTCCGCGTCGCCTTCGACGAGCTGGCCTCCTACGACGACGCGGGAACGACCGGGCATCGTCACGCCTGGGTGCTGGAGGCGGGGGATTACCTCTTCCACGTCGGCACCGACGTGCGATCGGCGGCGACTGTCGCGACGGTGACCCGCGACGCGCTGCGGGTCGTCCGACAGGTGAGCGAAGCTGCCGCCCCCGTGCAGGACTTCTCGCGCATGCGGGTGGATCGGGACGACCAGGGTCGGGCCCGCGTGGGCTGGGAGCCGGTGCCTCGGGCGACGGTGGACCGGAAGCGACGGATCGAATCCGAGCTGCCGCCCGCCACGACCATCACGGGCGACGTCGGGATCCGCCTCGACGACGTCGATGACGGCACCGCGACCCTCGAGGCGTTCGTGGCGCAACTCGACGTGACGGAGCTTGCCGACCTCGCCCGAGGCGATGTCACGATGCACTCACCGCTCGGTGCCGCCGGGAACGCCGGCGTGCTGGGAGGGGTGACCACCTCGCTCCGCGACAAGGGCATCCGCCCGGTGACCACGACCGACGGGCCGAGCGGCATCCGGCTCTCCGCCTACGCGTCGCTCCTTCCTTCCGGCACCGCTCTGGCCTCCACGTGGAATCTCCCGCTCGTGACCGAGCTGACCACGCTCCACGGCCAGGAGATGATCCGCAAGGGATCCGACGTGCTCCTCAGCCCCGGCATGAACATCCACCGCGATCCGCTCTGTGGGCGAAACTTCGAGTACTTCTCCGAAGACCCCCTCGTCACGGGGCGTACGGCGGCTGCCGTCGTACGCGGGGTGCAGTCGCAGGGTGTCGCCGCGTGCCCGAAGCACTTCGCGGCCAACAATCAGGAGACCAACCGCACCCGCAACGACTCCCGCGTCTCCGAGCGTGCTCTGCGCGAGATCTACCTGCGGGGGTTCGAGATCTGTGTGCGCGAGGCTCGGCCGCTCGCGCTCATGACCTCCTACAACCAGGTCAACGGGGTGTGGGCGCACTACCATCACGATCTCGTCACCGTCATCCTGCGCGGAGAGTGGGGCTACGAGGGCTGCGTGGTCACCGACTGGTGGATGGAGGACGCCGTCGATCCCGACTTCCCCGCCCTGGCGAACAACGCCTACCGAGTGCGCGCCCAGGTCGACGTGCTGATGCCCGGAGGGGTCAAGACGGAGGACGGCCCCCAGGCGTACGCCGATGACACGATCGTCCAGTCGGTCGCCGCGCCCGGCGGCCTGACGGTGGGGGAGCTGCAGCGGGGAGCCCGCAACGTACTGGGACTCGTCCGGGCCCTGCGACCCGTGATCGACGCCCGCACTCACGAGCGAGCGGACTGAGCGGTTCGCGTGGGCCTCTAGCCTGGAACCGTGAGCTCCTCCGCCGCACCCGTGTCACCCTTCGACCAGTCCCGCTATCAGGTGCGGTGCGAATGGGGACTGGAGGGGTTGCGGCGACTGGCGCCGGCCGACGTCGTCGTGGTCGTGGACGTGCTGCGGTTCTCGTCGAGCGTCACGGAGGCGGTGGCCGACGGGCCCGTCGCCCTCGATGAGCACGCGCACGCGGTGTCCCGCAACGGCGCGGCCGTGGCCGAGGAGGCGGGCCGCGGCGGGGCCCTCGTGCTCCTCGGGTGCTTGCGCAACGCGTCGGCCGTGGCGGAAGCCGTCGCCGCCGAGCAGCGCCGCCGCGGCCGGCGTACGAGCATCGCGGTCATCTGCGCCGGGGAACGCGTGCCCGGCGCCGCCGATGCTCCGGTGCGATTCGCTGTCGAGGACCTCCTCGGTGCGGGCGCCGTGATCGACGCGCTCGGGATCCGCGGCATCGATCACACCGCGCCCGAGGCTGCGGCGGCGGGAGAGGCGTTCCGGGGTCTGCGGGGCGCGGTGCGTCATCTCCTCAGCGCGAGCGGGTCGGGGCAGGAGCTCCTCGAGCGCGGAGCGGCCGAAGAGGTGCGCCGGGCGGCGGAGATCGATGGGTCGCCGACGGTGCCCGTGCTGCGAGACGGCGCCTTCTGCGCGCTGTCGTCTCGGTGCCGGCCGGGTCGCGGGCTCAGCGAGGGGTGAGCGCGGCGCGGCGCGTGGCGGCGCTGATCTCCCGCCGGGTCCACGAGAAGAGGAACCGTTCGTCGAAGCGGGGGGAGCATCGGGCGCACGAGGTCGGCCGCGTCGCCCGACGGTGCCGATACGCGACATGACCGGCCGGGCACAGCCCCACCCACGGAGCGAGCTCGGTGGCCGTCTCGCCACGGTGAGTGACGCCTCCCGTGTAGCCGAGCGAACGAGCGATCCGCTTCCATCCCGCGCCGTGACCTGCCTGGGCCCCCGCCAGCGCGTGCGCGATCTCATGGAGAAGCGTCTGGCGGTTCGTCTCGTCGTCGTAGCGAGCGGCGAGATACCGCGACACCGTGATGCGCTGCCGCGTGTAGTCGCAGGCGCCCGCACGACGTTTGGCGTTGTCGAAGGCGAACGTCCAGGACGCGTCCAGGTGCGTGGCGATGAGGTGCTCCGCCTCACGGCGCACCACGCGAAGATCCGTCATGCCGGAAGGATAGGCGTGCCGTCGGACACTCAGCTGGCGACGGCCGTGCGCCGCCGATCGGCGGCGTCGATGGCCAGCAACGTCGATTCGAGCTGTTCCTCGGGAGCTCCCGACTCCTGGCGCAGGAACAACGCGCGCTTGAAGTCGGCTCGGGCAGCGGCATAGTCCTGTGCGTCGTAGTGGACCTTGCCCCGGTGCTGCACCGCGAACGCCGCGAGCGCGGACCAGCCCTGACCCTCGGCTTCCTCGGCGCACGTCGTGAGCTCTTGCACGGCGGCGGCGAAGGCGCCCCGGTGCTGCAGCACGGTCGCGTGCAGGATGCGGGCACGCAGCAGATCCTTGCGCGTGCCGCCCATGCGGGCGACCCGGACGGACTGCTCGGAGACGACGAGCGCGTCGTCGAGGCGGTCGAGCACCTTCAGCAGCCAGACGCGCTCCAGCAGAGCGGGAAGGCTCCGCTGATCGCCCAGCTCGTCCAGCCGGTCCTTGCACTGACGAGGATCCACCAGCTCTCGCAGGGTCTCCGCGTCGTATCCGAGGATGTAGCTCACCGTCTCTCCCTCCGACGCTCGCGGTTCGCCCCTCCAGTCTCGCCCGGGTGCGTACGAACCAGTCGAGGGCGCGCCGAGGTCAGCGTTCGAAGACCGACGCGGCGGGGGCGGGGGAGTCGGTGGCGTCGGCGTCGGTGGCTATCCGGGCGCCGCGGACGAACTCCTCGATCTCCGCGCCCTGAGCCACCTTCGCGGGATGGGGTCCGGCCGCCATGAGCCGCGGCAGCCACTCGGTGGGAAGCGGTGCGCTCGAGGCGGCGATCACGAGGTTGCCGAATCGGCGGCCCTTCAGCGTCTGCACCTCGGCGAGCACGATCACGTGCTCCAGAACGTGGGCGACCGTGGCCACCTGGCGGCGCGCGAACGCGAGCCCGGCGCCGTCGGCCACGTTGACCAGCAGCACGCCGTCGGGCGCGAGCAGGCGCGCGAGGATGCCGTAGTACTCGACGCTCGTGACGTGCGCGGGCGTGCGCGCGCCCGCGAAGACGTCGGAGACCACGAGGTCGGCCGCCCCGATCAGCCCGGCCGGAAGGCGCTCCGCGACCTCGCGCGCGTCTCCGATCCGCACCCGGATCTGGGCGCCCCGCGGCAGCGGCAGCTGTTCGCGGACGAGTCCGATCAGGGCCGGCTCCAGTTCGATCACCTGTTGCCGGGAACCCGGTCGCGTGTGCTCGACGTACCGCGGGAGGGTGAGGGCCCCCGCGCCGAGGTGGACGGCCGTCAGAGGCTGCCCGGGAAGGCGGAGCCGATCGACGACGGCGGCCATGCGGGCGACGTACTCGAAGTGCAAGTGCGTCGGGTCGTCGAGGTCGACGTGCGACTGCGGTGTGCCGTCGACGTCGAGCTCCCACCCTCCGGCGAACCGGCTGGGAACCACGCGGGCGACCGCACCGTCCGACAGGCGCACCGAGGGACCCGACTGCTCGATCC
Organism: Microbacterium sp.; assembly: GCA_048594675.1. Classification (GTDB taxonomy): domain Bacteria; phylum Actinomycetota; class Actinomycetes; order Actinomycetales; family Microbacteriaceae; genus Microbacterium. Next base: position 2,846 of record JBMDWQ010000013.1, on the reverse strand, counting down.
GCGCCCGCGCCATGCGTCCACGCTACCGGGGCGGCGGCGCGTGACGCCGGTGCCTGCGCAACTCCTCATCTCCGGTCCTCGTCTCGTCTCGGCCTGGAGGAGTTATGCAGGCTCGGTCGCGCAGGGCGCGCGCCGGTACCGTGGGGGCATGCCCGCCATCGACCTCAACGCCGACCTCGGCGAGACCGTCGACGGCGTCGCCACCGCCGATGACCACTCCCTCTACCCCCTGATCTCGAGCGCCTCGATCGCGTGCGGCGGACACGCCGGCGACGCGGAGTCGATGCGCGCGGCAGTCGCGCAGGCGCGCGCTCACGGCGTCGCCGTGGGGGCCCATCCCTCGTTCGTCGACAGGGAGGGATTCGGGCGCGCCGTGCAGACGGTCGACCCGCGGGTGCTTCGTCGGCAGGTGCGGGAGCAGATCACGGCCTTGGTGGCGGCGGGCGCGGACGTCCGGTACGTCAAGCCGCACGGAGCGCTCTATCACGTGGTCGCCGCCGATGAGTCGGCCGCGCGTGCCGTGGCCGGCTCTGTCGCCGAGGTGTCGGCGGACCTCGGGCGCCTGTTGATACTGCTCGGCGGGGGCGGTCAGATCGAGCACGCCGCGTCGACCCGGGGACTTCCGTTCCTGCGCGAGGCGTTCCTCGATCGTGGATATCTGCCCGGCGGCACCCTCGTCCCGCGCTCGCAGCCCGGCGCATTGCTCCACGATCCCGAGGTGGTCGCCGCCCGGGCGGTGCGCATGGTGGCCGAGGGGTCGGTGACCGCCGTCGACGGCACGGTGGTGCCTGTCCAGGCGTCGTCCCTGTGCGTCCACGGCGACTCTCCCGGAGCCGTCGAGATGGCGCGCGCCGTGCGCGCCGCGCTCGACGCCGCCGGCATCGCGGTGGCCGCGCCGTGGTGAGTGCGTCCCCCGTCCCGGTCATCCGTCCGATGGGCGACCGCGCGCTGCTCGTGGAACTCCCCTCGGTGGAGCAGGTGCTCGCCGCGCGGGAGGCGATCGCTGCCTCTCCGCCGCCGCCCGTCGTCGACATCGTGCCTGCGGCCCGGACCGTCCTCGTGATTGTCGAGGGCGGTCCGGGCGCACTCGCCGCGACCCGTCGATGGATCGAGGAGACCCTCGCCGGAGCGCCGGCACACGTCCTGCCGCCCTCTGGCGCACCCGTGGATCTTCCCGTCGTGTACGACGGTGAGGACCTCCTGGAGCTCGCGACCGAGCTCGGCACGAGCGCCGATGCGCTCGCCGCCCGCCACGCGGCGGCGTCGTGGACGGTCGCTTTCACCGGGTTCGCGCCCGGCTTCGGCTACCTCGTGAGCGCGGACTGGCCGTTTCGCATCTCCCGCCGCTCCACGCCGCGCACGCGCGTGCCGGCGGGTGCGGTCGCCGTCGCGGGCGAGTTCTCCGGCGCGTACCCGCGCGACACCCCCGGCGGCTGGCGGCTGATCGGGACGACCTCGGCGCGCCTGTTCGACCCCGCCGCTCCCGTCCCGACGCTTCTGGCCCCCGGCGACCGCGTGCGCTTCGTGCCCTCTCGTGCCCTCTCGACGGCGGTCGCTCCGGTCGCCGTGCGCGAGGCGGCACGGCGTCCCCCGGCCGCCTCGTTCCGGGTGCGTGACCCAGGGCTGCGTGCCACGATCCAGGACCAGGGCCGTACGGGGCACGTCGCCGACGGCATCGCCCCCTCGGGAGCGTTCGACCGCACCGCCCTGCGGACGGCGAATCGTCTCGTGGGCAACGACGAGCGTGCGGCCGGTGTCGAGATCGCCCTCGGCGGCTGGCGCGCCGTCGCCGAGGACGACCTGTGGTTCGCCGTCGCCGGGGGGTGGGGTCCGGTCCTCCTCGACGGGCGGCCGGTGGACCCGTATCAGGCGCACCGGTGGCGACGCGGGATCGAGCTGCGGATCGACCGGCTCGGTCACGGCGCCTACGCCTACCTCGCGGTGCGAGGCGGGATCGCGGTGCCCGACGTGGCCGGCTCCCGCGCCACGGACACTCTCGCCGGCGTCGGTCCGGAGCCGTTGCGCGCCGGTGATGTGGTCCCGGTGGGGGAGGACGCCCGGCAACCGGTCCCGGCGCTGCCTCTGGCGCCCTGGGGTCCGCCGGTCGACGACGTCGTCGAGGTGGCACTGGCGGCTGGCCCGCGCGCCGACTTCTTCGTGCCCTCCGCCCTTCCGCTCCTGTTCGACGCCGTGTGGACGGTGTCGCACGAGGTCGACCGAGTCGGCCTGCGGCTGGACGGTCCGGCGCTGGAACGCCGCGACGACGCCGAGCTGCCCAGCGAGGGCATGGTCCCCGGTGCCCTCCAGGTCCCGCCGTCGGGGCGGCCGGTCATCCTCGGGCCGGACGCCCCCGTCACGGGCGGCTACCCCGTGATCGCGGTGGTCACCGACGCCTCGCGCGACCTGCTCGCTCACGCGCGACCCGGCACGCGGCTGCGGTTCCGGCACGCCCGCTGACGCCGTCCGCGCGGTTATACCGCAGTCACAGAAACTCGTCAAGGATTCGACTGGACACGGCGCGTCGCCCGGTCTATAGTGGGTAGTTGCGCTCCCTTCCCCTTGCCCTCATATGGTGGTCGGCTTGTGCCTGCGCCCCTGTCGCTTCGCGGCAGCGCGTGCGGCAGGTTTCGGTTCCGGGAGCACTCCACCTGTCGACAAGGAACACCCGCCCTGCCCGGGCTCACGGAGGTAATCCCCTTGGCTGCTGCGCGCAACGCAACCAATTCCACCACCACCCCGAAGAACGGCCGCGGAGCATCCCGCCTCTCGTTCGCCAAGATCTCCGACACGCTGACGGTCCCCGACCTTCTCGCGCTGCAGACGGAGTCCTTCGACTGGCTCGTCGG